>NZ_CP139793.1:0-427500 GCF_034421675.1 Hydrogenophaga sp. SNF1
ATGTCCGAGGGCACCCCCCCTTCTGCCGCGCTGCGCGACGACCGTTCGCTGTGGTCGGCGTGCATCGAACGCCTGGCCCAGGAAATCCCCGAGCAGCAGTTCAACACCTGGATTCGCCCCCTGAGCGCCACCGTCGCGCCGGACGATTCCAAGGTCGTCCTGGCCGTGGGCAACCGCTTCAAGCTCGACTGGATTCGGGCCCAGTACGCCGCCCGCATCAGCGCGTTGCTGGAAAGTGTTCGGGGCGCGCCCGTCACGCTTGAGTTAGCGCTCGCTCCTCGTGAAGCCCCCGTGCGGACAATGCCCGCCAACCGCCCGGTGTTCGACGCACCGGCCGATCCCGTGCTCGCCGAGATGGCCGACGTGGCCCCCCTGGAGCCCGCGAGCGCGCCCAAGACCCGGCTCAACCCCTCGCTCACCTTCGGCTCGCTGGTGGAGGGCTCGGCCAACCGCATGGCGCGCGCCGCGGCCATGCACGTGGCCGGCAGCCTGGGCCAGCTGTACAACCCCCTGTTCATCTACGGCGGGGTCGGCCTGGGCAAGACCCACCTGGTGCACGCCATCGGCAACCACCTGCTGGCCGAGCGGCCGCAGGCCAAAGTTCTCTACATCCACGCCGAGCAGTTCGTCTCGGATGTGGTTAAGGCCTATCAGCGCAAGACCTTCGATGAGTTCAAGGCCCGCTACCACTCGCTGGACCTGCTGCTGATCGACGACGTGCAATTCTTCGCCAACAAGGACCGCACCCAGGAAGAGTTCTTCAACGCCTTCGAGGCGCTGCTGGCCCGCAAGAGCCACATCGTGCTCACCAGCGACACCTACCCCAAGGGCCTGGCCGACATCACCGAGCGCCTGATCTCGCGCTTCGATTCCGGCCTGACGGTGGCCATCGAGCCGCCCGAACTGGAAATGCGGGTGGCCATCCTGATCAACAAGGCCGCCGCCGAGGCCGCCGTGATGCCCGAGGAAGTGGCCTTCTTCGTCGCCAAGAACGTGCGCTCCAACGTGCGCGAGCTCGAAGGCGCGCTGCGCAAGATCCTGGCCTATTCGCGCTTCAACCAGAAGGACATCTCCATCCAGCTGGCGCGCGACGCCCTGAAAGACCTGCTGTCCATCCAGAACCGGCAGATCAGCGTGGAAAACATCCAGAAGACGGTGGCCGACTTCTACAAGATCAAGGTCGCCGACATGTATTCCAAGAAGCGCCCGGCCAGCATCGCCCGGCCGCGCCAGATCGCCATGTTCCTGGCCAAGGAGCTCACCCAGAAGAGCCTGCCCGAGATCGGGGAACTGTTTGGCGGACGCGACCACACCACCGTGCTGCACGCCGTGCGCAAGATCGCCGGCGAGCGCCAGCAGAACACCGAACTCAACCAGCAGCTGCACGTGCTGGAGCAGACCCTGAAAGGCTGAGCCCACCCCTGGTGCAACAGCTGGTAAACAGCGTTCAAAAAGGGCGAGAATAGGGGGGTTTTGGCCCGCCGATCCCGCTCCGGGAGACACCTTCAAATAACGAAAGAGCCGCAGATGATCGTTTTCAAATCCTCGCAGGACAAGGTTCTGGCCGCGCTGCAGTCGGTGTCGGGCATCGTGGAGCGGCGCCACACCCTGCCCATCCTGGCCAACGTGCTGCTGCGCAAGACGGGCTCGCAGTTGCAGCTCACCACCAGCGACCTGGAAATCCAGATCCGCACCACGGCCGAGCTCGACGGCGACAGCGGCAGCTTCGCCACCACCCTGGGCGCGCGCAAGCTCATCGACATCCTGCGCACCATGCCGGGCGACCAAACCGTGAGCCTGGAGCAGACCGGCGGCAAGCTCATCCTCAAGGGCGGCAAGAGCCGCTTCACGCTGCAAAGCCTGCCGGCCGAAGACTTCCCGCTGGTGCAGGAATCGGCCAGCTTCGGCCCCGCGTTCAGCGTGCCGCAGAAGACGCTCAAGGGCCTGCTGGGCCAGGTGTCCTTCGCCATGGCGGTGCACGACATCCGCTACTACCTCAACGGCATCCTGTTCGTGGCCGAAGGCAAGCAGCTCAGCCTGGTGGCCACCGACGGCCACCGCCTGGCCTTCGCCTCGGCCACCCTGGACGTGGAAGTGCCCAAGCAGGAGGTCATCCTGCCGCGCAAGACCGTGCTGGAGCTGCAGCGCCTGCTGTCCGACAAGGACGGTGCCATCGAAATGCAGTTCGCGGCCAACCAGGCCAAGTTCAGCTTCGACGGCATGGAGTTCGTCACCAAGCTGGTCGAGGGCAAGTTCCCCGACTACAACCGCGTCATCCCGAAGAACCACAAGAACATCGTCACCCTGGGCCGCGCGCCGCTGCTGGCCAGCCTGCAGCGCACCGCCATCATGACGAGCGAGAAGTTCAAGGGCGTGCGCCTGAACGTGGAGCCCGGCACGCTGCGCGTGGCCTCCAGCAACGCCGAGCAGGAAGAGGCGGTCGACGAGCTCGACATCGACTACGGTGGCGACACCATCGAGATCGGCTTCAACGTCACCTACCTCATCGACGCGCTGCAGAACATGGGCCAGGAGATGGTCCGTGTGGAGCTGGCCGACGGCAACAGCTCGGCGCTCGTCACCAACCCCGACGACAACGCCTTCAAGTACGTTGTCATGCCGATGCGCATCTGAGCGCAGCGCTCCCGACCCGATATCGAGCCCGACCCGCTGAACAGCGGGTTTGGCGTTTCTAGCGATCGAGAAAGTTCCTATGTCCGACGAGTCCACGAGCCCCGAAAGCTCCAATTTCCAGCCCAAGATCGATCCGAACCAGGCCGGGGCGAGTGAGGGGTACGGCGAGGGCTCGATCCAGATCCTCGAAGGCCTGGAAGCGGTTCGCAAGCGCCCGGGCATGTACATCGGCGACACCTCCGACGGCACCGGCCTGCACCACCTGGTGTTCGAGGTGGTCGACAACTCCATCGACGAAGCGCTCGCCGGCCACTGCGACGACATCGTCGTCACCATCCACACCGACAACTCCATCAGCGTGGTCGACAACGGCCGCGGCATCCCCACCGGGGTGAAGATGGACGACAAGCACGAGCCCAAGCGCAGCGCGGCCGAGATCGCGCTGACCGAACTGCACGCCGGCGGCAAGTTCAACCAGAACAGCTACAAGGTCTCGGGCGGCCTGCACGGCGTGGGCGTGAGCTGCGTGAACGCGCTCAGCAAGTGGCTGCGCCTGACGGTGCGCCGCGAAGGCAAGGTGCACCAACTGGAGTTCGCGCGCGGCTTCGTGCAGAACCGCATCCTGGAAGACCAGAGCGGCGTCGAGATCTCGCCCATGAAGGTGACCGGCGCCACCGAGAAGCGCGGCACCGAGGTGCACTTCCTGCCCGACACCGAGATCTTCAAAGAGAACAACGACTTCCACTACGAGATCCTGAGCAAGCGCCTGCGCGAGCTCAGCTTCCTCAACAACGGCGTGCGCATCCGCCTGCACGACGAGCGCAGCGGCAAGGAAGACGACTTCTCCGGTGCGGGCGGCGTGAAGGGCTTCGTCGAGTTCATCAACAAGGGCAAGACCGTCCTGCACCCGAACATCTTCCATGCCACGGGCGACCGTCAGAGCGACCAGGGCACCAACATCGGTGTCGAGGTGGCCATGCAGTGGAACAGCGGCTACAACGAGCAGGTGCTCTGCTTCACCAACAACATCCCGCAGCGCGACGGCGGCACCCACCTCACCGGCCTGCGCGCGGCCATGACGCGCGTCATCAACAAGTACATCGAAGAAAACGAGCTGGCCAAGAAAGCCAAGGTAGAGGTCAGCGGTGACGACATGCGCGAAGGCCTGTGCTGCGTGCTCAGCGTGAAGGTGCCCGAGCCCAAGTTCAGCAGCCAGACCAAGGACAAGCTGGTCTCCAGCGAGGTGCGCGGCCCGGTGGAAGACGTGGTGGCGCGCCTGCTGACCGACTACCTGCAGGAGCGGCCCAACGACGCCAAGATCATCTGCGGCAAGATCATCGAGGCCGCGCGGGCGCGCGAAGCCGCGCGCAAGGCGCGCGAGATGACGCGCCGCAAGGGCGTGCTCGACGGCATGGGCCTGCCCGGCAAGCTCGCCGACTGCCAGGAGAAGGACCCGGCGCTGTGCGAGATCTACATCGTGGAGGGCGACTCCGCCGGCGGCTCGGCCAAGCAAGGCCGCGACCGCAAGTTCCAGGCGATCCTGCCGCTGCGCGGCAAGATCCTCAACGTGGAGAAGGCGCGCTACGAGAAGCTGCTGAGCTCCAACGAGATCCTCACGCTCATCACCGCGCTGGGCACGGGCATCGGCAAGGCCGGCAGCGCGGGCGATGGCAAGAGCGGCGCCGACGACTTTGATGTGGCCAAGCTGCGCTACCACCGCATCATCATCATGACCGACGCCGACGTGGACGGCGCCCACATCCGCACGCTGCTGCTGACCTTCTTCTACCGCCAGATGCCCGAGCTGGTGGAGCGCGGCCACATCTACATCGCGCAGCCGCCGCTGTACAAGGTCAAGAGCGGCAAGGAAGAGCTGTACCTCAAAGACGCCGCCGCGCTCGACGGCTTTCTGCTGCGCATCGCGCTGAAAGACGCCAAGGTGATGACCGGTGGCGCGTCCAACGCCACCCTCGAAGGCGCCACGCTCGAAGAGCTCGCTCGCAAGCACCAGGTGGCCGAACACGTGATCGCGCGCCTGTCGGCCTTCATGGACGCCGAGGCGCTGCGCGCCGTGGCCGACGGCGTGGCCCTTGGGCTGGACGACATGGAGGCCGCGTCCGCCAGCGCGCAGGACCTGCAGACCAAGCTGCGCGAACTCAGCACCACCGGCGTGCCCGCCACCGTGACGGCCGAGTTCGACCAGCGCACCGACAAGCCGGTGCTGCGCATCAGCCGCCGCCACCACGGCAACATCAAGAGCAGCGTCATCACGCAGGACTTCGTGCACGGCGCCGACTACGCCGCCCTGGCCGAGGCCGCCAACACCTTCCGTGGCCTGCTGGGCGACGGCGCCAAGGTCATGCGCGGCGAGGGCGACAAGCAGAAGGAAGAGCGCGTGAGCGACTTCCGCACCGCCATGCAATGGCTCATCAGCGAAGCCGAGCGCACCACCGCGCGCCAGCGCTACAAGGGCCTGGGCGAGATGAACCCCGAGCAGCTCTGGGAGACCACCATGGACCCCGAGGTGCGCCGCCTGCTGCGCGTGCAGATCGACGACGCGATCGAGGCGGACCGCGTGTTCACCATGCTGATGGGCGATGAGGTGGAGCCGCGGCGCGACTTCATCGAGACCAACGCGCTGCGGGCGGGGAACATCGACGTTTGACCGGCCTTGTGATCGCCGGCACCGCCCCTCCGTCCTGCCATGGACATCACCGACTACCCCGACCTCCCTCAGCGGGCGCGCATCGTGAAGATCGCGGCCCAGCTGTTCGCGCAGCGGGGGTACCACGCGGTCGGCATGAGCGACATCCAGGACGCGGTGAAGCTCGGCCGCGGGGCGCTCTACCACCACATCCGCAGCAAGGAAGACCTGCTGTACGACGTCACCCGTGAGTACATCACCGAGTTGGCCGACAGCGCGCTGCGCCTCAAGGCCGAGGAAAGCGACCCGGTCGCGCGGCTGACCCGGCTCGGCTCGACCCTGGTGCACAAGGTGGCCTCTCACCAGGCCGAGCTGACGGTCTGCTTCCGGGACGTGCAGTCGCTCTCCACCGAGCGCTGCAACGAGGTCATGGGCTGGCACAGCCGCTACGAACAGGTGTGGCGCGACACCATGATCGAAGGCGCGCAAACCGGCGTGTTCCGGCCCTTCGATGCCCTCGTGCTCAAGGGCGTGCTCGGCATGTACTACTACTGCTACCTCTGGATGAAGCCGCAACGGCCCGAGGGCGCACAGGCCATCGCCGAGCGCTTCAACGACCTGACGCTGCGCATGCTGCGCGCCACCTGACGCGGCGGGCCGGGGCCTCCACGGGTAAACCCCAGTGATCTTCCTTGGCGATTGCCGCCATAGTGGTCTGTACCGATCGGTCGGTCGATATCCCCCAACACCCCACCGGAGACAACCCGTGAGCAAGGAAGACCCAGGCCAGAGCTTGGTGCGGCAGGCCCAATCGGAGCTGGCGACCACGCGGTCCATCACCCACCCGCGGCAACCCGCACGGCGACAGCTGTTCGCGCAGACGGCGGCGGCCGCCGCCGGCTTGGCGGGCCTGGCGGCGGCCGGCCAGGCCCGGGCCGCGCTGCCGGTGCCGGAATCCAACCTGCGCCCGGGCACGCCGATCCCCGAGAACGAGTACGGCATGCCGTCCAAGTTCGAGGCGCACGTCAAGCGCCGGCGCACCGACGTGCTGGTGAACAAGCAGAACTTCTCCGACTGGAGCTTCACGCCGGTTCACCAGCAGCACGGCATCGTCACGCCCAACGGGCTGATCTACGAGCGCCACCACAACGGCGTGCCGGAGATCGACCCGGAGCAGCACCGCTTCGCGATCCACGGCATGGTTCGCCAGCCGCTGGTGTTCACCATGAGCGACCTCATGCGCTACCCCTCGGTATCGCGCTTCTACTTCATGGAGTGCTCGGGCAACGGCCTCACCGACTGGCTCAAACCGGCCGCCAAGACCGTTCAGCAAACGCACGGCCTGCTCTCGTGCACGCAGTGGACGGGCGTGCCCCTGTCCGTGCTGCTGGACGAGGCCGGTGTCGACCCCAAGGCCACCTGGGGCCTGGCCGAAGGCGCCGATGGCTCGGCCCACGCCCGCAGCCTGCCCATCAAGAAGCTGATGGACGACGCGCTGCTGGTCTACGCCACCGGCGGCGAGATGCTGCGCGCCGAGAACGGCTACCCGCTGCGGCTGTTCATCCCCGGCTGGGAGGGCAACGTCAGCATCAAGTGGCTGCGCCGCCTGAAGATGGGCGACCAGCCCTGGCACCTGCGCAGCGAAACCGCGCGCTACACCGACCCCATGCCCAACGGCAAATGGCGCCAGTTCAGCTTCGCCATGGAGGCCAAGTCGGTGATCACCTCGCCCTCGGGCTCGATGAAGGTGCAGCGCGGCCCGGTGGAAATCATCGGCTTCGCCTGGTCGGGCCTGGGCAAGATCCGCGCGGTGGATGTCACCGTGGACGGCGGGCGAACCTGGCGCAAGGCCGAGCTGGAAGAGCCGGTGCTCGACAAATGCCTGACGCGCTTTCGCTTGCGCTGGAACTGGGACGGCTCGCCCGCCAAGATCGCCAGCCGCGCGGTGGATTCGACGGGCTATGTGCAACCCACCGTGGAAGACATCCAGAAGGTGCGCGCCATCACCGGCTTCGTGCAGCACCACAACGGCATCTTCCCCTGGGCCATCAACACCGCCGGGGAGGTGAGCAATGCCATCGCTTAAGACCTTCATTCCCCTGGGCTGCGCCATGGCCTGCGCCTGGCTGCTGGCGGGCACCGCGCAGGCCGCACAGCCGGCTCAGCCCAAGGGCCCCGGTGCGCACGCCACCGCGGCGCCCGCGGTCAAGGCCGCGTTCGGCCAACCCATTACCGAGGCCGAGTTGGCCAGCTGGAACATCGACATCCGCACCACCGACGGCGCGGGCCTGCCGGACGGCAGCGGCACCATCGCCCAGGGCCAGGCCGTGTACGACGGCAAATGCGCGTCCTGCCACGGCGCCAAGGCGGAGGGCGGGCCCATGTTCGGCACCATGGTCGGCGGCATCGGCTCCTTCACCACCGAGCGCCGCCTCCTGACCCCGGGCAGCATGTACCCGTTTGCGCCCGTGCTCTTCGACTACGTGCGCCGGGCCATGCCGCTCACCCAGCCGCAGTCCCTGAGCAACGACGAGGTCTACGCCGTCACCGGCTACATCCTGCACCTCAACGGCCTGTTGCCGGCCGATGCGGTGGTGAACGCTGCCACGCTCAAGGCGCTCAAGATGCCCAACCGCGACGGCTTCATGGTCGACGACCGGCCCGACACCAAGGCCGTGCGCTGCATGAAGGACTGCAAGGCCTTGCGATGACTGAGGGCCTGGCCCCGTGGAGGTGAGCCCACGAGGCCAAGGTTCCGAACAGCGCCGCCCGGAACACGTCACCCGCACCCCAATGGCCCACCTGGCCGACGCCGCCCCGGCGCTCAGCGCCGCAACACCTGCCCGGCGCGAACCGCCGTCCGCGCGCCGTCCTTCACGGCGAATTGGCCGTTGACCATTACGTGCAACAAGCCTTGCGGGCTTTTGGCCATGTTCTGCACGGAGGAGCGGTCCGAGATCCGATGGGCGTCGAACACCACCACGTCGGCGTGGTAGCCCTTCTGCAAGCTGCCACGCGCCTTCAGGCCCATGCGTTGCGCGGGCAGCGAAGTGAGCCGGCGGATGCCTTCGCCCAAGTCCATCATGCCGAGGTCGCGCGCGTAGTGGCCCAGGAAGCGCGCGGTCCAGCCGAAGGCCGTGGGCGCGAACTGCACGTCCTTCAGCGGCCCGCTCGTGTTCAGGGTGATGGCGTCCGAAATCACCGCGCAGCCGGGCTGCGACATCAGCAGGCGGATGTCCTGGTCCTCGGAGATGCGGCCGGCCCAGGTGCAGTCGGCGACGGCCTCGCCTTCCTCCAGCAGGATGTCGAGGATGGCGTCGTGCGGGTCCACGCCACGGCGGCGCCCGATCTCGGCGAAATCCAGTCCGACCAGCTCACGGTTACCAGCTGAGCGGGTCAGCACCAGTTCAGACCAGCGCTTCTGCGCCACCAGTTTCCATTGGGGAAAGGTGTTGTTCTTGAGGGCCGCGCGCTGGCCAGGGTCTGCCAGGCGCTGCAGCATGGAGGGCACCCCGCCTTCGTAGGCCCATTTGGGAAGGATGGTGTAGAGGAAGGTCGGCCCCCATTCGTGCGGGATGACATCGAAACCCACGTCCGCGCCACCCTGGCGCGTCCATTCGATCATCTCCAGCATGTGCTCGGCCGCGTGGGCCGGGGCGCCGGTCTTGGGCGCCAGGTGGGAGAGCTGCAAACGCGCCTGTGACAGCCGCGCCGTGGCCAGCGCCTCGCCAAGGCCCATCTCGTAGTTCCAGTCGCGGTTTCGGATGTGGCTGGCGTAGACGGCATCGAACTCCTTGGCCACCTTGGCCATTTCCACCAGTTCGCGCAGGTCCGAGTTGAAGCCGGGGTTGTATTCAAGCCCCGAACTCACGCCGATGGCGCCTTCCTCAAGCGAGCGACGCATGATGTTGCCCATGTATTGCAGCTCGTCGTCCGTGGCGCCCCTGGGCTCGTTGCCCACCACGTTCAGGCGCACGGTGTTGTGCCCCACGTAGGCGCCCACGTTCAGGCCAGGGCGCTGCGCCTGCAGCACATCAAGGTATTCCCCAAAGGAAGACCAGGTGAAGGCCTGGCCCGGCAGACGCCCTACCATGAAGCGCTCCACCAGTTCACGCTTGAGGCACGGAGCACAGGAGAAGCCGCAGTTGCCAATGATCTCCGTGGTCACGCCCTGCATCAGCAGGCTGTAGCCGTCGGGGTCGGACAGCAGCGTGGCATCGGAGTGCGTGTGGATGTCGATGAAGCCCGGCGCGACGGTGAGGCCGCTGCAATCCACGAGCTGGCGGGCGTCTTCGCCCAGTGCCCCGATCGCCTCGATGCGCCCGTCGCGCACGCCGACATCACGCACTTCACCGCGCGCACCGGAACCGTCGAACACGGTGCCGTTCTTGAAAATCACATCGAACATGGTCAGGTCCTCGCGGGGCGGAACGCCCCAGTGGCTGCGCACAGGCTCAAACCGAGCCGCGCATGATGAGTTGGCCCTTGAGCAACTGCGTCGAGGGCTGGGCGATCTCGCCGTTGAGCAGCAGCTCAATCGCCTGCTGGATCATTCCTTGCACAGGCTGGCGAATGGTGGTGAGCTGGTAGGCCGCCTTGGCCGCGATCGGGTGATCGTCAAAGCCCAGGACACGCACGTCCTGCGGGATGCGCTTGCCCAGGCGAAAGCGCAGCGCGTCCATGGCACCCGACGCGATTTCGTCGTCCGCGCAGAAGATGCCGTCGATCTCCGGATGCTGCGCCATGAGCTGCTGCACCGCCTCGAAGCCCCATTCGTAGGTGAACTCACCCTCCAGGGTGGCTACCGGCGCCCGGTCCCACTCGTGCAGTTGCTGCACGAAGCCACGCAACCGATCGGCGCTGGTGGACGCGTCCTGCCCACCGCCCATGAACGCGACGTGGCGGGCGCCCGCCTTGAGCAGGCAGTCCGCCGCTGTGCGGCCGCCATCTGCGTTGTCGCAGGACACCGAATGCACGCCGCCGGTGCGCGTGGTGCGGTTGAACAGCACCACAGGTATGCCTCGAGAGGCAAACTGCTGCGCCGCCGTCGACGACAGGGCAGCCGTGGTGATGATGGCTCCGCGCACGCGGTAGCGCAGCACGTCGGGCACCACATCGTCCACCGACTGGGGCGGCGTCGCGTTGAACAGCAGCACCTGCAGCTGCAACGCCTGAAGCGCGTGCGTGATGCGCTCCAGCACCACCGGGTACCAGGGGTTCGTGATGTTGGCCATGACGATGGCCACGATGTCGGACTGGCCGCTGCTGAGTCCCTGCGCCAACGGATGCGGCGCGTAGCCCAGCTCGGCCACCGCCTTCTCGATGCGCTCGCGCACATCGGCCGCGACGTAGCCCCGCCCCGAGGTCCAGCGCGACACGGCCGCTTGCGACACCTGGGCAAGTTTGGCGACGTCCTTTTGCGTGACGGGAAGGTGGGAGCGCGAGGCGGTCATGCGGGAGATTATTCAGTGAACGGCCAGGTGTTTTTCAAGCCGGGGAGGGTCCGCCAGAGCCTGCGCGCTGCTCATGGTGTCGACCGTCGCCCCGTCCTCCAGAAGCACGACGCGATCGGCCACGTCCAGTGCCATGCGCAGATTCTGCTCGACCAGCACCACCGTGAGCCGCTCCTTCTTGAGCGTCTGCAGAATCTCCGCCACCGCGGTCACCATCACGGGCGCCAGCCCCTGGGACGGCTCGTCGAGCAGGAGCACCCGGGGGCCCATGGCCAGGCCGCGCGCCATCACCATGAGCTGCTGCTGCCCGCCCGAGAGCTCGCCCCCCTTGCGGCCACGGAACTCCTGAATGATGGGCAACAGATCGAGGATGCGCTCCAGCGTGAAAGGCGATCCTGGCCGGTACCCGAGCAGGATGTTCTCTTCGACCGTGAGCAGGGAAAAGGCGTCGCGCGTTTCGGGCACCAGCGTGATGCCCAGGCGCGCGATCTCGTGCGTTTCGCGGCCGCTGATGTCCTGCCCATCAAAACGCACGGCGCCCGAAGCCACGCGGCTGAGGGCCATGATGGAGCGCAGCGTGGTGGTCTTGCCCGCGCCGTTGCGCCCGAGCAGCGCCACGGTTTCACCCTCTTCCACGTGGAAGCTCACGCCATGCAGGGCCTGACTCTTGCCGTAGAAGGTTTCGATGGCGTCGACGTGCAGCAGTGTCTTCATAGTCCAAAGTACGCGGCCTTGACGGCGGCGTCGTTCGCGATGTGCGAGGGGGAACCCGAGGCAATGACCCGGCCCCTGGCCATCACGGTCACGTCATCGGAGATGTCCATCACCACGTTCATCTTGTGTTCGATCATGACGATGGTGTAGCGCGATTTGAGCGAATTCACGACGTCCTTGACGCGCTCGCTTTCGCGCTGCGACAGGCCGGCGGTGGGCTCGTCGAGCAACAACACGCGGGGTTGCGTGGCCAGCGTCACCGCCAGCTCCAGCATGCGTTGGTCGCCATAGGACACGTCGGCCGCCTTGCGCTCGGCAAAGCGCTCCAGGCCCAGGCTGGCCAGCAGGCGGCGAGCTTCGTCGGCGGACATGGGGTCGGCGCGCACCTCGCGCCAGACGCCGAAGCGACCCTGGCGCCGGGCGCGGTAGGCGGCCAGCAGCACGTTCTCGAAGAAGTTCAGCTCGCGGATGACGCTGGTGATCTGGTAAGACCGACCCACACCGCGGCGCGCGATTTCGTGCGGCTTGAGCGACGTCACGGCTTCGCCCAGCAGGCGGATCTCGCCGCCGTCGGGCCTGTAGTCCTTGGTGAGCAGATTGAACAACGTGGTCTTGCCCGCGCCGTTGGGTCCCAGGATGGTGTGCAGGCGCCCGGCCGTGAACCGGATCGACACGTCGTCAACCGCCGTCATGCTGCCGAAGCGCTTGGTGACGTTCACTGCCTCCAGTGCAATCTGCGCGCTCATGCTCGCCCACCCTTGCGTTGCGCCCACGCGGTGCGCAGCTGCTCGAACGCACCCACCAGGCCCTTGGGCATGGTGAAGACCACCAGCACGATGAAGAGGCCGAACAGCAGAGCCCAGCGCGCCCACACCAGGCTGAAGAGGCCCTGCAGCCAGACGAACACCGCCGCGCCGATCAACGGACCGACCATGGAGGACAGGCCGCCGATCACGATCATGAACACCACGTTGCCCGACATGGCCAGGCTGATGGTGTCCACCGGCACGAAGCGGTAGAGCAGCGCGTAGAGCGCGCCTGCCAGGCCGGCGAAGGCGCCCGAGATGGCAAAGGCGGTGATCTGCGCCTGGTAGACCGAGTAGCCAATCGAGGCGGTGCGGCGCGGGTTTTCCTTGGCCGACTCCAACACCAGACCCAGCGCGCTGCGCTTAACGCGGTTGAGCACATAGAAGCTGGCGATGAACACCGTCGCGCACAGCGCGTAGAACACATGGCGATCGTCCAGGCTGATCGAACCCAGGCCAGGCAGGCCCAGCGGGGTACGCGAGATGCCACCCATGCCGTCTTCGCCTCCGGTCACGTTGGACCAGGTGAGCACCACGTAGAACGCCATCTGGTTGAAGGCGAAAGTGAGCATCATGAAGTAGAAGCCCGTGCGGCGGATGACGATCGCGCCCATCAGCGCGGCCGATGCCGCACCGGCCACGGTGGCGATCACCAGCGTGGTGAGGGTGGAGGTGCCGTATTGCGCGAGGAAGTAGCCGCCCATGTAGGCGCCGATGCCGAAGAAGGTGGCGTGGCCGAACGAGTACAGCCCGGCGACTCCGATGATGAGATTGGCGGCCATGGCGAAGATGGCCATGACCACGATTTCGTTCGCGATGTTCACCGGCATGGTGAAGGGCGCGATGGCCAGAACAACCGCGAGGACCGCGGGCACGCGCCAGCCTGAGTGTTTGATGCGCATGGCTTCAGCGCTCCCCGAACAGGCCTTGGGGCCGCACCAGCAGCACCAGGGTCATTACGACGTACAACAGCAGGGTACTCATGGTGGGCGCCACCAGCGTGCTGAGGCTCTGCACGATGCCCAGCAGCAGGCCCGCCACCACCGATCCGTAGAGCGAGCCCAGGCCGCCCAGCACCAGCACCACGAAAGCGATCGACATCATGTCGTTGCCCGAACTGCTGTTGGCGCCCAGCAGCGGCAGCGCGATGCCACCGGCCAGACCGGCCATGCCGGCGCCCAGCGCAAAGCCCAGCACCAGCAGGCCCTTGACGTTGATGCCCAGGCAACGCGCCATTTCGCTTTTCTCGATGCCGGCGCGGACCTGGGAGCCGATCCTGGTGCGCTCGATGAGAAACCACAACACGGCGATGCTGATCGCGCTGGCCACGGTCACGAACACCAGGTATCGGGGCAGCCGCATGAAGCCCAGGTCGAACGAGCCGCTCAGCGCGTCGGGCGGCGTCAGGCTCACGCCCGAGGTTCCCCAGATCACGACCAGGGTCTGCTCCAGCGCCAGCGCAACGCCGAACAGGAACAGCACCTGCAACAGGTAGTCGGCCTTGGCAAGCTTCTCCAGGCCGAAGCGTTGCAGCAGCGCGCCGATCAGTGCGGGCACGGCAAACGCGCAGGCCAGGGCCACGCCGAAGGGCAGGCCCAGGCCGCTGAGCCCGAAGCAGACGTAGGCGCCTGCCGCGAACAAGGCGCCATGCGCGAAGTTCGGGACGTTGAGAAGCCCCTTGATGATGGACAGACCGAAGGCCATCACCGCATACAGCATTCCGATCGCGCAGCCGTTGATGAGCTGCGCAGCCACAAGTGAACTCAAGAGGCTTCTCCTGTTACAGCCTGGACTCAAGTCCGCTTGCAGTCGTTGAGTTCGGCCGGCTGCGGCTTGTTGCCCTCATACACGATCTCGGCGATGTCGTCGGGGCCCTTCATTTCGCCGGGGCCTTTGCAACGCGCGATGTAGTACGGGCGCGTGGTCTGGTGCGTGCGCGCCTCGATCAGCGTGCTGCCGTGCACGCTGTCATAGCGCCAGCCTTCCATGGCCTTGGCCACCGCCGTGGGATCGACGCTGTTGGCCTTCTCCATCGCCAAGAACAGCGTGCGGAAGCCGTCGTAGCCGATGGCCATGGGATAGGTTGGCGGGGTTTTGAATTTCTGGGTGGCGCGCGCGACGAAGGCCTTGTTCACGGGGTTGTCGATGCCCGCGTGGTAGTTCAGGCCCAGCACCAGACCGCTGCGCATGTCGGGCGTGAGCTCTTTGAGGTCATCGATCTCGGCCGCCCAAGGCGCCCCCACCACCAGGTCTTTGGCGCCGAAGCTGTGGAGCTGGCGCACGGCGGCCAGGAAGTCGGCACCAGCGGTGAGCAGCAGCACGACGTCGGGCTTGGCCGCAAAGGCCTTGTTGAAGTACTGCGTGAACTGGCGCTCGCCGGCCGGGTGCTTGTCGCCCGCGACGACCTCGAAGCCCAGGCCACCCGCCAAGGCCTGCGTGTACTTCAGCAGCGAATGGCCAAAGGCGTAGTCGGCAGTGAGGGTGTAGATGCGTTTGGCCTTTGGGTACTGCTTGCGGATGTATTCCAAGGTGGCGCTGCAGGCGGTGTAGGGGTGCGCCGACCACTGGAAGGTGTAGTCGTTGCAGCGCGCACCCGTGAACTCGTCGGATCCGCCGCCAGCGAATTGCACCACCTTGGAGCGCGCGGCCAGGTCGGCCTCGGCCAGGCCTACGGCGCTGGACGCGTTGCCCAGGAAGTAGCGCACGCCCTCGTTTTCCACAAGTTCGGTGAGGCGGCGAACGCCCACGGCTGGCTTGCCTTCGTCATCACGCTGAAACAGGTTGATCTTGCGGCCCAGCACGGTGCCACCGCGCTCCTCAACCATGAGCTGGGCGCCGCGCAGGATCGAGGGGCCCAGGGTGGCGTAGTTGCCGCTGAACTGCGAGATGACCGCGATGTTCAAAGGGCCCTGGGCGGACTGCGCCCAGGAGACGCCACCGATCATCGAGCCGCCGGTAGCGGCCAAGGCTTTGAGGACGTCGCGACGGCTGAGGGGTGTGTTCGACATGGGAAGCTCCTTTGGATGGCACTCAGGTGGGGGAAAAGCGGGCGGCGAATCGGCGCAAGCCGGCGTCCAGCCGGCTCAGCAGGACGGCGGCGTCCTCGGCGCTGATGGTGAGCGGCGGACTGACGATCGCGGCGTGGTTGGCCGGGGCGATGCCGGCCGGATAGACGATCAGGCCTTCGGCCTGGCAGTCGTCGGTGAACGCGCTGTTGGCGTTCATCGAGGGCTCGGGCGCCCCCCCGCGCACGGGGTCGAACAGGTCAAAGCCGAGCAACAGCCCGCGGCCGCGCACGTTGCCCATCAGTTGCGGATGGCGAACCTGAAGCTGCAGCAGGCCCGAGCGCAGCTGCTCCGACCGGGCGGCCACGTTGTCGAGTACCGCATGCGACCGCAGGTAGCGCACCACAGCCAGGGCCGTGGCGGCGCTCAGGGGATTGCCGCTGAAGGTGTGCCCGAAGGGCGCGCTGCGTGAGCCCGAACGCATGGCCTCGACCACGGTATCGCGGTACAACACCGCCCCCATGGGCGTGTAGCCGCTGGTGAGGCCTTTGGCGACGGTGATCACGTCGGGCGTGACGCCGTCGTGGTCGCAGGCGAACCAGCGCCCCGTGCGCCCCATGCCGGTGATCACCTCGTCGGCAATCAACAACACGCCTTGCGCGTCGCAGACCTCGCGCAGCATGCGCATGTAACCCGGTGGCGGCGTCAGCGCGCCGCCCGCCGCGCCCACGATGGGCTCGACGATCAGCGCCGCCACGCGGTCCGCCCCGACGGAGCCGATGGCCTCGGTCCATTGGCGGCGATGGTCCTCCACCACGGTGGCGTCCGCGCCGTCACCGGGGCGGGGCAGGCTGGGGCCCAAGGCCAGGGGGTGCAGCAAGTTGGCGTAGTCGCTGCGGCGGGCCGTGTGGCCGGACATGGACAGCGCCCCCATCGTCATGCCGTGGTAGCTGATCTCGCGTCCCAGGATCAGGGTTTTCGCCGGCTGCCCGCGTTCGCGCCAGTATTGGATTGAGGAGCGGATGGCCAGCTCCGAGGCCTCAGAGCCGCTGTTGACGAAGAACGCATGAGCGATGCCGGACGGGGCCAGTTCCACCAGGGCCTGCGCCAGCTCGTGCGCCGGCTCATTGCCGAATTGGGTGCGGTACGAAAAGCACAGCCGCTCGGCCTGGGCCTGGATTGCCTGCACGACTTCGGGTACGCCGTGGCCCAGGCTGACGGTCATTGCGCCGCCTGAGCCGTCCAGATAGTCGCGGCCGTCGGCGTCATAGATGTAGGCACCACGCGCGCCGACGGCAACGGGCAGCGGGGTGGGGCGAAAGCTGAGGAGTGCGGTCATGGTGGGCAAAAAAAGGTGCGCCATTGTGAATGCGCATGCACATTCAAGGCGCAGGTAGTTACCCTAGTTCACCCTAAAGTTCTCAATTATTGAAACTCGTGGGCTCAACCTGGGATTGATTTCGCTCTGGCCATGCATCCGTATGCACATCTTGTGCCAGGCCAGGTGGAATCCCTGGGTTCAAAGCGCTGGCGGGGGCCGACGCGGCGCCGGCCTCGTGTCAGCCTCTGCGCGCAAACCCCAGCCGCGACCCCAGGATCACACTCCCCAGCCCCAGCGCGTGCCACGCCGTCAGTGCCTCGCCCATGAACAGCACCGCGAAGGCCACGCCGAAGATCGGCACCCAGTAGAAGCCCATCGCCGTGCGCGCGATGCCCAGCCGCGCGATGGACAGGTTCCACACCAGCGCCGCCACGCCCGTGGCCAGCACGCCCGAGTACAGGATCAGCGACCAGGTGGTCGCCGAGGCCTCGGCCAGGTCGGACAGGCGCGCATCCGGCGACAGGGCCGCGTGCAGCACCAGCAGCGTGGAGCCGATGACGTGCACCACCCAGCTGATCTGCAGCGCGGTGAAGGCCCGGGACAGGCGCTGCACCGCGATGCCGCCCGAGGCGAAGCACACCACCGAGGCGATGATCAGCGCGTCGCCCCAGGAGCCGCTGCCCAGTTGCGCGCCCGGCCGGTTGAGCACCACCAGGGCCACGCCCGCGAAGCCGATCAGCACGCCCGCCAGGCGGCGCGCGCCCAGGGCTTCGCGGAACACCAGGGCGGCAAGCAGGGCCGACACCAGCGGCCCCAGCGACATGATCAGGGCCCCGTTGGTGGCGGTGCTGCGCGCCAGGCCGGCCGAGAACAGGATCTGGTTGCCGTAGACCATGACCAGCGCGCAGCCGGTGAGCGCGAGCACGGCGCGGACGTTCAGCGCGGGCAGGCGCTCGCGCCGCAGGAACAGCAGGGCCGTGAGCGCGAGCGTGGCGACGACCATGCGCACCGCGGCCACCGTCAGCACGTCGAGCGAGCCCGTGAGCGCCTTCACCGCCGAGAGGTTGACGCCCCAGATGGCCATGGCGCCCAGCAGCAGGGCGTAGGCGCGCCGGCCCTCGCCGCCGCCGTTTAGGCGCGCGTTGGCGTTCGCCCCGGGCGCCGCGCCGCCGGCCACCTCAGCCCACCACCACGTGGCGCTCGACCAGGAAGGTGGTGATCTCGGCGATGAACTCGCGCGCGTGCGCCATCAGGGTCTGGCCCTTGGGCGAGGCGAAGGCGCGGTCCAGCGAGTCGGTGTCGTCGAACCAGAGCTCGACGATGCCGTCGATGGGCCAGGCCTCGCGCTCCACCGGGTGGCCCTTGGGCGCCTCGCGGCCCACGATGAGGTTTTGCCGGTAGCCGCGCACGCCGGCCACGCGCTTGACCAGGTGGGCGTGCTCCTGCCGCCACTCGCGCTGAAACTCCTCCGGCGAGACGTCGTCGCGCCGGCGCAGCAGCGACATGCGCTTGAGCAACGGGCGGCCCGCCTCCGGCGGTATCACCTCCAGCTGGTGAATGGTGACGATGCGCAGGTCGGCAATGAAGCGTTTCTCGTCCGCGATGAGCGCCTGGCCCGCCTCTGTGCGCATCGCCTCGCGCATGGCGGCTTCGCTGTCGAACCAGAGCATGGAAAAGCCGTCGAGCTGTTCCGGGCCGCGCGGGTAGCTGAAGCCGCGCTGCAGGCTGTCGACCACAGGGTTCTGCTCGTAGCGTCGCAGGCCGGGCAGCTGGGCCGCCAGGGCGCCGTGGTGGCCGCGCCAGTGGCGGCGAAAGTCCTCGTCGCTCCAGCCTGGTTGCTTCTTGATCAAACCCGCTCGCACGATCATGGGACGGTCCTCCGGATGGGGTTCGCTCAATGCGAGCCGAGGTAGGCGGCTTTCACCTTCGGGTCGTTGAGCAGCTCGGCGCCCGATCCCTGCAGCGTGATGCGCCCGGTCTCCAGCACGTAGGCGCGGTCGGCCACGCCCAGGGCCTGCTTGGCCATCTGCTCGACGAGCAGGATGGTCAGGCCCGATTCGCGCAGCTGGCGGATGGCCGTGAAGATGTCCTTGATGATGAGCGGCGCCAGCCCCAGCGAGGGCTCGTCGAGCAGCAGCAGGCGCGGCTCGCTCATGAGCGCGCGCGAGATCGCGAGCATCTGCTGCTCGCCGCCCGAGAGCGTGCCGGCCAGCTGGTCCTGGCGTTCGCGCAGGCGCGGGAAGCGCTGGAACTCGCGCTCGATGGAGCGCGCCACGCCGGCCTTGTCCTGGCGGCGCGCGTAGGCGCCGAGCATCAGGTTCTCGCGCACGGTCTGGTCGGGGAAGACGCCGCGCCCTTCGGGCGACAGGGCCACGCCCAGGCCCACGCGCTTGTGCGGCGCCAGGCGTGTGCAGTCGGTGTCCGCGATGCGGATGCTGCCGCTGGCGGCCGGCTCCAGGCCGGCGATGCAGCGCAGCAGGCTGCTCTTGCCCGCGCCGTTGGCGCCGATGATGGCGATCACTTCGCCGGCCTTCACTTCCAGGCTGACGCCTTTGACGGCCTGGATGGCGCCGTAGGCCACCTCGAGCTGGTGAATCTTGAGCATGTGGTGTTCCCTCAGGCCGCCGCCGCGGCGGCCCCGTCCTCGACGCCGAGGTAGGCCTCGATCACGCGCGGGTTGTTCTGGATCTCGGCGGGCTTGCCTTCGGCGATCTTGATGCCGTAGTCGAGCACGATCACGTGGTCGGAGATGGACATGACCAGGTCCATGTGGTGCTCCACCATCAGGATGGAGATGCCGCAGCGCGCGATCTTGAGCAGCAGCTGGCCCAGCTCGGCCGTCTCCTGCGGGTTGAGGCCGGCCGCGGGTTCGTCGAGCAGCAGCAGCTGCGGTTCGGTGGCCAGGGCGCGCGCCAGCTCCACGCGCCGCTGCAGGCCATAGGGCAGGCTGCCGGCGGGCGAATGGGCCAGGGGCAGCAGGTCCACCAGCGCCAGCAGTTGCAGCGCGCGTTCGGTGGTGCGCGCCTCTTCCCGCCGAGCCGATGGCAGGGCCAGCAGCGAGGCGAAGAAGCCGTTGCGCATGCGCGTGTGGTGACCGAGCTTGACGTTGTCCAGCACCGAGAGCTCGGCGAACAGCCGCAGGTTCTGAAAGGTGCGGCCCATGCCCAACTGGCAGATGGCGTGCGCGGGCCGGCCCCCCAGGTTCTGGCCCAGGAAGCAGATCGTGCCCGCGCTGGGGTCGAGCACGCCCGTGACCATGTTGATCATGGTGGACTTGCCCGCGCCGTTGGGGCCGATCAGCGCGTGCACGTGGCCGCGCTGCAGGCGAAAGCTCACGTCCTGCGCGGGCTTGACGCCACCGAAGGCCTTGGACACGTTCTCGACCACCAGCAGGTCGCCCGTGGCGTCCCCCGAGGCCGGGCGGTAGGCGCGCGGCTGACTGTCGAGCGGCGGCTCGGGCGTTTTGCGCCAGCGCGCGAACAGGGCGTTCAACAGTCCCATCACGCCGCCCGGCATGGCGTACAGCGCGAACAGCAGCAGGAAGCCGTAGAGGAAGTGCTGCGCGGCGGGCCAGCGCGCCAGGGCGGCGTCGATGGCGGTGAGGATCACCGTGCCCACCAGCGGCCCGTACTGCGAGCCCGCGCCGCCGAACAGCACCAGCAGCAGGATGAAGATCGAGAGGTGGAAGGTGATGAAGTCGGAGTTGATGTACTGGTTCTGCTGCGCCACCAGCGCGCCCGCGATGCCGCAGGTGACGGCCGCCACCACGAAGGCAATGACCTTGGCGCGGTAGACCCGCACGCCCACCGAGGACGAGGCGATCTCGTCGGCCTGCAGCGAGAGCAGGGCGCGGCCGAAGCGCCCGCCCACCAGGTTGCGCAGCAGCAGGTGGGTGACGGCGCACAGCGCGACCGTGAGCCAGACCCACTGCTGCGTGCTCAGCGGGCTGTCGCCCCAGGTGAGCGGGCGGATGCCGTAGACGCCCTGCGCGCCGCCGAACACCTCGGTCCACTCGCTGACGAGCTTTTCCACCACAATGCCGAAGGCCAGGGTCACCATCGCCAGGTAGGGGCCCTTCACGCGCAGCGAGGGCAGGGCGACGAGCACGCCGAACACGCCCGAAACCACGGCGGCGAGCGCCAGCGCGATCCAGGGGCTGATCTCGGTGCGTGTGGTCAGCAAGGCCACGGCATAGGCGCCGGCCGCGAACAGGCCGGCCTGGCCCAGCGACTTCTGGCCCGCGTAGCCCACCAGCACGTTCATGCCGGCCGCGCACAGGTAGTACACGCCCATCATGAACAGGATGCGCAGGTAGTAGTCGTTGTTCAGCGCGAAGGTGAGGCCGACCACGAGGGCCACGGCCAGCAGCACGCCGGCGATGTGCGGGAAGCGGTTCATACCTTCTCCACCGTGCGCGCGCCGAACAGGCCGGTCGGGCGGAAGGCCAGCACCAGGATGACGAGCGCGAAGATCGCCACCTCGCGCCACTGCGCCTGCCACAGGTTCACCATCGACTCGATGACGCCGAGCGCGAAGCCGCCGATGACGCAGCCGCGCGGGTTGCTCAGGCCGCCGATCATGGCGCCCGAGAAGCCCTTGAGGCCGACGGTCAGGCCCATGAAGAGCGAGGCCTGGGCGATGGGGGCCAGCAGGAAGCCCGAGAGCCCCGCGAGCGCGGAGCTGACGACGAAGGCGATCACCATGATCGCCTTGGTGTTGATGCCCATGAGGCTGGCGACGGCGCCGTTGGCGGCCACCGCGCGCATGGCCTTGCCGAGCAGGGTGCGGTTCATGACGAAGTCGAAGCCGATCATCACGACCACGGCCAGGCCCAGCGTGAGCAGCTCCTGCGGCCGCACGCCCACGCCCATGAAGCGGATGATGTGGTCGCCCACGGGGCTGGGCACCACCACGGGCTTGGGGCCCCAGATGGCCAGGCCGATGCTTTGCAGGATGACGCCGAAACCCAGGGTGCTCATGACCCAGGCCATGCCGGGGCGCCCGGCGAAGGGCCGCACGCCGATGGCGTAGAGCAGCCAGCCGAGCAGGCCCATGACGCCCAGGGCGCCAAGCAGGGCCATCAGCTGCGCCGCGGCGCCGGGCTCGGCGTCACCGAAGCTGGTGGCCGTCAGCGGTTTGCCGATGGCCAGGAACAGCACGCTCATGCCAACGAAGGCGCCAGCCGACACGAACTCACCGTGCGAGAAGTTGAGGGTCTTGGTGGTCGTGAAGGTGACGCTGAACCCCAGCGCGACCAGCGCGTAGGCACCGCCCACGCACAACCCGCTGAGAACCGCCTGCAAGAGCGCTTCTGTCATGTATGTCTCCGGGAGAAAGGCGATCGGACCGCCACCGGCCCGATCGCCAGGGCGCTCACTGCTTGAAGTCGGCCGCGGTCAGCGATTTCAGGATGGCGTCGCTGTAGGGCAGCAGCTTGCCGTCCTTCCAGCGGATCCAGACGAAGTCCTCGGCGGTGAGGGCCTCGCGGTCGGTTTTGCTGAAGGGCTTGTTGTAGGTCTTGAGCACGCCTTGCACCGGGGTCTTGAGGTCTTCCAGCGCGGCGCGCACGGCGGGGCCGTCGGTGCTGTTGGCCTGCTTGGCGGCGGCGGCGTAGAGCAGCACCGAGTCGTAGCCGTGCAGCGCGAAGGAGAAGGCGCTCGGGGCCTTCAGTTTCGAGCCGATGCGGTCGTACAGCTTCTGCTGCGCGGGCGTCTTCTCCTCGCTCACGGTGCGCATGAAGATGGGCTTCTCGGCCAGGGTCTTGCCGGCGGCGTCGTAGAAGGTGATGTTGTCCGCCGCCCAGGAGGTCAGCGTGAGCGGGAAGTAGTTCACCTTCTCCATGCTGCGCACCAGCTGGGCGATGGGCGTGCCCTGGGCCCAGACCACCACGGTGTCCACGCCGGCGGCCTTCATCTTGTTGAGCTGCGAGGTCATGTCGGTGTCGCCGACGCCGAAGTGCTCGGTGGCGACGATCTTGATGCCCTGCTTCTCGGCCAGCTCCTGCATGTCCTTCAGGCCGCCCTGGCCGTAGCCGGTGGTCTCGGCCATCAGGCCCACGCTTTTCGCGGCGCTGTTCTTCTTCACGTAGGCCATGAGCGCGGCCACCTGCTCACGGTCGACCATGGAGACGCGGAACATGTAGTTGTCGCCCGAGCCCATGGGCGCGGTGATGGCGGTGCCCGAGCCCACGTTGCCGATCACCGGCACCTTCTTCTGGTTGGCGATGTGCTTCCAGGCCATGGCGTTGCCCGAGTTGGTGGGGCCGAACACGGCGACGACCTTCTCGTTGTCGATCAGGTCGGTCATGTTCTGGATGGACTTGGGCGGCGCCGAGGCGTCGTCGCGCACCACCAGCGTCAGCTTCTTGCCCAGCACGCCGCCGGCGGCGTTGATGTCGGCGATGGCCGCCTCCATGCCGATGACGGCGGCCTGGCCGCTCTGCGCCGAGGGCGAGGCCGAGAGGTCGCCGTTGTAGCCGAGCTTGATGTCCTGGGCCTGGGCGCCGCCCGCGAAGGCCGCGAGGGCGATGGCCGACAGCGCGGCGCCCCAATAACGCTTGATGTTCATCTTGTCTCCTGTGGTCGAGTGAGGTGGCGGGAAAGGTGGCTGGGCGCGGGCGTCACACCGCGAGGAAACCGCCATCCACCGGCAGCGTGATGCCGGTGACGTAGCGGGACATGTCGGAGGCCAGGAAGACGATCGGACCGACGAGGTCCTCGGTCTGGCCCACGCGGCCCATGGGGATGCGCGTCATGAAGCCCTGCAGGCGCGTCGGGTCCTCGCGCGTGGCGGCGGTCATGGGCGTTTCGATGACGCCCGGCGCCAGCGCGTTGACGCGCACGCCGAAGGGCGCGAGCTCCTGCGCCAGCGACTGCGTCAGCAGCTTGATGGCCGCCTTGGAGGGCGCGTAGCCGAGCGAGGCGCCCTGGCCCGCGTAGGCGGCGATGGAGGCCATGTTGACGATGCAGCCGCGCGTGGCCTTGAGGGCGTCGAGGAAGGCGTGCGTGACGTTGAAGGTGCCGTGCACGTTCACGTCGAGGGTCTTCTTGAAGTTCTCGGCCGCGCGCGGGCTGGCGGTGGTCTCGCGGATGATGATGCCGGCGTTGTTCACCAGCAGGTCGACGGCGCCCACCTCGCGAGCGACCCGGGCCGCGAGCTCGCGGCAGGCCTCGGCCGAGGTCACGTCCAGCGCGAAGGACCAGGCCTCGCCGCCGGCCTCGCGCACCAGGCGCGCGGTTTCTTCCACGGCCACGGCGTTCATGTCGGTGGCGACGATGCGCGCGCCGGCCTGCGCCAGGCCCAGGCAGAAGGCCCGGCCGTTGCCCTGGCCGGCGCCGGTGACGAAGGCCAGGCGGCCCTGCAGCAGGCGCGGCGCGAGCGTGTCGGGGTAGGTGGGCATGGCGTCTCCTCAGGCGGCGGGGGCCAGTTGTTCGCGCGCGCTGGGCGCGGCGGCGGGCGGCGCCAGCGGCGCGGCCTTGGCCAGCTCCTGGCCCGCGATGTAGCCGAAGGTGATGGCCGGCCCCAGGGTGATGCCCGCGCCGGGGTAGTTGCCGCCCATCACGCTGGCGGCGTCGTTGCCCACCGCGTACAGGCCGGCGATGGGCTGTCCCGCCGCGTCCAGCACGCGCGTCTTCTCGTCGGTGACCAGACCGGCGAAGGTGCCGATGTCGCCGATGACCAGCTTGATGGCGTAGTAGGGACCGTGTTCCAGCGGGGCCACGCAGGGGTTGGGCGTGACCGTGGCGTCGCCCTGGTAGCGGTTGTAGGCCTTGCTGCCCTTGCCGAAGGCCGGGTCCTCGCCCTTCGCCGCGTGGCGGTTGAACTCGGCCACGGTCTGCTCCAGCGTGGCCGGCGCAATGCCCAGCTTCGTGGCCAGTTCGGCGAGGCTGGCGCCGGACTTCAGGTAGCCGCTGCGCAGGTGGCGGCCGATGGGCAGGGGCGCGGGCGCCACGCAACCCAGGCCGTAACTGCGCAAGGCCTTGTGGTCGCACAGCAACCAGGCGAAGACCTCGGGCTGGCCTTCGCAGGTCTTGACCATGGCCTGCACGAAGTCGTGGTACGAGTTGCCCTCGTTGGTGAAGCGCCGGCCCTCGGGGTTGACCGCGATCACGCCGGGCTTGGCGCGGTCGATGAAGTGCGGCATGACGCCCGCGCTGCCGTCCTGGCGGGTGGTGACGGAGGCGGGCACCCACGCGGCGGCGTGGGGAATGGTGCCGTCCACGCGCCCGCCCACGGCCTCGGCCAGGCGCAGGCCGTCGCCGGTGTTGGTGGAGGGCGAGGGCGAGAAGTGCTCGCGGCCCGTGGGCGCGTGGGGGAACAGCTGGCGGCGGCGCTCCACGTCGTAGGGGAAGCCGCCCGCGGCCAGCACCACGCCGCGGCGCGCCAGCACGCGCACCGGCCGGCCCTCGCGCTCGACCAGCGCGCCGGTGACGGCGCCGCCCTCGACCAGCAGCTGCTTCACCGGCGAGGACAACCACACCGGGATGTTGCGTTCCATGGCGGCCTTGGCCAGGCGGCCCGCAAGCGCGTTGCCATTGGTCAGCGTCATGCCGCGGCCGTGGAACAGCACGTCGAAGAAGTGGCGCGTCAGCCGCTTGGTCACGTACCAGAAGGACGTGGGCGACTTGAAGACGCGCATGAAGTGGCGGATCTCGGGGCCCGAGCCCAGCATCATGCCGAACACCGTGAGCTCGGGCAGCGGCGGCGCCAGCAGCTTGATGCGCGGGCCGAGCTCGCGGCCGTCGTAGGGCCGGGTCACCATGGAGCGCCCGCCCGGCAGGCCACCGGGGGCTTCGGCGTGGTAGTCCGGAAAGACCGGCGGCAGGTCAAAGCGCAGCGGCGTCTGGCTGGTGAAGAACTCAATGGCCTTGGGGCCGTTCTCCAGGAAGGCGTCGACGCGGCGCTCGTCGTAGTGCGTGGTGGCCTCGTGCTTCAGGTAGGCCTTGGCCGCGCCGGGCGGCTCCTCGATGCCCTGCTCCTTGGCCAGGTGGGTGCCGGGGATCCACAGCCAGCCGCCCGAGCGCGCCGTGGTACCGCCGAATTGCGGCTGCTTGTCCACCACCAGCACCTGCAGCCCCTGCGCGGCGGCGGTGACGGCCGTGGCCATGCCCGATGCGCCGGTACCGATCACCAGTACGTCGACGGCTTGTGTCTCCTGTGACATGCCTTGCTCCTTGTCAGTGGGGGCGATTCTAGAAGCCACATCTGATTATGGTCAATGCGTTTGATAATATCTTTTCGTCTGATTGGGTCGTAGCCGTTTGAAATGATCAGGGAAAACCCTATGGATACACTTGCCCGCGCCCCCACCGCCCACGTCCCCATGGAAGAAAAGAGCCGTCGAGGTATCCAGTCGATCGAGATCGGCAGCGCCCTGCTGCTGGAACTCGCGCGCAAGGTGCGCCCGGTGGCCCTGAAAGACCTGGCCAAGGCGGCCGGCATGACGGCGGGCAAGGCCCACCCGTACATGGTCAGCTTCCTCAAGGTGGGCTTCGTGTCACAGAACGATGCCGGGCAGTACGAGCTGGGGCCGCTGGCCCTGCAGCTGGGCCTGATCAAGCTGCAGCGCATGGACCCGGTGAAAGAGGCGTCGGCCGTGCTGGAGCAGCTGGCGCACACCACGGGGCAGAGCGTGGCCCTGGTGGTCTGGGGCAACCTGGGGCCGACCATCGTGCGCATGGAAGAACCCATCCAGCCGCTGCACGTGAACCTGCGCACCGGCACCGTGATGTCGCTGACCAACACGGCCACGGGCCGGCTGTTCGCGGCCTACCTGCCGCCCAAGGTGGTGGAGCGGCTGCTGGCGGAAGACCTGGCGCGCTCGAACTACGGCACCGCGCCCAAGCCGGTGCACACCATCCAGGACCTGGAGCCCACGCTGGCCGAGATCCGCCAGCACGGCCTCTCGCGCACGCTCGGCCAGCCGATCCCGGGCATCGACGCGCTGTGCGCGCCGGTGTTCGACGCCGAAGGCCACATCGTGCTCGGCGTGCTGGTGATGGGCCCCTCGGCCACCTTCGACACCGCGTGGAACGGGCGCATCGCCAAGCCCCTGCTGGCCTGCGCCGCCGAAATCACGCGGCGGGTGGGCGGGGCGAAGTAGGCCGGGCCGGCAGCAGGCTGGGCCGCCCGCGCCGCAGGTAGCGGCCCTGGCCCCGGCGCGGGTGGAAGGCCTGCCCGTCCCACAGCACCTCGCCGCCGGCGATGGTGACGCCCGGCCAGGCGCGCAAGGCCATGCCCTCGTAGGGCGTGTAGTCCACGTCGTGGTGCAGGGCGGCGTTGCGCACCGTGCGCTCGCCCTCGTGCCAGATCACCAGGTCGGCGTCGCTGCCGATGGCGATGGTGCCCTTGCGCGGGTGCAGGCCATAGGCCTTGGCCGGGTTGGTGGCCGTGAGTTCGACGAAGCGCTGCAGCGTGATGCGCCCGCCCAGCACGCCCTCCGAGTACAGCAGCGGCAGCCGCGTTTCGATGCCGGGAATGCCGTTGGGAATGTGCTGGAAGGCCACCTCTTCGCCGTTCGGCTTCTTGCCCTCGGTGCCGTCGTAGCGGAAGGGCGCGTGGTCGGACGAGAACACGGTGAACAGGCCGTCGCTCAGGCCGTCCCAGATCACCTGCTGGTTCTGCTTGTCGCGCGGCGGCGGGCTGCAGACGCAGCGCGCGCCCTTGTAGCTGTCGTCGATGCCCAGGTCCTCGGCGGTGAGGAAGAGGTACTGCGGGCAGGTCTCGGCGAACACCTTCAGGCCCTGGGCGCGCGCCCAGCGGATCTGCTCCACCGCCTCGCGGCCCGAGACGTGCACGATGAGAATGGGCACGTCGATCAGCTCGGCCAGCGAGATCGCGCGGTGCGTGGCCTCGCGCTCCACCAGCATGGGCCGCGCGTGCGCGTGAAAGCGCGGCGCGGTGCGGCCCGCCGCTTCCAGCCGGCGCGTGAGCCAGGCGATGCAGTCGGCGTTCTCGGCGTGGATCATGGCCATGGCGTCGTGGCGCCGCGCGACCTCGAGCACGTCCAGGATCTGGCCGTCGTCGAGCTTGAGGTCGTCGTAGGTCATGTAGATCTTGAACGAGGTGTAGCCCTCGCGGATCAGCTCGGGCAGCTCGCGGCCCAGCACCTCGGGCGTGGGGTCGCTCACGATCAGGTGGAAGGCGTGGTCGATGTGTGCGCGGCCCTGGGCGCGCGCGTGGTAGTCGTCCACCGCGGCGCGCAGCGACTGACCCTTGACCTGCGCCGCGAAGGGAATGACGGTGGTGGTGCCACCGCAGGCCGCGGCGCGCGTGCCGCTGTCGAAGTCGTCGGCCATGCGCACCGGCGGCGCCATGGGCTGGTCGAGGTGGCAGTGCGCGTCCACGCCGCCCGGCGTGACCACGCGGCCCGCCGCGTCGATCTCGCGCGCGCCGGCGGCGAGCCCATGGCCCAGTTGCTGAATCACGCCATCGCGGATGCCGATGTCGCTGACGAAGCTGTCCGAGGCGGTCGCCACGCGGGCGTTGCGGACGACGAGGTCGAAGGCCGGACGATCGCTCATGGCTGGCGCCCGATCAAGCTGGCCAGGCCGTCCTGCAGGCCCTGGTGCGCCTTCATCGGCGGCGGCGACATCGCGCCGCTGCGCCGGGGTGTGTAGCCGGCGCGGCCCAGGGCCTCGGCCATGCGGATGGCGCTGCCCACGCCATCGATCAGGGGCACGGGCACGTCGTCGGCGATCTCGCGCGCCAGGCCGGCCAGCGGCGCGCCGGCCAGGATGATGCTGTCGGCGCCGTCCTGCTCCACGCAGCTCAGGCACATCTCGCGCAGCACCTCGCGCGCTTCATGCTGCACCGTGCCCACGCTGGCGAAACCCTGCTTGAGCCCGCGGTAGCCGGTCATGCGCGAGGACAGGCCCAGCTGCTCCACGGTCTGCACGTACCAGGCGCCAATGCGCTGCGAGATGCCCACGATGGCGAAGCGCCCGCCCAGCAGGAAGGCCGCCGCCACCGCCGATTCGGTGAGCCCGACCACGGGAATGTCCAGCAGCTCCTTCGCCGCCGCCACGCCGGGGTCGCCAAAGGCCGCGATGACGGCCACGTCGTGGTCGGCCTGCTGCTGCGCCAGCAGCTGCAGCGTGGCGTAGGCGCCCACGGCGGCCTCGCCCGGCGTCTCGATGTAGGCCACGCCGAAGGGCGCCGTGGCCATGGTGATGCGCGTGTCGGGCAGGGCCGCGCGGCGCGCCTCGTTGTGGATCAGCTCGGTGACGCTGAGCGAAATGTTGGGGTTGATGACGAGGATGTTCAAGCGTTTCTCCGGGGCTCGACTTGCGCGCGGGCCCGCTCCCACAAGGCGGCCGCCGCCTGTTGGGCGTCGGCCAGGATGCTGTCTTGGTCGACGCGCAGGGCGCGACCGCCTTCCACCACGATCTCGCCGTGCACCAGCACCATGGCCACGTCGCGGCCCTGGCCGGTGTGCACCAGGTTGCCCAGCGGGTTGATGTTGGGCACCAGGTGCGGGCGGCGCATGTCCACGCAGACCATGTCGGCCAGCTTGCCGGCCTCCAGGCTGCCCAGGTGCTCGCCCAGGCCCATGGCGTGCGCGCCGTTGTAGGTGGCCATGCGCAGCATGTCCGCCGGCTGCCAGCCGTCGTCGATGCCGCCGGCCTGTATGCGGCCGAGGTTGAGCGCCCAGCGCATGACCTCGATCATGTCGGCGTGCATGTTGTCGGTGGCCAGCGCCAGGCGGATGCCGGCGTCCTGCATGGCCCGCGTGGGCGCGATGCGCCCGCCGGTGGCGTTGCCCTTGGGCACATGCGCGAGGTTCATGCGCGCCGCGCCGGCGCGGCGCATGTCCGACTCGCTCATGTACATGCCATGCGCGGCGATCAGCGAGGGGCCAAGCAGGCCGGTCCGCTCCAGCAGTTCGCAGGGCGTGCAGCCATCGCGCTCCTGCACGCGCTGGTTCTCCATGCGGCTTTGCGACAGGTGCGTGGTGACCACGCCGCCGTGGCGCTCGCGGTGGTCGGCGACCCGTCGCAACAGGCCCTGTGAGCAGGTGTCCGGCGCGTGCGGCGTGAGGTGCACGCCGGTGCGGCCCTCGGGCCCGCCGTGCCAGCGCGCGTGCAGGGCCAATGCCTCGCCCAGGGTGCGCTCGCCGATGGCCTCATCGTGCCGCCACTCGCCCAGGTGCACGCGGGAGAAGTCCACGTCGTGGATGCGCCCGCAGGCGTAGGCGCGCAGGCCCACGTCGGCCATCGCGGGGAGGGTCAGGTCGGCGTGCACGTAGCTGTCGTTGATGACGGTGGAGCCGAACATCAGGGCCTCCAGCGCGCCCAGGCGCGCCAGGGCCACGGCCTCGTCCGGCGTGACCTCATGGCCATGCGGCACGCCGGGCGTGTAGGCCGGCGCGAAGCCCATGTCCTCGGCCACCCCCCGTACCATGGTGAGGATGGTGTGGGTGTGCACGTTGACGAAGCCCGGCAGCACCAGGTGCCCGCGCAGGTCGACGGTCCGGCGCGCCGCCACGCGCGGCGCGTCGGCCGCGCCGGCCACGAAGGCGATGCGCGGGCCGGCGATGCCGATGACCGCGTTTTCGATGACCTCCAGCTGCGGGCGCGTGTGCACCACGGTGGCGCCGGTGATCAGCAGGTCCAGGGGGCCTGGCGCCGCAGATGCATTCAATGACATGGCCACCCCTTAGAAGCCCAGCGCGCGCGGCAGCGCCGTGACGATGGACGGAAAGGCCACGCACAGCAGCAGCATCACGAACTGGAAGATCACGAAGGGCATGGACTCGCGGATGATCGCGCCCATGGGCACCCGGGTGATGCCGCTCATGACGAAGAACAGCACGCCCACCGGCGGCGTCATCATCCCGATCACCAGGTTGAACATGAACAGGAAGCCGAACCACAGCGGGTCCAGGCCGAAGGCGTCGGCGATCGGCACGAACAGCGGCACCAGCATGATGTAGGCCGCGTTCGACTCCATGAACATGCCCACCACCACCAGCAGCAGCATGGTCAGCAGCACGAACACCATGGGGTCGGCCGTCATGCTTTTCACCCAGTCCGCCATCTGCTGCGGCACCATGTCCACGGTGAGCAGGAAGGTCACGGTGGCGGCCAGCGCGATCAGCGCGCCCACCATCGAGGCCGTGACGGCCGCGCGGAACAGACAGCCCGGCAGGTCCGACAGGCGCAGCTTGCGCGTGACCAGCAGGCCCACCACGCCCGAGTAGACCACCGCGATGGCGGCGCCCTCGGTGGCCGTGAACACGCCGCCGATGATGCCGCCCACCACGATGATGGGCATGAACAGGATGATGTGCGCCTTGCGGAACTGCACCCAGGCGTTGCGCGCGTTGAAGGCCTCGCCCGTGGGCGGGTACTTGCGCCGCCAGGAAACGAAGCTGGCGATGCCGATGAAGCCCAATGCGAGCAGCACGCCCGGCACGATGCCGGCCATGAACAGCCCCCCCACCGACACCGAGGAGCCGGCCATCAGGGCGTAGACGATCATGGCGTTGGAGGGCGGGATCACCGGCCCCAGGTTGGCCGCCGAGGCGATCACCGCGCAGTTGAAGCTGTCCGGGTAGTGCTTGCGCAGCGCGGGCACCAAGGCGCTGCCCAAGGCGCTGGCCGAGGCCACGGCCGCACCGCTGACCGAAGCGAGGATGGTGCCGGCGATGATGGTGACGTGAGCCAGGCCCCCGTGCACGCGCCCGACCAGGCTGTTGGCGAAGGCCACCAGCCGCTCCATCATGCCGGCCTTGACCATCAGCTCGCCGGCCAGCATGAACAGCGGGATCGCCATCAGCGGGAAGTTGTCCACCGCGTGCAGCATGCGCTGGGCCATCATCACCAGCTCGAAGTCGGCGGCATACAGCGCGGCCAGGGACGCGAAGCCCAGCGCGAACGCCAGGGGCATGCCCGCGAAGGCGAGCACGCAGAAGACGATGATCACGAGCCAGGTCATGACAACCTTCCTTCCCAGATGCGCGAACCCAGCCAGGCGTGCAGCACGAGGTGGATGAACGAATGGGCCGCGCAGATCAGCACGGCGACGTAGTAGATGCCGGCGGTGATGGGCAGCGTGGGCATCAGCTCCTGCCACTTGTCCAGCGTGGCCACCCAGGCGGCCCAGAAGATCGCCGCCATCAGCACCGCGCTGGCCACGCAGACCAGGCGGAACAGCCGCTCCTTGTTGCGCGGCGACAGGTTCATGACCAGCAGGTCGATGCCCACGTGCACCGCGTACTTGATGCCGTGCGGGATCGCCAGGAAGATGACCCAGACGAAGAACAGGCGCGAGACCTCGTCGGCCGAGTCGATGGACGAGCTCAGCACGTAGCGCCAGAACACCTGCAGGGACACCATCAGCGTCATGGCGGCCATGGCCAGCACGATCACCACCATCGACACGCGGTCGAGGGCCTCGACCCAGCGCCGGATGGCGGGCCAGATCGGGGGCCATCCGTTGTCGCCGGGCGGCGGGGCCGCCTCGGCGGCGCTCACGCCCTGCGTCACTTGGTGGCCTCGGTGACGACCGCTTCGATCAGCTTGGGATCGATGCGCTTCTTGAGCGACTCCACCACGCCCGCGGTGCTGCGGCGGAAGTCGGCGCGGCCCTGCGGGGTGATCGGCGTGAAGGTCATGCCGGCCTTCACCAGCTGCTGGCGCCAGCGCTCATCTTCGCGGGCGGCTTCCGCGCGCTGCCAGGTCATGGCCTCTTTCATGGAGGCCATGACCGCCTCCTGCTGCGGCTTGCTCAGGCGCTCGAACAGGCGCTTGTTGGCGGCCGCGTTGATGAAGTCGTAGAAGTGGCCGGTGTCGGACAGGTGCTTCTGCACCTCGTTGAAGCGGCGGCTGGCGATGATGTTGTAGGGGTTCTCGTGGCCGTCCAGCACGCCCTGCTGCATGGCCGAGTAGACCTCCTTGACGTCCATGGCGACCGGGTTGGCGCCCAGCGCGCGGAAGGTGTCCAGGTGCACTTCGTTGGGCTGCAGGCGGATCTTCAGGCCCTTGAAGTCGGCCGAGGAGGTGATGGGCCGCACGTTGTTCGTCACGTGACGAAAGCCCAGTTCGCCATAACCCAGGCTGATGAAGCCTTTTTGCGCCATGCGCTCGTCGAACAGCTTGCCCACCGGGCCGTCCATGACGCGAAAGGCCGCCTCGCGCGAACTGAACAGGAAGGGCAGGCTGACGGCTTCGTACTCCGGCACGATGCGGGTGAAGTAGGCGATGGAAGTGACGATGGCGAACACCGTGCCGGAGCGCACCTGGTCGACGTTCTCCGCCGCGCCGCCCAGCTGCATGTTGGGGAACAGGTCGACCTGCAGTTCACCCTTGGTGCGCGCCTCCACCTCCTTCTTGAAGATCTCCATCACCTTGGTGGCCGTGTGGTCCGCGGGGAAGTTGCCTGCCACGCGCAGCCGCTGCTGGGCCATGGAGGGGGCGTGAAGGCCCACGAGGGTCAGGGCGGCGACGGCCGAGAGAACAAGGGATCGGCGAAACTTCATGGCAATTCCTTCGCTGGGGTCAGCGGATGGGTTACAGGGGATGACGACCTGGAAAATGCAAGAACCGTGCAAGTGCATTATCTTTTCGGCAATGTCCCTGTCAACAGGGTATTTACGCACTCAATTGGTGCTCATCCGGCTCGATTTGCCTTAACCTCGCACCAAGATAATTCACTTTTGGCCGATCTGGCCAGGTTTGCATTCAAATGGGGAAGGCCGTGGACAAGCCTCTGACTGGGTCCCTGCGAGAGACCGCCCCCGCGCCGGGCGCGGAAGAGCCGGCCGGCGCGGAGGAGCGGCGCCGGCGCGGCGTGCACGCCGACGTCTGCGGGCACATCCGCGACCTGATCGTGCACGGCGAGCTCGCCTCGGGCGAGCGCATCAACGAGGTGGGGCTCAGCGAGGCCCTGGGCGTGTCGCGCACGCCCATCCGCGAGGCCTTGAAGGTGCTGGCGGCCGAGGGCCTGGTCGAGCTGCTGCCCAACCGCGGCTCGCGCGTGACCACCCCCTCGACGGACGAGATCGTCAACCTGTTCGCGGTGATCGCGGCCCTGGAGCGCCTGGCGGTGGAGACGGTGACGCTGCAGGCCTCGGCGCCGGCCCTGGCCCGGCTGCGCGCGCTGCACGACGAGATGCTGCGGCACCACGCCGCGGGCGACCGCGACCGCTACTTCGAGCTCAACCACCGCATCCACGAAACCATCATCGAGATGGCGGACAACCCGCAGCTCAGCCGCACGCACGCCGACCTGATGACGCGCGCCCGGCGCCCGCGCTTCATCGCCATCACCACCGACGGGCGCTGGGACGAGTCGGTGAAGGAGCACGAGCTGGTGATGTCGGCCATGGAGCTGCGCGACGCGCGCTTCGCCGGCGAGATCCTGTTCCGCCACGTGCTCAAGACGGGCACCGCCTACACCCAGTCGCTGGCCGCCGCCCGCGCGGCCTGAGCCCGCGCCAGCGCGCCGGTTCAGGCCGGCGCCGCCGCCGCGTGCCTCACGGCGCGCCAGGCGAACACCAGCGCCGGGCCCAGGGTGACGCCCGGCCCGGGGTAGCGCCCGCGCATGATGGAGCCCATGTCGGCGCCGCAGGCGTACAGGCCATTGATCGCCTGGCCATCGGGCCGCAGCACCCGGGCGTCGGCGTCGGTGCTCAGGCCCACGCTCATGCCGGCGTCGCCCGGCCACACGCTCACCGCGTAGAACGGCGCGGTGGCGATCGGGCCCAGGCAGGGGTTGGGGCCGTGGTCCGGGTCCCCGTTGAAGCGGTTGAGCTCGCTCGTGCCTTTGCCGAAATCCCCGTCGACCCCCGTGGCCGCGAAGCGGTTGTGGCGCGCCACCGTGGCCTGCAGGCCCTCGGCGTCCACGCCCAGCTGCGCCGCCAGCGCGGCCAGGGTCGGCGCGCGGCGCAGGTAGCCGTCGCGCACGAACGGCCCCAGGCGCCAGGCACCGGGGCGCACCAGGCCCAGGCCGTAGCGGCGCAGGAAGCGGGCGTCGCAGATCAGGTGCGCGGGCACGGCCGACGCGCCTTGCATGGCCAGCACGAAGTCGTGGTACGAGTCGCCCTCGTTGACGAAGCGCCGGCCGCGCGCGTCGACGGCGATCAGGCCCGGCTTGGCGCGGTCCAGCGCGAAGTGCGGGAAGCGCTGCGGCGCGCCGTCCGCGCCCTGCCGCACCGACACCGGCGCCCAGAAGGCCGGCGCGCGGTGCCCGGCCTCGTCGACCGCGGCGCCCACGGCCTGCGCCAGCCGCAAGCCGTCGCCGGTGTTGCCCTCGGCCATCAGCGAATGCGTGTGCGCGGGCTGGGGCAGCAGGCGCTGGCGCCAGTCGGGCGCGTGCCCGAAGCCGCCGCAGGCCAGCACCACGCCACGGCGCGCGCGCACGCGGCGCTCGCGGCCGCCGTGCGTCAGCGTGGCGCCGGTGACGGCGCCGCCTTCCTGGTGCAGCGCGCGCACGTCCACGCCGGTGAGCGGGTCGACGCCGCGCTGGCGCAGGCTGTGCAGCAGGCGCGCGATGAGCGCGTTGCCCATCACCAGCCGCGTGCCGCGCGGGTGGCTCAGGCGGTCGCGCGCGTGCCGGGCCAGCAGGGCCAGCACATGGCGCAGCGCGCGCCAGGAGGCGAACGGGCGCAGCAGCGGCGCGACGTCGTCCTTGCTGACCGACAGGCCGCCCAGCACCATCATGTGGCGCATGGGCGGGCGCAACCGCGCGAAGTCGGCGCCCAGCAGGCGCCCGTCGAAGGGGCGCGCCACCAGGGCCCGCCCGCCGATGGCCGCGCCGGCATGCCGGTCGTGGTAGTCGGGGTGGCGCGCGGCGGGCGTGAACACCACGTCGGAATGCCGCTCCAGGTAGTCCAGCACGCGCGGGCCGGTGGCGAGGAAGGCCTCGCGCAGCTCGGCCCCGCTGTCGGTGTCGATCTCGGCCGCCAGGTAGCGGCGCGCGCCCTCCAGCGGGTCGGCCAGGCCGGCGCGCTGGCTTTGGCTGCTGCCCGGCACCCACACCGTGCCGGCCGAACTGGCCGCCGTGCCACCCAGCTGGCCGGTCTTCTCGCACACCATCACGCTCAGGCCTTCGATGGCCGCCACCAGCGCGGCCGTCAGCCCCGCCACGCCGCCGCCGATGACCAGCAGGTCGACCTCTTCAGTGTCCATGCGCCAGCCCGCTCACCGGTGGGCGCCGGTGGAACCAGGGACGGGCCGCTTCGAGCTGCGCGCACAGGCGCAGCAGCAGGCCCTCTTCGCCGTAGCGGGCCGCGAACTGGCAGCCGATCGGCAGCCCCTGGGGCGTCCAGTGCAGCGGCACCGAGGCGGCCGGCTGGCCGGTGACGTTGAAGGGGTAGGTGAAGGGCAGGTAGGCGGCCAGCCGGTCCATCCAGGCGCGCACGTCGCTGGAGCGGATGTCGAACCAGCCCAGCGGGCGCGGCGTCTGCGCCAGCGTGGGCGTGAGCCAGATGTCGTGGCGCTCGAAGAAACCGGCGATGCGCCGCGCCTGGCGGTGCAGCGCGTGCAGGTTGAGGATGTACTCGCTCGCGCTCACGCCGCGCCCGGCCTCGGCCAGCGCGTAGGTCAGCGGCTCCACCAGTTCGCGGTCGGGCAATGCGCCGCCGGTGGCGCGCGCGATGTTGGCCATGGTGTTGGTGGCGAACACCATTTCGAAGCCGCGCTCCAGCGCGGGGGCGTCGAAGTCGGGCGAGGCCTCTTCCACGTGGTGGCCCAGCTGCTCGCACAGGCGCGCGGCGTCTTCCACCGCCGCCACGCAGGCCGGGTCCACGGGCACGCCGGTGGGCGCGGTCCGGGCGAAGGCGATGCGCAGGCGCCCGGGCGCGCGGCCCACTTCGTCGAGGTAGGGCCGCTCGGGCGGCGGCGCCTGGTAGGGGTCGCCCGGCATCGGCCCGGCCAGGGCGTCGAGCAGGGCCGCGCTGTCGCGCACGCTGCGGCTCACCACGTGCTGGTGGGCCAGGCCGCTCAGGCCCTCGCCGCCTTCGGGCCCGGCGCTGATGCGCGCGCGCGTGGGCTTGAGGCCGAACAGGCCGCAGCACGAGGCCGGGATGCGGATGGAGCCGCCGCCGTCGGTGGCGTGGGCGGCCGGCACCATGCCCGAGGCCACGGCCGCCGCCGCGCCGCCGCTGGAGCCGCCGGGCGTGAGCGCGGTGTCCCAGGGGTTGCGGGTGACGCCGTAGAGCAGCGATTCGGTGGCCGGCGACAGGCCGAACTCCGGCGAGTTGGTCTTGCCCACGATCACCAGCCCCGCGCGGCGCATGCGGGCCACGATCTCGCTGTCGGCCGCCGGCATCTGCCGCGCGAACAGGCGCGAGGACGCGGTGGTGGCGGCCCCGGCCACCGAGGCCACCAGCTCCTTCACCAGGAAGGGCACGCCCTGGAAGGGACCGGGCGGCAGGCCGCGCGCGACCTCGGCGCGCGCCGCGTCGTATAGCGGCGTGACCACGGCGTTGAGCCGCGGGTTGTGGCGCTGAATGCGCGCGAGCGCGGCGTCCAGCAGCTCCTGGGGCGCCACCTCGCCCCGGCGCACCAGCGCGGCCAGGCCCAGGCCGTCGTGTTCTTCGTAGCGGTCGATGCTCACTGGGCACACCTCCATGCGGCGCACTGCGGGGCCGAGCCCCTGGGGAACGGTCCGGCGGGGCTCATGCGTGCGCCGGCGCGGCGGGGGGCCAGTCGGCGCGCGCCATGGGCGCGGTGCCGTCCAGCACGGGATCGACGGCGGAGCCGAAGCCCGCGGCCGCCAGCGAGCCCAGGGCCAGTTGCCCGCGCCGAATGCGCAGGCGCACACGGCCGTTCTGCTCGTGGTACAGGTCCGGGTGGGCGGCACCATAGGCCTGGGCCTCGGCCAGCGGGCGGCCGTTGAAGCCGTCGATGAAGTGGTGCGCGTTGCGCTCCACGTGCGGGATGCCCAGCAGGGCCACCAGCGCCAGGTCCTGCTGGACGGCAAGGCCGGGCTGTGTGGTCAGGTCCTCGGCCGACATGAAGTACACCGGCCGGCCCTCGGCCCGGTTCCACACCCGGCAGCGCGCCAGGTTCAGCACCGACTTGTAGAAACCCTTGCAGGCCTTGGACGAGACGCCGGTGTAGCCCAGGGCGCGCGCACGCACAAAGGCGTCGAGATCGCCATCGGACTCGTCGATGATGACCGGCTTGTGGCGCGCCAGCGCCGCCACCGGCTGGGCCAGCGCCACCTGGCGCCGTATGGGCTGCTCGATCAGCAGCGTGGCCTCGCACAGGCGGCGCAGCGCGGGCTCGGCCGCCATGCGCCGCCACAGATCGGCGATGGCCTCGGCGTCGCCGTACTGTTCGTTGCCGTCGAGGGTGGCGAAATAGGGCCCATCCAGGCGATCGAGCACCGAGGCGATGCGGCGCAGGCGCTCCAGGTCGGCCTCGGCCTGGCCCGAGACCTTGAGCTTGAAGTAGCGGTTGCCGTAGGTGGCCACCACCTCTTCCAGGGTTTCGGGCAGGCCGTCGTCGACACGCGCTCCGCTCGCCTGGTCGGCCGCCACGATGGGGTCGAGCAGGCCCACGGTGTGGCGCACCGCCAGCGTGTTCAGCGGTTCCAGGCCGCGCAGGAAGGGCGTGGGCTCGAAGCCCTTGAGGTCGGGCGCGATGGCGTGCGCGCGCAGGCCGGGTCGGTTGTGCCGCATGGCCTGCCAGAAGCTCAGGCCCTCGATGCGACAGAGCGCGTCGAGCACGGCGCGGTCCAGCAGGGCCGGGCCATAGCTGGTGACCAGCGGGTTCAGGCCGACGGCGGCACCGGCGTCCAGCAGCGGACGGTAGTGCTCGGCGTACAGATCGAAGGCGCTGAGCGCGGGCGCCGCGAGGTAGGCGTCTTCGCACAGCTCCAGGGCCTTGCGCAGCTGGTCCAGGTTCTGCGCGTCGCTCAGCGCGGGGTTCTTGTCAAACCACTTGGCGCCCAGGGCCTCGGCGGCGTAGCCCGTGCCCTCGCGCCCGTCTTCGTGGCGCACGCGCACACGCACGATGGCCTGCCGGCCCTCGGTCACGGTGATGACGCCGAAGCGAAACGGCAGGCGCAGCCGGTAGGGCGACTCGAAGCGCTCGACGGACAGCACCGTCAGGCGGGGGGCGGGCGTGTGTTCCATTCAGTCCAGGGCCTCCAGCAGGCCGCGCAGGTAGCCGATGGCGCGCGCGGCGGCGGCCGGGCCATCGGGGTGGTGGTCGAAGGGCTCCACGGCCACCCATCCGGCGTAGCCGTGCCGGCGCAGCGCGCGAAGGATGTCGGCGAAACGCAGCGCGCCCTGGCCGGGGCCGCGCCCGTTCGGGTCGTTCACCTGCACGTGGGCCAGCAGGCCGCTGGGCAGCCAGCGCGCCAGCAGCCCGTGCACCGGCTCGGCCTCGGCGCGCGCGGCGGCGCAGCAGTCGAGCATGGTGCGCAGCGCGGGCCGGTCGAGGGCGCGCACGAGGGCGGCGGCGTCGGCCAGGGTGTGGATGAAGTCGGCCTCAGGCGGCGCCAGGGCCTCGATGCAGTAGGTGACGCCCGCCGCCTGGGCGTGTTCGGCCACCGTGGCAAAGACCTCGGTGGCCCGTGCGCGCGCGCCGGCTTCGTCGCCCGGCGTCAGGCGCCGCTGCGCGGGCGAGCCGTGCACCAGCACCTCGCCGCCGAGTTCGGCGCAGAGATCGACCAGGCCGCGCAGCACCTGCAGCGTGCGCGCGCGCACGGCGGGGTCGGGCGAGGTGATGGACAGGCCCTCGGGCTGGCGCAGCAGCCAGTGCAGGCCCGAGACCCGGATGCCCGCGTCGCTGGCGGCGCGGCGCAGGGCGGTGCGTTCGCTGGCGGGCAGGCGCCACGCGGCCTCGCCCAGGGTGAACGGTGCCAGCTCCAACCCCTGGTAGCCCAGGGCCGCGGCCCATTCGCACTGGCGCGCGAAGGGCCAGGGCGCGAGGACCTCGTTGCACAGGGCAAGGCGCACGGAGCCGGTCCTTCAGCGCCGCGCGCGGCTCACCACTGCGGGCCGGCCCGGGTCTCGCGCCGGCCGGTGGCGCCCGAGAGTTCGGTGTAGAGCTCGAAGGACAGGCGGCCCAGCGCCGGGTCGGCCCGCGTTTCGGCGGTGCGCGGGCGCGAGATCTCCACCGCGCGGATGTTGGCCACGCGACCGGGGCGTGGCGACATCACGACCACGCGGTCGGCGAGGAACACCGCCTCGGGGATGGAGTGCGTGACGAAGACGATGGTCTTGCGCGCGCCGCCGCCGGCGCTTTCGCCCCAGATGCGCAGCAGCTCGATGTTCATCTCGTCGCGCGTCATGGCGTCCAGGGCGCCGAACGGCTCGTCCATCAGCAGGATGGGCGGGTCCATGATGAGGGCGCGGCACAGCGAGGCGCGCTGCTGCATGCCGCCGGAGAGTTCGCCCGGGCGCTTGTCGGCGAAGTCGCCCAGGCCGACCATCCTGAGCAGCGCGTGGGCGCGTTCGCGGTACTGCGCCGGGTTGCCGCCGGACAGCTCCACCGGCAGCAGCACGTTGTCCAGCACCGTGCGCCACTTCAGCAGCAGCGCGGCCTGGAACACCATGCCCACCTGCGGGATGGGCTTGTCCACCGGCACGCCGTCCACCACGATGCGCCCGCTGGTCACCGGGCGCAGGCCGGCGATGGCGCGCATCAGCGTGGACTTGCCGCAGCCGCTGGGGCCCACGAGGGCGACGAACTCGCCCTCGTGGATGCGCAGGGAGATGTCGCGCAGGGCTTCCACCGGGCCGCTGTCGGCCTGGTAGACCATGCCCGCTTGGTCGACTTCGATGAGGACCCGTGCGTTCACTGCGCTCACTTGACCGCCAGGGGCATGGCCACCTTGGTGAAGAAGGCGGGGTTGAACACGTCCTTGCAGTCCACCTTCTTCGGCAGGCCCATGTAGGTGTTCACGATGTCGGTGGACGCGCACATCTTCTTCTCGTCGATCCAGCCGATGCCGTTGTCGGCGTAGTTCTTGGTGCGCATCAGGTCAAAGCCCATCTGCATGTTGGCCTCGATGATGGCCACGTCGATCTCGGGCACGCGCTTCTTGAAGATGGCCAGGGCCTCCTTGGGGTTGGCCATCACGTCGCGCCAGCCCATGTAGGAGGCTTCGAGAAAGGCCTTGAGCTGCTGCGGCTTCTCGGCCATGGTCTTCTCGCCGGCGATGATGGACATGGCGTAGAGGTCGAAGCCGTAGTCGGCCCATTGCAGGCGCACGGCCTTGCCCGGGCCCATGGCCTTGTCGTAGAAGGGCTGGCCGGTGGTGTAGTCGGCCACGCCGTCGACCCGCTTCTCGGCGATCGAGGCCACCTTGGCGGTGGGCTCGATGTTCACCCAGGTCACCTTGGCCGGGTCGATCTGGTTCAGGCGCGCGAAGGCGGGAAAGGCCAGGCGCTGGCTGTCGCCGGCGGGCGCGGCCACGGTCTTGCCTTCCAGGTCCTTGGGCTTGAGCAGCGGCTTGTCGGCGTGGCTGAAGAAGGTCATGGGCGTCTTGTCGAACACCATGCCCACCATCTTCACGCGCGCGCCGCGCGAGCTGGCCGAGATCACCGGCACCGCGTCGGCCAGGCCGGCGTCGGCGCGGCCGGTGTCGACCTTGGCGATGGAGTCGCCCGAGCCCTTGGAGTTTTCCAGCGTCACGTCGAGGCCGCGCTGGGCGTAGTAGCCCTTGTCGAGCGCCACCCAGTAGGCGGCGTGGTCGCCGACGGCGAACCAGTTGAGGGCGAAGGTGAACTTCTCCTTGGCCTGCGCGCTGGCGCCCAGGGGCATCAGCGCGAGCAGCGCCGAGCAGACGGCGGCGAGGGGAACAGCGATCCGGCGAGTCATGGTGCTTTCCTTTCGGGGGACGGGGAGTGGGTGGGGGGGGCGGACGGAATTCAGCGCGGCGCCTCTTCGGCCCAGGGCGCGAGCAGGCGCGACAGCAGGGCCACCAGGCCATACAGCAGCAGGCCGAGCACGGAGATCCACACCAGCGCGGCGAAGGCGGCCGGCGTGTTCATGCTGCTTTGCGTGGTGATGATCACGTAGCCCAGGCCCTTCTGCGAGGCCACGAACTCGCCCACCACGGCGCCCACCACCGCCGAAGTGGCGGTGACCTTGAGCGCGCTCAGGATGTAGGGGTAGGCGTTGGGGATGCGGATCTTCAGGAACACCTTCCACTTGGGCGCGCTGAACACGCGGCCCAGGTCCACCAGGTCCTGGTCGATCTGGGTCAGGCCCACGGCGGTGTTGATGACCACCGGGAAGAAGCCGATGAGCGCGCCGATCAGCATGTTGGGCAGGATGCCGTAGCCCAGCCACATGAGGAACAGCGGCGCGATCGCCACCTTGGGCAGGGTGTTCACGAACACCAGGAAGGGGGTGAGCGCGCGCGAGATGCCCTGCGACCACGCGATGGCCATGCCCAGCGCCACGCCGGCCACGCCGGCCAGGAGAAAGGCGCCGAGGATCTCCACGCCCGTGATCCAGGCGTGGCTGAGCCAGGGGATCTCGTCGCTGAGCATGGACTGCCACACGGCATAGGGACCGGGCAGCAGGTACTCGCGAATGCCGAACACCGACACCGCCAGTTGCCACAGCAGGATGAAGCCCGCGAACAAGCCGATGGCGGGCAGGTAGTGAAGGGTCCAGCGCAGGGCCTTGTTCTGGTTCATGGGTGCTCCTGTGGGCGCGGCCGTCAGGCGAGCCAGCGGCTCAGCCCCTCGGCCACGAAGGCGTCGTCGGCCAGGTCGGCGTGCTGGGCGCAGACGCGGTCGATGGCTTCTTTCTGCCCGGGGCTTAGGCCCTCGTTGGGGTCCAGGCACCAGGTGCCTTCGAGCAGGCCCTGGCGGCGCAGCACCTCGTGGCAGCCGGCGATGCAGCCGTGGAAGTTGTTGGCGACGTCGAAGAATGCGCTGTTGCAGTCGGTGACGCGGCTGTCCAGCGCCAGCATCTCGGCCGAGACCGCCGGCTCGCGCGCCGCCGCCTGGCATTGCTCGAGCAAGCGCACCGCGCCCGAGGTCCAGACCGACCAGTGGCCGAGCAGGCCGCCGCGAAAGCGCACGGTCACCGGCTGGCCGTCGCGCTGCACGGTGAAGGGGGTCACCAGGTCGAGCACGATGTGGTCGTCGTTGCCGGTGTAGAGCGTCACGCGGTCTTCGGCGCGCGCTTCGACCAGGCCGCGCACCACGTCGAGCGTGCGGTAGCGGTGGAAGGGCGCGACCTTGATTGCCACCACGTTGGGGATGGCGGCGAAGCGCGCCCAGAAGGCGGCGCTCAGGTCCATGCCACCCACGGCGGGCTGGAGGTAGAAGCCCACCAGCGGGATCTCCTGCGCCACGGCCTCGCAGTGGGCGATCAGGGCGTCTTCGCTCTGGCCCTTCATGGCGGCCAGGCTCAGCAGGCCGGCGTTGTAGCCCAGGCCCTGGGCCAGGCGGGCTTCGGCCACGGCCTGTTCGGTGCGGCCGCAGACGCCGGCCACCATGGCCAGCGGGCGGCTGGCCGGCACCCAGTCCCGCGCGGTGCCGATCGCCAGGCGCAGCACCTCCTCGAACAGGCCGACCTCGCGGATCGCGAACTGCGTGGTGTGCACGCCCACGGCCAGGCCGCCCGCGCCAGCGTCGAGGTAGTAGCGGCTGAGCGCGCGCTGGCGGCGCACGTCGAGCTGGCGTTGCGCGTTCAGCGCCAGCGGATGGGCCGGGATGGCCAGGCCGCGCTGCAGCAGCGCCCGGGTGTGTTGGACTTGGGTGGCGCTCAGGCTCACTGGGTAACCTCCGTGCGGTGCACTGCGGTGCGAGCCCCTTCGGGCGATCGGGTGGGGCTCATGGGACTCATCCAAATTCGGGACCGGCGACGACGAACAGCCGGTGGTGGACGTCAGCGATGGGGGCGGCGCCGAGCGCCATGCGCGCGAAGCCGCGCTGGCGGGCGAAGCCGTTGTGCTGCAGCCAGGCCGTCAGCGCGCTCCAGCGCTCGGGCACGTCGAGGAACACGGGGCCGCGCAGATCGGCCAGCGCGCGCTGCAGCAGCGACAGGGCCGACGCCTCGTCGCACGCCACCAGCGGCCCCAGCTGCGTGGCGCGCAGGCCCTGGCGGGCCAGCGCGAAGCCATGGCCGTCCGGCTCGACCCAGGCGCGCGTGCCGGGGCGGCGCAGGAAGTCGATCAGCAGCACGCCGCGATCGCAGCCATTGGCCAGCGCGTCGAGGCGCGCGATGGTGATCGCGTCGGCCAGGCCGGTGCCCGGCGCCGGCGGCGCGGCCGCCAACACGCCTTCCCAACGCGCCAGCGCGAAGCCGGCCTCGAAGCCCAGGCGCGCATAGGCCGGTTGACCGGCCGGTGTGGCGTCCAGCACCGGCGTCGCGTCCAGCGCGCGCAGATGGGCGATGCAGTGCTGCATGAGCTGGGTGGCCAGGCCCTGGTGGCGCCACTCGGGCGCGACCAGCACCATGGAGATCCAGCCCAGGCCCCCGGCGTAGGGCAGCGCGGCCGCGGTGGCGACCAGGCGGTTCGCCTCCTGCTCGCGCAGGCCAAAAACCCGGCCCTGGCGCACGAACAGGCGCCAGTCCTCGGCGGTCTGGTTCCAGCCCGCCGCCTCCGACAAGGCCAGGCCATCCGGCGCGTCGGCCGGGCCCAGGACGACCAGGGTCAGGGCCTCAGAAGGCGCCATCCCTGACCTCGAACTTGGTCGGCTTGTTGAAGGCGGGCTGTTCGCGCTTCACCCAGTCGGCCACCCAGTCGAGCATGGCGCCCAGCGGCACCAGCGGGTAGCCGAACAGGCGGCAGGCCAGCGTGGTGTCCGACAGCAGGGCGGTGCCCGCTTCCTGGCCGACCACGCGGGCCGGCACGCCCAGGCGCGCCGCGAACTCGTCCACCAGCCAGCGCACCGACAGGGTCTCGGGCCCGGTGCAGTTGATCGGCGTGGCCGGCACCGTGCAGTGGCGCAGGGACCGCAGCACCTGCGCGTTGGCGTCGCCCTGCCAGATCACGTTCACGTGGCCCATGGTCACGTCCACGGCCTCGCCGCGGTGCACCTTGGAGGCGATGTCGTACAGCACGCCGTAGCGCATGTCGATGGCGTAGTTCAGGCGGAACAGGCGCCCGGGCGAGCCGTGCTGGGCCGAGAAGTACTCGAACATGCGCTCGCGCCCGATGCAGGACTGCGCGTACTCGCCCAGGGGCGCGGGCGGCGTCTTCTCGCTGGCGCCCTGGCGCCCCACGGTGGTGAGCGGGTAGATGTTGCCGGTGGAAAAGCCCACGATGCGCGCGCCGCGGAAGGTGTCGGCCACCAGGGCCGGCACGTGCGTGTTCATGGCCCAGGTCAGGGCCTGGTTGTCCTTGGCCCCGAACTTGTGGCCGGCCGCGAAGACGATGTTGGGCACGCGCGGCAGGGCCTCGATGGCGGCGCGGTCCAGCAGGTTGGCCGTGATGGTCTCGATGCCCCAGGCCTCCAGGCGCTGGCGCACCTCGGGGTCGCTGAAGCGCGCCACGCCGATCACGCGCTTGTGCGGCGCGGCGTTCTTGGCCAGGCGCGCGAGCGTGGGCCCCATCTTGCCGGCCACGCCCAGGATCATGAGGTCGCCGTCCACCTGCGCGAGGTCGTCGATCAGGGCCTGGCTGGGCCGCGACAGGAACTCCTCCAGCGCCTCGACCGACTCGAAGCGCTCGGGCAGCTGCGCCGGGTCCAGCAGCGCGACACGGTGCTGGGGCGTTCCCCCGGATGGCTGGCTGTGCATGGAATCGCCCTTTCTCAAACTCGATGGAATGAGCATATGGGCGCGCTTCGGTGGCGTCAACCGTTTGGTTGAAATCTGGGGTTGGGGTATGCGAGCATGGACGCCCGTCCCCGGCGATGGCCTGCCGGATCAGACGCGCAGGCCGGCCATGGCGAAGGCCACGACGTGCGCGCGGTAGGCGCTGACCGCGGCCGCGGACTGCAGCTCGCGGTCGAAGATCGAGGCCAGGGTGAGGCGGTTGGAGAAGAAGAAGTACGACATGCCCGCGACCGAGATGTACAGCTCCACCGGGTCGATGCCGCGGCGAAACACCTTGGCCCGGATGCCGCGCGCCAGGGTCTTGGCGATCAGCTCGATCAGGGGCGAGTTGGTGTCGCGGATGGCGCTGGAGTCGCGCACGTGGGGCGCGCCCTGCGCGTTCTCGTGGTTGAGCAGGCCGATGAAGTCGGGGTGCTGCGCCAGGTAGTCGAAGGAGAAGCCGATGAGGGCAGCCATGGCCTCCTCGGGCTTCATGTCGCCCAGGTTCAGGCTGCGCTCCTGCGTCCGGATCTCGGTGTAGACCACCTCCAGCGCCGTGCGGTACAGGTCTTCCTTGCTGCCGAAGTAGTAGTAGATGAGCTGCTTGTTGACGCCTGCGCGCGCCGCGATCTCGTTGACGCGCGCGCCCGTCAGGCCCTTGGCGGAAAACTCCGCGCGAGCCGCCGCGAGGATGGCCGCGCGGGCCGCGCTGCTGTCGGCGTCGGGGTGGCTGGGGGCGGCGGCGCGGCGTGGGGCGGGCATCGTGGTCGGCGGTGCGGGTGCGGTGCGCCGGATTATCGGCCGGGCTTTCTGCGCGGCGGGCGCGGCACCCGCGGGCCCGCCACGGCGGCTCAGCGCTGCGGCCCGAGCCGGTGCGTGAACGCCACCACCAGCGCGCTCACGAGGAAGAAGGCCTGCAGTTCCAGGCGCCAGCCGCCGCTGCTGGCCAGGCCCAGGAAGTGACCCGAATGCACCAGCACCAGCGCCACCACCATGTTGATGGCGACCACCAGCGCCGCCGGCACCACCCAGAAACCCACCAGCAGCATCAGCGGCGCCACCACCTCGCCCAGGTACACGGCGTAGCCCAGGAAGCCCGGCAGCCCATGCGCGCCGACCATGCCCACGATGCCCGAGACACCGCCCGTGATCTTGGCCCAGCCATGGAACAGCATGAGGATGGCCAGCGTCCAGCGCAGCAGCAGCACACCGAAACGCGGTTGATCGAAGAGGGCGTTGAGAGCGTTCATGACAAGTGAGAGGGGGAGAGGGGAGAAACCGTCGCAAGTGACGAGGGGGCAGAGCATGCCACGCCCGAACGCTTCCCCCGCCCGCCCCGCGCGCGGTGCGACCCGCCGCGCGCCGCCTCAGCTGGCGGCCGGCACCACCGCGCCCTGGCGGTCCACGGCCAGGCTCTTGTAGGCCTGCGCGTAGTGCTGGCGCATGTGCACCAGGTCCTTGAGGTAGCTGCGGCCCAGGGTCAGCTTGTCCGCGTCGCTGATGAGCTTGCCCGCGAGCTGGAAGAACTTGCGCTCCTCCTCGCGCAGGTGGTGGTGCACCTTGTCGCTCAGCCGCTTCGCCGTCGCCAGCCAGGCCGCCGTGCCTTTGTCGGGCACGCTCAGGTCCTCGCACAGCTCTTCGATGGTGTGGTGCTCGGCCAGGGCGTGGCGCGAGGCGCTGAGGCCAGGATTGGTCATCAGCATCGGCACGTACAGGAAGCGTTCCTCGGCCGCGGCATGGGCCTCGAGCTCGACCTTCAAGGTGAGGAATACCGTGTCGCGGTCCTGGGGTTTGATGCGCACGAGCCGGCGGCACAGGCGGCGCTGCAGCTCGTGGCTCTGGCGCAGGGCGTCGAAGAGGGTCATGCGGGCGTTGAGGTGGTGCTTGGGACAAAAGGGTTCCGTGTGACTTGATCGTCTCTGCGCGACACCAGCCCGCGCGTCGGACAGGTCCGACCCCGCCGTCGGCGCGCGCGCCGTGACGGCGTGCGCCGATTCCGACATGATTCGCGCCATGGACGACGCTTCCCAGATTCACATACCCGAGAGCTTCATTCGCCTGCAGACGCGCCCGGGCCAGCGGGCCGCCCAGCTGGCCCAGCACATCGCCCGCCGCTTCGAGGTCTGCGACGACATGGCCAACGCCCTCGTCACGCGCGCCCAGGAGGTTCAGTTCAAGCTCGGCATCACCGAGCCCGACGTGATCGACAAGGTGCTGGAGGGCCTGCTCGAATTGGCGGGCGAAGAACCCGACAGCGTGCTATCGCCCCCCGAGGCCCGCTGGGTGGTGTGCCACATGGCCGAGCAGCTGGGCTGGACCGAGCACCTGAGCCCCGAGCTGCGGGCCATGGCCGGCGGGCTGCTGCAGTAAGCCGCCTCAACCGATCAGCGCACAGCTTCGCCCGCATTCCGGCAGCGCGAGCAGGTGGTCGGTCCAGCCGTCCGCCCGCTGCGTGCGCAGGTAGGGCGTGTGGCCCGGCTCGCGCACCACCGCGAGGCGCAGGCGCTCGCCCGTCTTTCGATCGAGCAGGTAGTACCCCTCGGTCCCCGACTCGATGCGCCGGACCATGGATTCCAGCGACAGCCGCCAGTGGTTGGCGATGTGGCCCAGGTGGGTGATGTGCTCGTGCCCGCCCTGGCGGTTGAGCCGGCTGGCGCAGTTGATTTCGAATTCGCGCATGTGGTCCTTCCCCTTATTCATGCATCATGTGTTTTGATGCATGAACACATTTAGCTTACTTGTCTCGACCGAAAGGGGCAAGCAAAATTTCGCATCACAGAGATTGATGCATCATGATTTCGTCATTGAAAGCGCTGGCCGAGGTGCGGGCGGGCCACCCCTTCCGAGGCAGCGTGCCGGTGGCGGCGCACGGCAAGGCCCGGGTCATCCAGATGCGCGACATCTCCCCCGACGGCGACGTGGCCTGGGCCAACCTTTCGCGCGCGGACCTGGGCCGCGGCAAGCCGCCGGATTGGCTGCGCGACGGCGACATCCTGTTTGCCGCGCGCGGCACGCGCAACTACGCCGTGTGCCTGAGCCAGACGCCGCCCGCCACGGTGTGCGCGCAGTACTTCTTTGTGCTGCGCTGCAAGGCCGAGGGCCTGTTGCCCGAGTACCTGGCCTGGCACATCAACCGCACCCCCAGCCAGCGCTACCTGCGCAACAACGCCGAGGGCACGGACCAGCTCAGCATCCGCCGTCCGGTGCTGGAAGACATGCCCATCGCGGTGCCCGGGCTGGCGCGCCAGCGCCTGCTGGTCGATCTGGCCGAGGCCGCCCGGCAGGAGCGCCAGCGTTTGGAAGCCCTGATCCGCAACCGTGAGCTACAAATCGACGCCCTCGCGCAGGGCCTGCTGGCCCCGTCCGCGCGCCAGGCCTGATCCCGCCGAACCTTCAAGAACGACATGAACGACGACACCGTCATCAGCCAGGACGCCATCAACACCGCCGTCTGGAACGCCTGCGACACCTTCCGCGGCACCGTGGACCCGAGCATCTACAAGGACTACATCCTGACGATGCTCTTCCTCAAGTACATCTCCGATATCTGGCAGGACCACTACGAGCGCTACCAGGCCGCGCATGGCGCCCACCCCGAGCTCATCGAGGAGCTGCTGAAAAACGAACGTTTCGTGCTGCCGCGCAGCGCGAACTTCCGGGCCTTGCACGAGGCCCGCCACCAGCCCGGCAATGGCGAGCGCATCGACCGCGCCCTGCACGCCATCGAGGAAGCCAACCTGGGCAAGCTGCGCGACGTCTTCCAGGACATCAGCTTCAACTCCACCAAGCTCGGCGACGAGGCACAGAAGAACGACATCCTGCGCCACTTGCTGGAGGACTTCGCCCGGCCCGAGTTGAACCTGCGCGAAAGCCGCGTCGGCCAGCTCGACGTGATCGGCAACGCCTACGAGTTCCTCATCAAGAACTTCGCCACCACGGCCGGCAAGAAGGCGGGCGAGTTCTACACCCCGCCCGAGGTCTCGCAGCTCATGGCGCGCCTGATGGACCCCCAGGAAGGCGAGGAGATCTGCGACCCCACCTGCGGCTCTGGCTCGCTGCTGATGAAGTGCGCGCAGCTGATCCGCTCGCGCACGGGCCGCCGCCACTACGCCTTGTACGGGCAGGAAGCCATCGGCAGCACCTGGGCGCTGGCCAAGATGAACATGTTCCTGCACGCCGAGGACAACCACCGCGTCGAATGGGGCGACACCCTGCGCAACCCCAAACTGCTCGATGCCGATGGCCGCCTGCGCCGCTTCGACGTCGTCGTCGCCAATCCACCGTTTTCGCTGGAGAAATGGGGCCACGAAAACGCCGCGAAGGACCCGCACCAGCGCTTTCGCCGCGGCGTTCCGCCGCGCACCAAGGGCGACTACGCCTTCATCCTGCACATGGTGGAGACCATGCGGCCTGGCACCGGCCGCATGGCCGTGGTGGTGCCACACGGCGTGCTGTTCCGCGGCGCCAGCGAGGGCCGCATCCGCCAGGTGCTGATCGAGGAAAACCTGCTGGACGTGGTCATCGGCCTGCCGGAGAAGCTGTTCTATGGCACCGGCATCCCGGCGGCCATCCTGGTGCTGCGCCAGAACAAGGTCGATGACAAGGTTCTGTTCATCGACGCCAGCCGCGCCTACCAGGACGGCAAGAACCAGAACCTGCTGCGCGCGCAGGACGTGCAGGCCATCATCGATGCCGTGCAGGCGCGCCAGCCCATCGACAAGTACGCCCACCTCGCCACGCGCGAGGAAATCGCCGGCCACGGCTTCAACCTCAACATCCCGCGCTACGTCAACACCTTCGAAGACACGGCCACCGCCGACCTGCCGGCGGTGCGGGCCGAGCGCCTGAAGCTCAAGGAAGAACTCGCCGAGCTGGAGTTGAAGATGGCGGGGTATCTGAAGGAGCTGGGGTATGACTGAGCTGCCCACGGGTTGGACTCGCGCCACCCTGGGTGACATCGCCCGCATCGGCTCCGGCGGCACACCGGACCGCTCCCGGCCAGGCTACTGGGGTGGCGACATCCCCTGGGTCACGACGGGCGAAATCCAGTTCAACACCATCACCGCCACGGCCGAGAAGATCACGCCGCAGGGCATGCGCCACTCCTCGGCCAGGCTCTTTCCAGCGGGCACCGTGCTCATGGCCATGTACGGCCAGGGCCGCACGCGCGGGCAAGTGGCGCGCCTGGGCCTGGCCGCCACCACCAACCAGGCCTGCGCCGCCATCCAGGTGCACGCCGAGCACGACCCCGACTACGTCTACCAGTTTCTCGCCGCGCACTACGCCGAAATCCGCGAACTGGGCAACGCCGGCGCCCAGCAGAACCTCAACGCCGGGCTGATCCGCTCCATCCCCCTGCCTCTGCCACCCCGGCGCGAACAGGCGCGCATCGCGCGAATGGCCGGCGACTGGGACCGCGCCATCGCCACCACCGAACGCCTGCTCGACAACAGCCGCCGCCAGAAGCGCGACCTCATGCACGTGCTGCTGTCCAACCGCCGCTCGGTGGTGAACGCGCGGGCGCACTGGGCACAGGTGGACTTCGACGCCGTCTTCGAGCGCATCACCCGCAAGAACACGGACGGCGACAGCAATGTGCTCACGATCTCGGCCCAGCACGGCCTGGTGAGCCAGCGCGAGTTCTTCAACAAGAACGTCGCCAGCGACGACCTCAGCCGCTACACCCGGCTGGCCCCCGGCGACTTCGCCTACAACCGCAGCGCCTCCTGCGGCTACCCGGTCGGAGCCATCAAGCCGCTGGTGGCCTACGACTCGGGGGTCGTCTCCGGCCTCTACATCTGCTTTCGCCAGCGCCCTGGCGCGGAGGTGGACAACGATTTCTATCGCCTCTACTTCGAGGCCGGCATGCTCAATGAGGCGATCACCGGCATCGCGCAGGAAGGCGCTCGCAACCATGGCCTGCTCAATGTGAGCCTGAAGGACTTCTTCAAGCTGCCGCTGCACCTGCCGCCACTGGATGTGCAGCGCCGCATCGCGGCCATCCTGCGCGGGGCCGAAGCCGAGGAGTACAGCATCGCCGCCCAGATCGAGGCGCTGCGCCTGGAGAAGCGCGCGCTGCTGGGCGAGCTCTTCAGCGGTCGCCGGCGCGTGCGACTGCCCCCGGCCCAGACCGTCGCGCCGCCGGCATGAACGCCGCGCTGCGCTGGCTGGCGAGCCTGGGCTGGCGCCACCGGCCCGCTGCCGAGGCGGCGCGCTGGCGCAGCGGTCCGAACGACGTCCTTCTGCGGCCACGCCTGATCCAGGCCCTGCAGGCGCACCGCTTCGAGTACCGGGGGGAGCGCTACCCGCTCTCGGCCGGTGGCATCGACCAGGTGGTGCGCGAGGTGGAGGGGCTGTCCCTGGCCGACGGCCTGCTCGCCGCCAACGAGCGGTTCTACCGCCTGCTCACGCTCGGTGTCACGGTCACCGAGTTCATGCCCGATGGCAAGAAGCACCAGCCCACGGTGCCGCTGGTCGACTGGGAAGCCCCCGACACCAACCAATGGGACGCGATCGAATCGCCCGAACTGCACACCACCATCGGCGCGCACCCGCGCCGACCCGGCGTGCTGGGCTACGTGAACGGCCTGCCGCTGGTGGTCATCGAGGGCCCGGCATCGGGCGGCCACCCCCGCGCGGCTCCGGTGCACGAGGCCATCCAGCGCCAGCTGCACCACCAGCGGCCCGACGAGACACCGGGGCTGTTCGTCTACGCCCAGTTGCTGCTGGCCCTGGGTTCGGGCGAGGCGCGCTACGCCACCACGGGCACGCCCCCGCGCGCCTGGGCGCGCTGGCGCGAGGAGCCCGGCGACGGCACTGGGTCCAACGAGCCCGAGCGGACGGTGCGCGCCCTGCTGCGGCCCGAGCGGCTGCTCGAGCTGCTGCGCCACTTCGTCCTGTTCGACCGCCGCCTGGGCAAGGTGATCGCGCGGCCACACCAGTACTTCGGCGTGCGGGCCATGCTCCAGCGCATTCAGCAGCGCCGCCCCGACGGCGCTCGCCAGGGCGGTGTGCTCTGGCACACCACGGGCTCGGGCAAGAGCTTGACCATGGTCTTCCTGGCCAGGGCCCTGGTGTTCCACCCCGACACGCAGGCCTGCCGCGTGCTCGTCGTCACCGACCGCCTCGACCTCGAAGACCAGCTCGCGCGCAATTTCACGAACGGCGGCGCCTTCGGCTCGGCCGTGGCCGCGAAGAAGGATGGCGAGAAGGCCCGCGTGGGCAGCGGGCGCGAGCTGGCGCGGCGCATCGGCCGGGGGAGCGAGCGCATCGTGTTCACGCTGGTCCACAAGTTCACCACCGCCACGCAACGGCCTGAGTGCTACAACCCTTCGGCCGACATCGTGGCGCTGGTCGACGAGGGCCATCGCAGCCATGGCGGGCAACTGCATGAGCGCCTGCGCCGGGTGCTGCCACGCGCGGCCTGCCTGGCCTTCACGGGCACCCCCCTGCTCAAGGAGGAAAAGACCTCGCAACGCTTCGGACCCATCGTGCACGCCTACAGCTTGCAGCGCGCGGTGGACGACGGCACCGTGGTGCCCCTGCTGTACGAAGAGCGCGTGCCCGAGATGGGCGTCGACGACGACGCCGCCAACCATTGGTTCAACCGGATCAGCGCCGGCCTCACGCCCGAACAGACCGCGGAGCTCAAGGGCCGCTACACGAGCCGGCGCGCGGTATACGGCGCCCCCCAACGCATCGAGCTCATCGCCTGGGACATCGCCCAGCACTTCGAGCGGCACGTCAAGCGCCTGGGTCTCAAAGGCCAGGTGGCCACGGCGAGCAAGCTCGACGCGATCCGCTACCACCGCTGCCTTGAGGCCACGGGCCTGGTGAGCAGCGCCGTGATCATGTCGCCGCCCGACAACGGCGAGGGCCACGACGCCATCGACGACCAGGGCCGGCTCGAGGTGCAGCGCTGGTGGGACGCCCATGTGGGCCGCGACGCACAGGCTCACGAGCACCGCGTGCTGCGCGATTTCAGTGGCGACGGCGGGCCTGAGCTGCTGATCGTTGTCGACCGGCTGCTCACCGGCTTCGACGAACCACGCAATGCCGTGCTGTACATCGACAAGCCACTGAAGGCGCACAACCTGATCCAGGCCGTGGCGCGCGTCAACCGCCCGCACGAAGCCAAGCGCCACGGCCTGCTGGTGGACTACCGCGGCATCCTGCGCGAACTGGACAGCGCCTTGCGCGACTACCAGAACCTGGAAGCGCGCACCCAGGGGGGCTACGAGCTCGACGACGTCGCGGGCCTCTATCGACCGGTGAGCGCCGAGTACCGCCAGCTGCCGGCCCTGCACGCGGCCCTGCGCGCCCTGTTCGACGAGGTGCGGGACCCGTCCGACCTGGAGCAGTACCGGCAGGCCCTGATGCCCCGCTTCGTGGACAGCGGCAGCGGGCAGGGCCTCGACGCGCAACAACAGCGCCGCGACGCCTTCTACGCCGCCCTGCGGCGTTTCACGCAGTGCCTGCAGACGGCCGAGGCCTCGCGCAGCTTCTTCGACGACCCCCAGGTGTCCGAACAGGCCATCGCCACCTACCGCGCCGAACGGCGCTTTTTCAACGGCCTGCGCCGCATCGCGCAAGGCGACGCCCAGGAGACCGAGGACCGGAGCGACAGCGGGCCCGAGCACCTGCGCCACGCCGCGGGTCCGCGCTGGCAGCGGCTGGCGGTGCGGGAACCGGAGGGCGCGTACCTGTTGACCCCTCCGGCACGGACCGACGCCCCCGAGCGCTGGAGCCCGGAGAAGGCCCGCAACGAAGCCGACCTGGTGCGCGCGCGCCTGCGAAAGACCATCCAGGTGGCGCTGGCCGACGACCCCTACGCGCAAACGGTGTTCGCCGATCGGCTGAAACAGGCCGTCGCCCAGACGCAGGCCTTGTTCGATCAGCCGCTCAAGCAGTACATGCTGCTGGTGCGCCTGGAAGACCAGGTCGCGGCGCGAACGGTGGACGGCCTGCCCGACGCCTTGGCGGCCCATCCGCTGGCGCGGGCCTATTGCGGCATCTGCCGCCTGGTGCTGGGCGAAGAGGCGTTCGCGCGCACGCCACCCGACGCCTGGGCGAGGCAAGCCCTGTCCATCGACGCGGTGGTGGGCCGGGCCATGGTCGAGCACTCGCTCAACCCGCACAACATCGGCTTCGTCATTCGTCAGGCCTTGCTGCCCGAGCTGTTCGCGCTCATGGGGCTGGAGCACGCGCGGGAGGTGATTGAACGGGTGGTGGAGGTGGCGCGGGTGAGGATGGAGCGGGCCTGCCGATGAACGCCCCGTTGCCGGGCGCGCGCCTCACCGACGCCGCCCCGACAATGCAGCCCATGCAGCTGCGCCCCGAACAGCCCACCGACGCCCCCGCCATCGCCTCGCTGGTCGCCCAGGCCTTCGCCGGCACCCCCCACAGCGCCGGCACCGAACCGGCCATCGTGCGCGAGCTGCGCGCGGCCGGCGCGCTCACGCTCTCGCTGGTGGCCGTGGACGGGGCCGAGGGCCTGGTCGGCCACGTCGCGTTCTCGCCGGTCACCATCGCCGGCCGTGCCGGGCGCTGGTACGGCCTGGGGCCGATCGCGGTGCGGCCTTCGCGGCAACGCGCGGGCATCGGCGCCCGCCTGATGGACGAAGGGCTGGCGCGCCTGCGGGCCCTGGGCGCCGAGGGCTGCGTGGTGCTGGGCGAGCCGGCCTACTACGGCCGCTGGGGCTTCGCGGTGCACGAGGGACTGGCCTATCCTGGCGTGCCGCCCGAGTACTTCATGGGCCTGGCGTTCGCGGGCCCCGTGCCGCGCGGCGAGGTGGCGTACCACGCGGCGTTCTCGGCCACCGGCTGATCGATCAGCCGGTCTCGATCCCCAGGCTCTCGATGAAGCCCTCGCGGCGCGCCAGCGCCTGCAGGGCCTTGTCGCCCAGTTCGCGCGCCACCAGGTTGATCAGCCCTTCGCAGAACACCACGTAGGCGCCCATGCTGTTGCTGATGAAGCTGCTCTCGTGCGGGATGAAGAAGGCGTGGCGCGCGGGCGGCGCCAGCGGCGAGGCGCGGGTGTCGGTGATGGCGATGACGTGCACGCCGGCGGCGGCGGCGGCGCGCGCCACGTCGGCCACCATGCGGGTGTAGGGCGCCACGCTGCAGACGATGAGGGCGTCGCCCGGCGACATCTGGGCCAGGCTCTCGGCCACGCCCAGGCCCGGGCCGTCGGCCAGCGCGACCTCGGCGCGCAGCATGCCCAGGCCGTAGGTGAGGAAGCTGGCGATGGAATGGATCTGCCGCAGGCCCAGAATGCGCACGTGCGGCGCGCGCGCCAGCAGGCGCGCCGCCTTGCCGAGTTCGGCCTCGTCGAGCTGGCCCAGGAAGGCGTCGACATTGCGGATGGATTCCTGCGCCAGCTTGGCCACCACGCCGCGCGCGGTGCGCGGGCTGTCGGCCGAGGCGTCTTCCAGCAGGCGGTGCGCCTGCTGCGTATAGAAATGCGGCCCGCCCTGCATGGCGTGCTCGCGGAACACGGCCTGGAAATCGGTGAAGCCGGCAAAACCCAGGCGGGTGGCCAGGCGCGTGAGGGTGGAGGGGTTCACGCCCATGCGCTCGCCCAGCTCGGTGATGGTGCTGAGCGCCACGTCCTTGGGCTGCTCGACCAGCCGCGCCAGCACCGCGAGCGCCTTGCCGCCGAGCGAGACGCTGGCGTCGCCGCGGCCGATGGCGACGACGAGCGCGCGCAGCCCGTCCACGGTGGTCGCCACGGGCGGAGCGGGTTTCGGCATGGGTGGGGACGGCGCGGTGAGAGGCTACAGGCGAAGGGCGTCGCGCATCCTAAACGAGGTTTCGCGGTGGCCGCCCGTGCGCACCTCCCAGTCCACCTGCGTGGGCCCGAGCGTGAAGCTCGCGGTGGCCATGGTGTTTTCGTGGTCGCTGTCGTCGGCCCGGTCGCGGTAGATCGGGTAGCGCGGGTCCTCGGCGTCGAACAGGATGTCGAGCGGGTCGATGGCTTCGGCTCCTTGCTGGCGCAGCAGCTCGTCGCCGCGCAACTGGCGGTGGCCGGACGAACCGGTGACGATCTGCGGGCGGTGCGCCATGGCCGCATGCACCATGTGATTGGCGTGCACCGCCGGCCGCTGCACGGCCTGCACCGAGACCAGGGCGTCGTTGAACTCCACGCTGACGATGCCGGGCCGCCCGGCCTGCGCCAGCGTGAGGTGAAAGCCGCCCGCGCGCGGCGCGGCGCGCAGGCCATCCAGCGCCGCCTCCACGCCGGGCGCGTCCAGCAGCGCGCGGGTCAGCACCATGCGCGGCAGGCCGGTGCCCGCCTCCAGCGCGCGCAGGTTGTTCACCGTCATCACCAGCCCACCAGCCGTGGCCGCGAAGGTGTGGCCCGGCAGCGAGCCCGGGTAGACGAACGAGGCGAAGCGCGCGCCGCCGCGGACCGCAACCTGCGCGATGGCGCAGTGGCCCTGGAAGGCCGGGTCGCCGTCTTCGTTGTGGGCCACCACGGGCGCGGCGCCGGGCGCGGCGGGGGGCAGCTGCACGGTGGTGCAGCCGTCCGGCGCCATGGCCCAGAGGTCGCCGCGGCAGTTCCACAGGAACACCTCGTCGGCGGGCAGGCCCAGGCCATCGGCCAGTCCCTGCAGCTCCTGCCAGATGGCGGGGTGGTGGGCGCGCACCAGCGCGGCCATGGCGGCCACGCGCGGATGGCCGCGCCAGCGCATGACCGTGGCCCACGCGGGCGATGCCTGCGCGTAGCGGTGCAGGGCGGCCGCGCCGAAGCGGCCCAGGGCCTGGCCCACCTCGAACGGGGAGCCTTCGAGTTGCAGATGAGCGAGCATGCGGTCCGCTATTCGACGTGCTGCAGGAATTCGCGCAGCCGGGGGTTGCTGGGTTGGTCGATCAGTTCGACCGGCGGGCCGTCGACGGCGATGTGGCCGTGCTCCATAAAGATGAGGCGCGTGCCGACCTTGCGCGCGAAGGCGATCTCGTGCGTGACGACGATCATGGTCATGCCCTCTTCGGCCAGGGACTGCATCACGCGCAGCACCTCCTGGCGCAGCTCGGGGTCGAGCGCGGAGGTGGGTTCGTCGAACAGCATGAGCTTGGGCTTGACCGCGAGCGCGCGCGCGATGGCCACGCGCTGCTGCTGGCCGCCCGAGAGTTCGCTCGGGTAGTGGTGCTGGCGCTCGGCCAGGCCCACCTTCTTCAGCAGGGCCTGGGCCTCCTGTTCGGCCTGCGCGCGCGGCGTGCCACGCACCTGGCGCGGGCCGAAGGCCACGTTCTGCAGCGCGGTCATCTGCGGAAACAGGTTGAACTGCTGGAACACCATGCCGGCTTCCTGGCGGATCTCGCGCACGGTGGACGGGCCGCCGCGCACGCTGCGGCCGTCGACGATCAGGTCGCCGCCGTCGATGGTCTCCAGCGCGTTGATGCATCGCAGCAGCGTGGACTTGCCCGAACCCGAGGGGCCGATGAGCACCACCACCTCGCCCTGGCCGATGCTGAGGTCGACGCCGTCGAGCACCACGGTGGCGCCGAAGCGTTTGCTGACCTTCTGGAACTCGACCATCTTCATAGGATGCGCATCCGTTTCTCGACCGTGCGCAGCGCGAAGGTGAGCGCGCCGATCAGGCACAGGTAAATGAGGGCCACGGCGCTCCAGATCTCCACCGCGCGGAAGTTGGCGGCCATGATCTCCTGGCCCTGGCGCGTGAGCTCGCCCACGCCGATGACGATGAACAGCGAGGTGTCCTTCAGGCTGACGATGAACTGGTTGCCCAGCGGCGGCGTCATGCGGCGAAAGGCCACCGGGCCGATGACGAAGGCCAGCACGCGCCACGAGGGCAGGCCCAGCGCCAGCCCGGCCTCGCGCAGGCCCTTGGGCACCGACAGGAAGGCGCCGCGCACGATCTCGGCGATGTAGGCGCCCGAGTTGACGACGATCGAGGTGATCGCCGCCGTCATCGGGTCGACGCGGATGTCGGCGAGCACCGGCAGCGCGAAGTAGATGAACATGACCTGCACCACGATGGGCGTGCCGCGGACCAGTTCGATGTAGAGGAAGCCCAGGGTGTTGAGCAGTCGGTTGCCGTAGGCCCGCATGAGGCCGAAGACCAGCCCCACCACGGTGCCGCCCAGCAGGCCCGCCACGGTGATGAGCACCGTGAGCTTGGCGCCCTGCAGCAGCGCCGGCAGGGCGTTGACGATCACCGAGACGTCGAAATCCATGGTGAAGCTCTGGCGTGAGGTGCGCGTGCCCGGGCGATCAGGGCTTGGGCGGCTCGGTGCCGAACCACTTCTTGTAGATGGCGTTGTAGCGGCCATCGGCCTTGATCTTGGCCAGCGCGCCGTTCACCTTGGGCACCAGCGGGCTGCCCTTGGGAAAGCCGATGCCGTACTGGTGGGCCATCATCTGCGTGCCCACCACCTTGACCTTGCCCTTGCCCGCCGTGTTGGCGAAGTACAGCACGTTGGGCGTGTCGTGCATGGCGGCGTCCACGCGGCCGGTCATGAGCTCGAGGTAAGCGTTGTCGATGTTGGGGAACTGGCGCAGCTCGGTGCCCTGGAAATTGGCCTTGGCGTAGTCGGCGGCCGAGGTGCCGGTCTTGATGGCCAGGCTCTTGCCCTTGAGGTCCGGCGCGCCCTTCACCTGGCTGTCGGCCGGCACCATGATCATGAAGCCGCTGTCGTAGTAGCCGTCGGAGAAGTCGATGACCTTCTTGCGCTCGTCCTTGATGGTGATGCCCGCGAGCGCCACGTCCACGTTCTTGGTCTGCAGCGCGGGCAGGATGCCGTTGAAGTCCATGGGCTGGAGGCGGTAGCTCAGGCCCAGCTCCTTGGCCACGGCGTCCCACAGATCGATGTCGAAGCCCACGTACTTGTCGCCCTGTTTGAACTCGAAGGGCACGAAGGCGGTGTCGGTGGCGACCACGAGGGTCTGGGCCTGGGCGAGGGCGGTGGTGCCGCCCAAGGCGGCGCACAGGGCGGCCGCGAGCAGAACTCGGCGATGGGTCTTCATGCGGGAATCCTCGGGAAGGGGTGGAACGCGCATCAAAACGGGGAGTTTCTGATGCACCAAGACGATGCACTTGAAATTTGCAAGCCCATCGATTGCGCAAATCTACTTGCATTGCTGGTCGAATGCAAGCACCGCGTGCAGGACACGCGGCGTCCGACGAGAACGGGGGGTCTTGGCGCGGGGCTTACAGCGCCCGGGCCTGCACCGTGCCGCCCGAGCGCACGAAGAGGCCCGCGCCCAGGTGGTGGATGGTGTGCAGTTCGGCGTTGCGCTCGTCGAACAGCCAGCGCCCCTTGGCGAAGATGCGCGGGTCGGCCGCGGCGGCCACCACCTCGGCAAAGCAGGTGTCGTAGGCGTCCTCGGTGTGCCGCTCGGGGATCAGGCGGCATTCGAGCCAGGCCGCGCAGCCGTGCTCGATGAGGGGCAGGCCGAGCACGGGACCGGTGACGGTGCCGATGCCGTAGCGCGCGAACTTGTCGCCCTCGCGCCCGCTGTGCTGGCCGACGCTGTAGGTGAGGTCCGCGAGCGCGAGGCCCGGCAGGCACAGGCCGAAGCCGCCGCCGGCCTGCGCAAGCTCGCGCGTGAAGGTGCTTTTGTCGATCACCACCGCGACGCGCGGCGGCGTGAATTCCACGGGCATCGACCAGGCCGCCGCCATCACATTGCGCCGCCCGCCGTGCGCGCTGGTCACCAGCACGGTGGGGCCGTGGTTGATGAGGCGGCTGGCGTGCTCGGGCCGCACGGGCTCGAAGCGGCTGACGTTCACTTGGCGAACAGTTTGTTGATGTCGCCGAAGGCCTTCACCTCGATGGCGTTGCCCGAGGGGTCGAGAAAGAACATGGTGGCCTGCTCGCCGGGCTGGCCCTTGAAGCGGATGTAGGGCTCGATCACGAAGGTCGTGCCCAGGCTTTTCAGGCGCTCGGCCATGGCCTCCCAGTCGGCCAGGGGCAGCACGATGCCGAAGTGGCGCACCGGCACGCCGTGGCCATCGACCGCGTTCACCGCCGCGCCACCGCAGGCCTCGGGCGCGAGGTGGGCCACGATCTGGTGGCCGTAGAAGTTGAAGTCGATCCACTCGGGCGAGCTGCGGCCCTCGGGGCAGCCCAGCATGTCGCCGTAGAAGCGGCGCGCGGCGGCCAGGTCGTGCACCGGGAAGGCGAGGTGGAAGGGCGACATCGGCGCGGGGTTGGTGCTGGGCGCGCGCATGGTGGGAGCGGGGGCGGCGGTGGCGGTGTTCATCGACGGTCTCGTGGCTGGGATGGAAAGCCGCGATGCTAGGCCCTGCCGAGCCAAAAGAAAATCAATCGTTTTTTGAACCGAGCACAAGTATTCTTTGTGCATGATCCGCGAACTCAAGACCTTCGTTGCCGTGGCCCGCGAGGGCACCTTCGCCGCCGCCGGCCAGCAGATCGGCCTGACGCAGGCGGCCGTGAGCGCGCAGATGAAGCGGCTGGAGGAGGAACTGGGCTTCACCCTGTTCGACCGCACCGGCCGCGCGGCGCGGCTGAACCGGCGCGGACGGCAGACACTGGCGCAGGCGCAGGCCCTGATCCAGCTCTACGGCCAGCTGGGCTCGCGCCAGCGCACCCAGGCGCCGGCGGTGTTCGTGGCGCTGGGCGCCATCGCTTCGGTGCAGCAGGCCGTGCTGCCGCAGGCCCTGGTGAAGTTCCACCGCCAGCTGCCGGGCAGCCGCACGCGCGTGGTGCCCGGCGTGTCGACCGCGCTGCTCAACGCGGTGGACGCCGGCGATCTCGACGCGGCGCTCATCATCCGCCCGCCCTTCGCGCTGCACAGCGACCTGCGCTGGACGCCGCTGGCGCGCGAGCCCTTCCGCCTGCTGGTGCCACGCGCCGCGCCGCCGGGCGACTGGCGCGCGCTGATCGCGGGCCTGCCCTTCATCCGCTACGACCGCAGCTCCTTCGGCGGCCGGCAGGTGGACCGTTTCCTGCGCGCCCAGGGCCTGGCGGTGCGGGAGGTGTGCGAACTCGACGAACAGGAGGCCATCGTGCGGCTGGTGGCGGCGGGCCTGGGCGCGACCCTGGTGCCGCAGACCACCGACCGGCGCCGCTGGCCGGCCGGCGTGCGGGCGCTGGACCTGGGCGCGCACACCTTCCACCGCGACATCGGCATCGTGCACCGCGCGGACCTGGCCGAGGCCACGCGCCTGCTGACGGACCTGATCGCCGAGGCTTACCGCGAGCCGCCGGGCCGCGCGGGCTGAGGCCACCGCGCCGCCGGGTCAGCGGCGCGGGTCGGTGGTCTGCGGCACCGCGCGCGGGGTCCGTTCAGGCGGTGGCCGCCGCTGTCAGGCCCAGCTTCTTCGCCATCTGCTCGCGCAGCACGAACTTCTGGATCTTGCCGGTGATGGTCATGGGCAGGGCGTCGACGAACTCGATGTACGCCGGCACCTTGTAGTGCGCGATCTGACCCTGCGCGAACGCGCGCAGCTCGTCGGCGCTGGCCTGCTGGCCGGGCTTGAGCACCACGCAGGCGCACAGCACCTCGCCGTACCTGGGGTCGGGCACGCCGACCACCTGCACGTCCTGCACCTTGGGGTGGCGGTAGTAGAACTCCTCCACCTCGCGCGGGTACACGTTCTCGCCGCCACGGATCACCATGTCCTTGAGGCGGCCCACGATGTTGACGAAGCCCGCCTCGTCCATGGTGGCCAGGTCGCCGGTGTGCATCCAGCCCTCGCTGTCGATGGCCTCGGCGGTCTTCTCCGCGTCGCCCCAGTAGCCCTGCATCACCGAGTAGCCGCGCGTGCAGAACTCGCCCACGGCGCCGCGCGGCACGGTGCGGCCCTCGGTGTCGACGATCTTGATCTCCAGGTGCGGCTGCACGCGGCCCACGGTGGACACCCGCCGCTCCAACGGGTCGTCCACCGCGCTTTGCGTGGACACCGGCGAGGTCTCGGTCATGCCGTAGGCGATGGTCACCTCGCCCATGTGCATCTGGCTCTGCACGCGCTTCATCACCTCGATGGGGCAGGGCGAGCCGGCCATGATGCCGGTGCGCAGCGTGCCCAGGTCGGTGCCGGCGAAGTCCGGGTGGTCGAGCACGGCGATGAACATGGTGGGCACGCCATAGAGCACCGTGCATCGCTCGGCCTGCACGGTGCGCAGCACCGCCTGCGGGTCGAAGGACTCGCTCGGGTAGACCATGGTGCTGCCGTGCGTGACGCAGGCCAGGTTGCCCATGACCATGCCGAAGCAGTGGTACAGCGGCACGGGAATGCACAGCCGATCGGCCGCCTGCAGGCGGATGGCCTCGCCCACGAAGTAGCCGTTGTTGAGGATGTTGCGGTGCGTGAGCGTGGCGCCCTTGGGGTGGCCCGTGGTGCCGGAGGTGAACTGGATGTTGATCGGGTCGCGCGCCTTCAGGCGCGGGCCGATGGCGGCCAGGCGTTCGCGCAGCGCGGGCGTGGCGCGCGCGCCCACGTCGGCGAAGTTGAGCATGCCGGGCGTGCGCGCCTCGCCCAGGCGGATCACCCAGCGCAGTTCGGGCAGAGCGGCGGCCTGCAGCTGGCCGGGCGCGCAGCGGTCGAGCTCGGGCGCGACGCCGCGCAGGATGGCCAGGCAGTCGCTGCTCTTGATCGCGGGCGCCAGCACCAGGGCACGGCAGCCCACCTTGTGCAGCGCGTAGGCCAGTTCGCTGGCACGGTAGGCCGGGTTGATGTTGACCAGGATGAGCCCGGCGCGCGCGGTGGCGAACTGCGTGAGCGCCCAGGCGCTGCAGTTGGGCGCCCAGATGCCCACGCGGTCGCCCGGCTGCAGGCCCAGGGACAGCAGGCCGGCGGCCCATTCATCGGCGCGCTCGCGCAACTCGGCCCAGGTCCAGCGCACGCCTTCCTGGGGAATCACCAGCGCCTCGCGGTTCGCGTGCTCGCGCGCGGTGGCGTCCAGCGCGGCGCCAATGGTGTCTTCGCGCAGCGGCGGCTGGCTGGCGCCGCGGGCGAGGGATTCGGTCTCGGTGCTCATGGTATTCACCTCCGTGCGGCGCACTGCGGGGCTGGGCGCCAGGGAAACGGGCCGGCGGCGCTCATGGGGTTCTCCTGGGCGAATGGACATGTTCGCGCCGGCGCCGCGCGGGCGCACCCTCGGGCAATCCCCAGGCCCGGGTGTTCCGTGCTGGAACACCCCGTGGTGTCGCGTGTCGCGACGTGGAACTCAGCGGCCGGGGCGACGGAAGGCGCGGCGCGCCCGGTCCACCGAGGCCCGCACCACGCAGCCTTCGGCGTGGTCGTTGATCAGGCCCATGGCCTGCAGGAAGGCATAAACGGTGGTCGGGCCGACGAACTTCCATCCGCGCTGCTTCAGGTCCTTGGACAGCGCGATGGACGTGGCCGAGGTGGAGACACTCTGGGGTGGCGCCAGTTCGCCGGGCCCGGGTTCGTGGCGCCAGAAATAGGCGGCGAGCGAGCCCTCGGCCTTCACCATCTCCTGCGCGCAGCGCGCGTTGTGAACCACCGCCTCGATCTTGCCGCGGTGCCGCACGATGCCCTGGTCGGCCAGCAGGCGTTCGACGTCGCGCTCGCCAAAGCGCGCCACGCGGTGGAAGTCGAAGCCCTCGAAGGCGGCGCGAAAGTTCTCGCGCTTGGCGAGGATGGTGCGCCAACTCAGGCCCGACTGGAACGCCTCCAGGCTGAGCTTCTCGAACAGGCGCTGGTCGTCGTCGACCGGAAAGCCCCATTCGGTGTCGTGGTAGGGCAGGAACTCGGGCGCGCCCGCGCACCAGCGGCAGCGCGGGCGGCCATCGGGGCCGTTGATGGTCTGGCTCATGGGGCGGCGTCGAAGAACGGGGACGGCGCGATTGTGGCGCGCCGCGCGCGCTCAGCGCAGGGCCGCGGGCAACCAGGTGGCAATCAGCGGGAAGGCCACCAGCAGGCCCAGTCGCAGGAAATCGGCCAGCAGGAAGGGCAGCACGCCCAGGTACATGCGGCGCAAGGGCACGTCGCGCACCAGGCCGTGCATCACCATCACGTTCAGGCCAATGGGCGGGCAGAACAGGCCGATCATGATGACCGTGACGTTGACGATGCCCCACCACAGCGGGTCGTACCCCCAGGAGACGATCAGCGGCAGCACGAAGGGCAGGGTGATCAGCATGGTGGCGACTTCGTCGAAGAAGGCTCCGAGCACGATGTAGACCACCAGGATGAGGGCGATCACGCCCCAGGGCGGCAGGTGGGTGGCGTTGACGGCGGCCATGAACAGGTCGGCCACGCCGCTGACGGTGACGAAGTAATTGAACGCCGAAGCGCCGATCACCATCACGTAGATCATGCCGGTGACGGAGGCGGTGTCGCCGATGAGCTTGAAGGCTTCGGCGCGCCGCCAGCCGCGCCGCCACAGGTAGGCGGCGAAGGACAGCACCGCGCCGACCGAGGCCGCCTCCAGCGCGGTGAAGACGCCCGCGTAGATGCCGCCGATGACCAGGCCCGCGAGCGCGATGACGAACAGCGACTGGCGCACCGCCTCGAGCCGCTCGGCGCCGCTCAGGCGGGGCCCCGCCGGCATGGCGGCGCGGCGGGTCATGCCGTACAGCACCACGGCCGCGCCGTAAAACGCCACCGCCATCAGCGCGGGCAGCAGGGCGGCGATGTAGAGGTCGATGACGAAGGTTTCGGCCAGCACCGAGTACACCACCAGGATGATGGAGGGCGGCACCAGAATGCCCAGCGTGCCGCCCACGGCGATGGTGCCGGCCGCGAAGTGCGGCGGGTAGCCGCGCGCCAGCATTTCGGGATAGGCCACGCGGTGCATGGTGCCGACGGTGGCCAGCGACGAGCCGCACAGCGCGCCGAAGCCCGCGCAGCCGCCCAGGGTGGCCAGGGCCAGGCCACCGCGGCGATGGCCCACGAAGGCGTCGGCCAGGCGGTAGAGGTCGGTGGACAGGCCGGCCGCGCTGGCGAAGTTGCCCATCAGCAGGAAGATGGGGATCAGCGCGAGGTCGGCGCTGGCAAAGGACGACGCGACTTCGCCGCCGAACATCGAGAGCGCGGGCTGCACGCCCACGATCGCGGCGAAACCCGCGGCGCCCGAGACCATCATGGCCACGCCGATGGGCACCTGCAGGAGGATGAGCGCGAACAGGCCGACGAAGCCGAACAGGATGATGGTGGTGGAGGACATGGTGTGCGGCCTGGACTCAAAGCATGTTGGCGGGCTCGGCGGATTCGGCGGGCGCCGCGGTGTCGGGCGGCATCGCGCCGAGCGCGACCCGGGTGAAGCGCAGCAGGTTGAGCGCTTCGAGCAGGGCGTTGAAGCTCATGGCCAGCGCCACGAACGTCCAGAACGGCGCGACCCGCACGCCGCGCAGCTGCGACAGGGTCTGGTGCGTGGCCTCCATCTCGGCCGCGTGGGCCCAGAGCTGCCAGGCCAGCACCGCCCACACGGCCAGCTTCAGCAACGCGGCCAGGCCCTCCAGGGCGGCGTAGGGCCGCGGCGCGAGCCGCTCCTCGAAGGGCTTGATGGTGATGTGCCGCATCTGCGCGGTGGCCGCGGGCACGCAGCAGGCGGCGGCCAGGATGTAGATCAGGCCCGAGACGTCGCTGAGCCGGTCGATCGGCGTGGCGAACAGGGTGCGGCCCAGCACGTCGAGCACGGTCGCGATGGCGTTGAGAAAGAGCAGGCACAGGCCGGCGGCCGCCAGCAGGTAGGCGAAGCGGCGCAGCGCGGCGTCGATGGTGTTCATGGGGTGTCTCCTGTTCTGTGGTGGGGCGATGGCAGGGTCACGCCCTATGCCCTTCGATGGGGGTCCCGGTCCAGAATCGCCGCTCCCTCACGACGGTCCACACGACAGCGCCCGCATGAGCAAGCCCCCCCGCATCGACCTGCGCGCCCTCGACATCGGCATGCTGCGCACCTTCGACGCGCTGATGCGCGAGCGCAGCGTGTCGCGCGCGGCGGCGCGCCTGTTCCTGAGCCAGCCGGCGGTGAGCGGCTCGCTGGCCAAGCTGCGCCGCACCTTTGGCGACCCGCTGTTCAAGCGCACGCCCCATGGCGTGTCGCCCACGCCGCTGGCGCTGTCCATGGCCGATGCGGTGGCCGACCTGCTCCTGCGCATGGGCCGCCTGCTGGAGAACGGCCACAGCTTCGACCCCACGGGTTCCGACCGCATCTTCCGCATCGCGGGCAGCGACTACAGCAGCCGCCTGATCCTGGCGCCGCTGATGGCGCGGCTGCACGCCACCAACGCGAGCGTGCGCATCGCCTGGGAGCCGCCGCAGTTTCACACGCTGTTCGAGCGCATCCGCCGCGGCGACGTGGACCTGGGTTGCGCGCCCGAGCCGAGCATGCGCTCGGGCCTGAACTCGGCCGTGCTGTTCGAGGAGCATTTCGTGCTCGTCACGCGCAAGGGGCACCCCGGGTTCACGGGCAGCGAAGACCCGCTGGAAGCGTTCTGCCAATGGCCACATGTGTTCTTCGGTTTCCGTTACCCCAACATCGAGAGCGTGCTGGAGGACAGCGTGGCGCGGCACGGGCGCCACTGCCTGGTGCGCCTGTCCATGCCCAGCTTCGATCAGGCGGCCGACGTGATCTCGCGCAGCGACATGATCTCGGTGTTCCCCGCGCGGCTGGCCCGCCTGTTCGGCGATCGGCTGCAGACCCTGCCGCTGCCGGTGCACCTGGAGGGCTACCGCTCCTGTCTGTACTGGGACCGGGGCACCGAGCAGGACCCGGGCCTGCGCTGGCTGCGCGAGGAAATCCGGCAGGTGGCGCACGCCGCCGCCGCCGAAGCCGCCGCCCCCCTGGCGGCCTGAGCCGGCGCCGGGCGCGCGCCCGGCGGCCATCACTTCATGCCCAGTTCGCCGCGCACCTGCGCGCGGGTCTTGGTGAAGGCCTGCCAGAGGCGCTCGTTGGTGGCGTCGCGTTGGCGCCAGTCCTGCACCACGGTGCCCATGGCTTTGTCCCAGCGCGCGCGCTCCTCGGGCGGCAGGGTGATCACCTGGCGCTTCTTGTCGTCCACCGTCTCCTTGTGCTTGGCGTCGGTGTACTCGTCGAACAGCTTGCCGGCCATGCGCACGAAGGGCTCGCCGCTGAAGCGGTCGATGGCGGCGCGGGCCTTGGGCGAGAGGCTGTCGTACTTGGCGCGGTTGAGCGCGAACATGATGGTGGAGGCGCCCATGGGAATGTTCACATGGTGCGCGGTGGCGTCGGCGATGCGAAAGGAATGCAGGGCCAGCCAGTCCTTGGGCGTGCCGTCGACCACGCCGCGGCTGATGGCCTCGGCCGCCTCGCGCACGGACACCGTGCCCACCGGTGTCGCGCCCAGGGCGCGGATCAGCTCCTGCTGCTCGGCGCCGCTGGCCTGCAGGCGCAGGCCGCGCAGATCCTCCACCTTCTTCACCGGGCCCTTGGTGTGCAGCACGTTGGGCGGGTTCACCAGCAGGCCAATGATGTAGAAGGACTTGTCGTCGTAGCCGCGCATCAGGCCCTGCTCGTGCAGCTTCCAAAAAGTGAGCGAGCCCTCGGCCGCGCTCTCGCTCACGGGCAGGCCGAAGAGGTTGTCGTCGGGAAAACGCCCCGGCGTGGTGGACGGGATGACGAAGGCGATGTCGGCGATGCCGTCGGTGACGAGCTTGAGCTGCGCGCCGGGGTTGCGGCCCGCCGCGCCCAGGGTGCCGCCCGGCAGGATCTGGATCTTCACCTCGCCGCCCGAGGCCTCCTCCACCGACTTGGCCCAGCGGCCCATGACGCCGTCGTCCTTGGTGAACAGGCCGCCTGGGGGCAGGAAGGTGGCATAGCGCAAGGTGACCGGCCCCTGCGCGTGGGCGGCGCTCGCGCCGATGAGGCCGGCGCAGGCGGTGGCCGCCGCGAGCACGGCCCCCATGAGTTGGCGTCGTTGCATGGCTTGTCTCCTGTCGTGTCGTGTCGTGTCTTGTGGTGGGGCGGGAACGCGGGGATCACCTGGCCGGCTCGGCCGGCTCGACGTACTGGCCCGCTTCGAGCCGGACGTAGGCCGATGCCTCGTCGAAGTGCACGCCGACAGGGTCGTCGCCGCGCTCGACGGCCTCGACCTGGCGCGCGAGCAGCCGGCGCAGCATGACGATGCCACGGTCGGTGGTGGCCAGGTGCTCCTCGCCGTGCAGCGTGATGGGGCCCTGGCCGACCTGGGCCTCCCAGTCGTTGGGGAAGTCGCGGCGCTGCTCGGGTGTCATCTGGTCCCAGCGCGGGCGGGTCGCGGCGTCCGGCGCGCGCGGCAGGATCTCGCCCTTCTTCGTCACGCGCGCGGCGGTGTAGATGCGGTAGTGCGTGTCGTCGATCGGCACCGTCCAGCCGATGGACTCGACCTTGCCGTACTTGCCCACGTAGGGGTTGGGCACCACGCGCAGCGTGGGCAGCACCACCTCGGTGGTGCGCTTCATCACCTGGCCGCCGTCGAGCTGGCGCGTACTGAACACCTTGACGCCGCGTTCGGTGAGGTCGAACCTCACCTGCGGCATGAGGTTCATGGTGGGCGTGAACTGCGTGCCGCTGAAGTTGCCGTGCAGGATCGGCACATGGAACGGATCGATCACGTTCTCGTAGTGCTGCAACCAGTTGCAGGGTGCGACCGCGCCACCGCCGCTGCCGATGCTGGTGTCGTCCACGTCGATGAACTCTCCCGGATCGAGCTCCTCCAGCGCGTCGTAGCGCGGCAGCACGGGCTTTCGCTCGGGCGGCCCCATGTAGGCAAAGATGAGGCCGTAGCGCTCCTGCACGGGGTACCAGGGCTGGCGCACCTTGCCGCGGTGCGCGGCGCCGCCTGCGGGCTCGCAGGGCTGGTCCAGGCAGCGGCCTTCGGCGTCGAACAGCCAGCCGTGGTAGCAGCAGCGGATGCCTTCTTCCTCCACGCGGCCGTAGTAGAGCGTGGTGCCCCGGTGGCAGCAGCGGTTGTGCAGCAGGCCGGGGCGGCCTTTCTTGTCGCGGTAGAGCACCAGGTCCTCGCCGAGGAGGCGCACCTCGCGCGGCGTGTCGGTGGCGTGCGAGGACAGCCCCACGGGGTGCCAGTAGCGGCGCAGCAACTCGCCCATGGGCGTGCCGCGGCCCACCTCGGTGAGCCGGCCATCGTGGGACACGCGCTTGCGCTGGTAGCCGGTGCCCTCGTCCAGTGGCACGGCCCGGATGGGGATGCTCATGTCTTGTCTCCGCCTTGTGTGTCGATTGGCGACGGAGACTAGAAGCCACCCCGGCCGGGGACAAGTCGGAAATACGGATACGTGATATGGCCGCGACCAATAACGCAATGGCGGCGCGGCGGCGCAAAGACTGTGCGCGGCGCTCGCCTTTGGGGATGCGGCGCCGCGCGCACCGGGCGAACATGCCGGCAGGAGGACCTGCGGTGGCAGTGAAGGATCGGCGAGATGGAACGGCCCCGGCGCATGCGGCACCCGACTGGCACGCCCGCACGCCCGAGGCGGCGCTGGCGCGGCTGTCGGCCCGGCGCGAGGGCCTGTCCGCGCGCGAGGCGGCCGAACGCCTGGCGCGCCACGGCCCCAACCGGCTGGAGGGCGCGCGCCGGCGCGGCCCCTGGGCACGCCTGCTGGCGCAGTTCCACAACGTGCTGCTGTACGTCATGCTGGGCGCGGCCGCGGTCACCGCCTTCCTGGGCCATTGGGTGGACACGGGCGTGCTGCTGGTTGCCGTGCTGATCAACGCCTTCATCGGCTTTGTCCAGGAAGGCAAGGCCGAGACCGCCCTGGAGGCGATACGCGCCATGCTCTCGCCGCGGGCGGTGGTGCTGCGCGACGGCCTGCGGCAGGACATCGACGCGGCCGAGCTGGTGCCCGGGGACGTGGTGCTCCTGGCCTCGGGCGACCGCGTGCCGGCCGACCTGCGCTTGATCCAGGTCAAGGGACTGCGTTGCGACGAATCCACGCTCACGGGCGAATCGCTGCCGGCGGCGAAGGACACCGGCGCCGTGGCGGCCGACGCGGCGCTGGGCGACCGCCGGGGCATGGCCTATGCCGGCACCCTGGTGGGCTACGGCCAGGCCAGCGGCCTGGTGGTGGCCACCGGCCGCGACACCGAGATCGGCCGCATCGACCAGCTGCTCGCCGGCGTGGCCACGGGCGCCACGCCGCTGCTGCGCCAGATCGACCGCTTCGGGCGCGCGCTCGCCCTGGCCATCCTGGCGCTGGCGCTGATCACCTTCGCCATCGGCGTATGGCTGCGCGGCCACCCGGCGGCCGACATGTTCATGATGATCGTGGCCCTGGTGGCCTCGGCGATCCCCGAAGGCCTGCCCGCCATCCTGACCATCACGCTCGCGCTCGGCGTGCAGCGCATGGCGCGCCGCCAGGCCATCGTGCGCCACCTGCCGGCGGTGGAGGCGCTGGGCTCGGTCACCGTCATATGCTCGGACAAGACCGGCACCCTCACGCGCAACGAAATGACGGTGCAGCGCGTGGTGTGCGCGGGACTGGACGTGCGCGTGAGCGGCGCCGGCTACGCGCCCGAGGGCGAGTTCCGCGTGGGCGAGCGCGCGATCGACGCCGATCACCACCCGGCGCTGGCGCTGGCGCTGCGCGCGGGCGTGCTGTGCAACGACGCGCGCATGGCCGGCGAGGCCGGGCACTGGACGGTGGTGGGCGATCCCACCGAAGGCGCCCTGCTGGTGCTGGGCCACAAGGCCGGTCTGCTGCACGGGCACACCCAGGCCGCCTGGCCGCGCGCCGACGCCATTCCCTTCGAGTCGCAGCACCGCTTCATGGCCACGGCGCACCACGACGACGAGGGCCGCCCCTGGATCTTCGTGAAGGGCGCGCCCGAGAAGCTGCTCGAGATCAGCGCGCGCGAATGGGGCCCCGAGGGCGAACGGGCGATCGACGTCGACACCTGGCGGCGCATGGCCACCGACATGGCCGCGCGCGGCCTGCGCCTGCTCGGGCTGGCCTGCAAGCGCGCGGCCCCAGCGGGCTCGGGCCTGGCCTTCGAGGACGTGGCCGCCGGCTACACGCTGCTCGCGCTGGTGGGCATCGCCGACCCGCCGCGCGAGGAGGCGGTGCGCGCCGTGGCCGACTGCCACGCGGCGGGCATCCGCGTGAAGATGATCACCGGCGACCACGGCGAGACCGCGCGCGCGATCGGCGCGCAGCTCGCCATCGGCACGGGCAAGCCGGCCATCACGGGCGCGGAGATCGAGCTGATGGACGACGAGGCCCTGCAGCGCGTGGCGCTGGACGTGGACGTGTTCGCGCGCGCCAGCCCCGAGCACAAGCTGCGGCTGGTCAACGCCTTGCAGCGCCACGGGCAGGTGGTGGCCATGACCGGCGACGGCGTGAACGACGCGCCCGCGCTCAAGCGCGCCGACGTCGGCGTGGCCATGGGCCGCAAGGGCACCGAAGCCGCCAAGGAGGCCGCCGACGTGGTGCTGGCCGACGACAACTTCGCCACCATCGCCGCCGCGGTGCGCGAAGGCCGCGCGGTGTACGACAACATCCGCAAGTTCATCCTGTTCATGCTGCCCACCAACGGCGGCGAGGCGCTGGTGGTGATCGCCGCCATCCTGTTCGGCCTCACGCTGCCCATGACGCCCGCGCAGGTGCTGTGGATCAACATGGTCACGTCCAGCACGCTCGGGCTGGCCCTGGCCTTCGAGCCGGGCGAGGGCGACCTCATGCGCCGCCCGCCGCGCGCGCCGGGCGAGCCGCTGCTCTCGCGCTTTTTCGTCTGGCGCGTGCTCATGGTGTCCGTGCTCATGATGGCGGCGGCGCTCGGCCTGTTCCTGTGGGAGCTGGAGCGCGGCACCGCGCTGGAGACCGCGCGCACGATGGCGGTCAGCACCATCGTGGTGACCGAGATGTTCTACCTGCTCAACAGCCGCTTCGTGCTGGCGCCCGCGCTGGGCCGCGCCGGCCTGAGCGGCAACCCGGTGGTGGCCTGGGCGCTGGGCGCCTGCCTGCTGCTGCAGATGGCCTTCGTCTACCTGCCACCGCTGCAGGCGGTGTTCGGCACCACGGCCCTGGGCGCGCGCGAGTGGGTCGCGGTGGGCTCGGCCGGGCTGGGGGTGTTCGTCGTCGCCGAGCTGGAGAAGGCGGCGGCGCGCGCCCTCATTCGCCAGGGCGCGCCGGGCTGAGGCCCGGCGCGCCGGCCGGCACCTGGAACACCTGGCGCAGGTAGGCCAGGAAGGTGGCGTCGTCGCACAGGGCCTTGCCCGGCGTGTCCGAGATCTTAGCCACCGGCTGGCCATTGGCCGAGCGCAGCTTCATCACGATGCTCAGCGGCTCCAGGCCCATGTCGTTGGTGAGGTGGGTGCCGATGCCAAAGCCCATCTGCGCGCGGTCGGCGAAGTGGCGGTAGATGGCCAGCGCGCGCCGCAGGTCCAGGCCGTCGGAGAACACCAGGCGCTTGGTGGCCGGGTCGATGCGCAGGCGCGCGTAGTGCGCCAGGGCCTTTTCGCCCCATTCGATGGGGTCGCCCGAGTCGTGGCGCAGGCCGTCGAAGAGCTTGGCGAAGTAGAGGTCGAAGTCGGCCAGGAAGGCGTCCATGGTGATGACGTCGGTGAGCGCGATGCCGAGGTCGCCGCGGAACTCCTGCACCCAGTCTTCCAGCGCGGCCTTCTGAAAGTCGCGCAGGCGCACGCCCAGGGTCTGGTAGGTCTGCAGGTACTCGTGCGCCATGGTGCCGATGGGCGCCAGGTCCAGCTCCTTGGCGAGCAGCACGTTGGAGGTGCCCTTGAAGAAGCGCGGCGCCCCGTCGCGCAGCGTGCTCACCACCTCGCGCTGCCAGGCGCCGCTGTAGCGGCGGCGCACGCCGAAGTCGGACAGTTCGAAGGGGTGACGGCGCTCGGGTTCGCGCGCGAAATCGCGCAGCAGATCGAGCTTGCCGGCCAGGCGGCGGCGCCCTTCGGCCAGCGCGGCCGTGGCGTCGAAGCGGCGGAAGTACAGCTCGTTGACGATGGCCAGCACGAAGATCTCGAAGGCCATGACGTGCACCTGCGGGCCGCGGGCCACGATGTCCAGCGAATCGCCCTGGGCGCGCACCTCGATGAACTCGCGCTGGAAGCGGAAGATGCGCAGGAAGTCGACGAAGTCGGAGGTGAGGTAGCGCAGGCCCCTCAGGTAGGCGAGCTCGTCGGGCTGGAAGCTCAGCGAGCACAGGTGGTCCAGCTCGCGGTCCACCTCGGGCACCAGTTCGGCGAGCGGGTAGGCGCTGGTGTTGCGGCAGACGAAGCTGTAGCGGGCCTGGGTGGTGGGGTGGCGGTGCAGCAGGGCCTGCCACATCGAGAACTTGTAGAGGTCGGTGTCGAGCAGGCTGTGGATGATGGGGGTCATGGAGGGGTGCCCTCGGGCGGGGAAACACCGCGATCATGGACCAGCGGCGCCGCTCACGCCGGCAGTGGCCAGGCCGGGTTCCAGGCCACCTCCCACAAGTGGCCATCCGGATCCATGAAGTAGCCCGCGTGGCCGCCCCAGAAGGTGTCCTGGGCGGGCTTCACGATGCGCGCGCCGGCGGCCTCGGCCTCGCGCATCACGGCGCCCACCGCCTCTCGCGAGCCCACGTTGTGGGCCAGGCTCAGGCTCGATGGGCTGGGCGGCCCGGGCGGGATGCCGGCGTCGTGGCACAGGTTCTCGCGCGGGAACAGCGCGAGCCTGAGGCCGGGCTGCAGGTCGAAGAACGCGACGGCGCCGTGCGCGATGTCCTGGCCGACGATGCCCTCGGTGGGCAGGCCGAGGCCGTCGCGGTAGAAGCGCAGCGCGCGCTCGAGGTCGGCGACGGCCAGGGTGATGAGGGAGAGGTAGGGTTTCATGGCGGGCTCCTGCGGGGGCGATGATCGGCCATCGCCCCCGCGCCGCCAACGCCCCGGGCGCTCACTCGATGCGGATGCCGCGCTTCTTGATGAGCGCGCCCCAGCGCTCGGTCTCGCGGGCCAGGTAGCGCCGGAACTCCTCGGGCGTGCCGCCGCCCGCGCTGGCGCCAATGGCCTCCAGCTTGGGCGTCACGTCGGGCGAACGCACGGCCCAGGTCACGTCGCTCGCGATCTGCTGCACCACGGCGCCGGGCGTGCCGCCGGTGGTGAAGACGCCGTACCAGGCCTCCGTCTCGTAACCCGCCAGGCCTTGCTCGGCCACGGTAGGCACCTCGGGCAGCCAGGGCAGGCGCTTGGCCGAGGTGACGCCCAGCGGCACCACCTTGCCGGCCTTGATGTGCTGCAGCACGCCGTTGTCGAACATGATGGGCACGCGCCCGCCCAGCAGGTCCTGGTGCGCGGGCGCGCTGCCCTTGTACGGAACGTGGGTGAGCGACACATCGGCCATGCTGGCGAAGAGCTCTCCCGAGAGGTGGGTGGAGGCAGCCGTGCCGGTGGAGGCGAAGCTGATCGAGCCCGGCGCCGCCTTGGCCTTCTGGATCAGCTCGGGCACGTTCTTCACGCCCAGCGAGGGGTGCGCCACCAGCACGTTGGTGATGGTCGCCAGCACCGTGACGGGCGCGAGGTCCTTGGCCGAGTCGTAGGGCAGCTTGTCGAGCAGGAAGGGGTTGAGCGCGAAGGGCATCGCGGTCAGCAGCAGGGTGTGGCCGTCGGGCGCGGCCTTGGCGACGAGATCGGTGGCGATGACCGTGTTGCCACCGGGCCGGTTCTCGACGATGACGGGCTGGCCCCAGCGCTCCGAGAGCTTCTGGCCGACCAGGCGCGCCTGCGTGTCCGTGGCGCCGCCGGGCGGGTAGGCCACGATCAGGCGCACCGGTTTGCTGGGCCATTTCGCGGCCTGCGCGAAGGCCGGCGCGGCCAGGTGGCTGCCCAGCAGCAGGCCAGCGGCCAGCGAGGCGAGAAAGGTCTTGCGTTTCATGGGGTGTCTCCTGTGTGTGTGGGATGAGAGAGGTCGCGGCCATCGATCCAGGCGGCGATCGGCTCGACCCAGGGGGCGGGGTCGAGCAGCAGGCCCTGGTGGCCATAGGGAGTGGGCACGGTGGCCGCCCGCGCGGGGCGGTCGGCGGTCGGGGGAAACAGCGCGTCTGACGCGGCCTGCAGCGCCGTGGTGTCGCTGGGCCAGGCCGGCAGCGCGAACGTGGCGGCCGCGGCGCGCAGCCGCCAAAGCGCGTCGGGCGTGAACTCCTGCGCCCATTGCCGCACGCGGCCGAGCTCCCGCGCCAGCGCCTGCGGTCCCTGGTCGCGCGCCCATTGCGTCAGGCCGTTTCGCATCAGCGTCTCGACGCGAAAGGCATAGCGCTTGTCCGGGTCGTCCAGGCGGCGCAAGGCATCGAGGCCGTCCAGCGAGCCCCGGCCCTGGCGCGCGCTGCACAAGGCCAGCGCGCGCCGCACGCGCGAGGGCCACGCGGCGCGCAGCTGCAGGGCGAGGTAGCCGCCGAAGGAATAACCGATCACGCCGCCGAGGCGCGCGATGCCCAGCGCGTCGAGCAGGCCACAGGCCGCGTCGGCCATGGCCGCCACGCTGGCGTGGGTGCGGTCGGCGCCGTCCCAGCCGGAGCCATAGGCCGAGCCGGGCAGGTTCATGGTGATCACCCGGTGGCGCCGCGTGTCCAGCGCCTTGCCGGGCCCGGCCCAGGCCGCGGCCCAGCCGGCGTCGGCGGCGGGGCCGCTCGGGTCGAGCGCGAAGTGGCTGCCGGTGTAGCCGTGCAGCAGCAGGTAGGCCGGCGCGTCCTCGGGCCCCTGGCTCGTGTAGGCCAGGCGGGCGCGCACCACGCGACCGTCGGCAAGCCGCAGGTCGAGTTCGCGGATGCCAGCGTCGCTGGGCGCGTCCACCATCAAACCGGCCTTTCGCCCCGCACGGTGGTCCGGTACAGCGTGCGGTACTGGCCGGCCGGCAGGTCCCGCGTCGTGGCGCTGTGCATGGTGGAGCGGTTGTCCCACATCACCACGTCGCCGGGGCTCCAGCGAAAGTCGTAGCGGAACTGGGGCTGCACCGTGTGGGCGAACAGAAACTCCAGGATCTCGCGGCTGTCTTGCGGCGACTGGCCGATCACCTCGGCCGTCATGCCCGGGTGGGCGAAGATGGCCTTGCGGCCCGAGTCGGGGTTGGTGCGGATCAGGGGATGGTCCACGTCGGGCGTCTGCTGCTTCTGCGCCTCGGTCATCTCGACCCGCGTCGATTGCGCCGCGTCCGCCTTGCGGCGGTAGCGGTGCACCGCGCGCAGGCCGTCCAGCCGCGCCTTCCATTCATCGGACAAGGCCTCATAGGCGGCCTCCATGTCGGCGAACAGGGTGTCGCCGCCCTCCGGCGGGATCTCCAGCGCGTTCAGGATGGTCGCCTTCGCGGGACGCTCCTGGAAGGCGAGATCGGAATGCCAGTACGAGCCGCCGTCGGCGATGCCCATGGGCTTGCCATCCACCACCCGGTTGGACAGCCGGAAGATCTCCGGATGCTCGGGGTGGTTGTACTGGGACAGGACGTGCACTTCCAAGGGACCGAAGCGGCTGCTGAACGCCAGCTGCGCCGCGGCGGACAGGTTCTGGTTCTTGAAGCAGAGCAGTTTGCTCTCCACGAACAGGCGGTGGATCGCGCCGAACGCCTCGTCGTCGAAATCACGCGACAGGTCGAGATCGCGCACTTCGGCGCCGAAGCGCGCGGACAGCGGCTGGACTTGCATAGGACTGAAACCCTCATTTATCGAACAAATGTTCGCCAGTTAATCTACCGGACCGGCCGCGGCCTGTCAACGCGCTACATTCGGCGCGCCGGATTCATTGCGTGGAGCGCAGATGCGAGACAAAGAGGTGCAGGACGACAACAGCGAGGGCAAGCGGGAGTTTCTCGATGCCCTGGCCAACGGGCTTCGCCTGTTGAACGCGTACGACGAGAACACGCGCGCCTTCAGCATCCAGTCGGCGGCGGAACTGCTGGGGGTGACGCGGGCCGCCTCGCGGCGCATCCTGCTGACGCTCAGCGAGCTGGGTTACCTGCGCCAGGACAAACGCGACTTCGAGCTGTCGCCCAAGGCCATCGAACTGGGCTACCGCTATTTCCGCTCGCTGGGCCTGTCGGCAGCGGTGCGGCCGCAGTTGCTGGAGCTGTCGCGCCAGTTGAACGTGGGGGCGGCGATCGGCGTGCTGGCGGGCACCGACGTGTTGTTCGTCGAGCGCGTCGAGGCCGACCGGCCGATCAAGCTCGACCTGCGGGCCGGCGACCGCCTGCCGGCCTACGCCCACTCGCTGGGCCGCGCGCTGCTGGCCCAACTGCCGCCCCAGCGGCTGGCCGAGCACCTACCCGCGGGCACCATGGCCCGCCATTCCCAGCACACGGTCACCGAGCGCAAGGCGCTGAACGCCGAGCTCGCGCTGGCGCGCCAGCGGGGCTGGAGCTTCGCCAACAGCGAACTGGTGGCGGGCCTGTTCGGCGTCGCCATCGAGATCCCCTCGTGCACGGGCGAGGCCCGGTTCGGCCTGAACGTCAGCTCGATCGGACAGCCCTGGAGCGTCTCGCACATCGAGCGCCACATCGTCCCGGCGCTGCGCGCCTGCGCCCAGCGCCTGCAAATGCTGACGGACACGCTGGGTTGAACACGCCGGCGCGACAGGGCCGGCAAGCGCTGCGGCGCCTGTTGCCCGAACTCCTGCTCTCGCTGCGCGCGCTCTGGCCCGCCGCGCCCGGCATCGACGCGCGCGAGAAATGGCGCGCCTGCATCGGCGCCGCGCTGGGCATCCTCGTCGCCGGCCTGGGCGCCACCTGGCTGGCGCCCGGCAACGGCCACCCCGCGCTGGCCACCGCGCTGGTGGCGCCGCTGGGCGCCAGCGCGGTGCTGGTTTTCGTGGTGCCCTCGAGCCAGCTGGCCCAGCCCTGGTCGGTGATCGGGGGCAACACCTTGTCGGCGCTGGTGGGCGTGGCCTGCGCCCTCTGGGTGCCGCACCCGGCCGTGGGCGCGGCGCTGGCGGTGGGCCTGTCCATCGCGCTCATGCTGGCGCTGCGCTGCCTGCACCCGCCGGGTGGCGCCTCGGCCCTGCTGATGGTGCTGATGGGCAGCCACGACTTCGGCGTCGCACTGCAACCGGTGCTGCTGGACTCGGCGCTGATGGTGGCGGCCGGCCTGCTCTACAACAACCTCACGCGGCGGCGCTGGCCGCACGTGCACCACCCGGTGCCCACCGAGCCCGGCGGCGCGCGCCTCACCAGCCGCGACCTCGACGCCGCGCTGGCCCACTACAACCAGGTGCTCGACATCAGCCGCGAAGACCTGCAGGACCTGATGCAGTACGCCGAGGCCGCGGCCTACCAGCGCACCATGGGTGAGTTGCGCTGCACCGACGTGATGACGCCCGACCCCGTGACCGCGCGCCCCGAGATGCCGCTGCGCCAGGCCTGGGCGCTGATCCGCCAGCACCGCGTGAAGGCGCTGCCCGTGGTGGACCGGCAGCACCACCTGGTGGGCATCGTCACGGTGTCCGATTTCATGCGCCAGGTGGACATGGACGTGCACGAGGGCGTGAACTTCCGCCTGCGCGCCCTGCTGCGCCAGATGCACCGGCCGGCGCCCCGGCACACGGTGGGCGAGATCATGACGCGCCAGGTGCGCGTGGCCAGCAGCGACCGACCGCTCACCGAGCTGGTGCCGGTGTTCTCCGACGGCGGGCACCGCCACCTGCCCATCATCGACGCCGAGCGCCGGCTGGTGGGCATCGTCACGCAGTCGGACCTGATCCGCGCGATGGACGCGGCGGTGCGGGGCTAGGGGCCAGGCGGCCGCCTCAGCTCACCACCGCCAGCACCACGTCGGAGGCCTTGATCAGCGCCGTGGCCTCGGCGCCCGGCGCCAGGCCCAGTTCGGCCACCGCGGCCTGCGGCACCACGGCCACCACCTCCAGGCCGCCGTCGCAGCGCAGCAGCACCTCGGCGTTCACCGCCCCGGGCGTCACCGACTGCACGCGGCCGGGGAAGCGGTTGCGCGCCGACACGCGCGCGCCGGCCAGGTCCACCGCCAGCAGCACGGCCGAGGACTTCACCAGGGCGATCACCGCCATCTGCGGGCGCAACGCCAGCGATTCGGTGCTGCCGCGCGTGACGATGGCCGACAGGCGCAGACCGCCGGGCAGGCCCAGTTCGACCTCGTCGTTCACCGCGCCGGCCCGCACGGCCGCGACGGTGCCCAGCCATTGGTTGCGCGCGCTGGTCTTCATGTTCAGTACCTTCAGCAGCGAAAACTCCTGGTCCAGGTCCATGGCGTCCTGTTCGATGAGGCGAAGGAAGCGCTGATGCACCGCGTGCACCTGCCCGTAGCGTTCGATGAGGCGCCGGCCGAAGTCGGTGAGCCGCGTGGCGCCGCCGCCCTTGCCACCGATCACGCGCTCCACCACCGGCGCGCTGGCGCGCTGGTTCATGGTGTCGATCGCGTCCCAGGCGGCCTTGTAGCTCATGCCGAAGGCCCTGGCGGCGCGCGTGATGGAGCCGTGCTCGGCCACCGCCTGCAGCAGCTCGATGCGGCCATGGCCGGCGAGGCTTGCGCCGCCGGACGACAGCCAGAGGGCGCCATGCACCTCCAGCGGGTCCTTGCTCCTGTGTTTTTTCGTCGCCATCGTGGCTGCTCCTGCGCCCCTCGGGCCCGCGGCGAGGATATCAGCGGCTTTGCAGCGCGGCGTTGCAGGCCACGGTGCGTCCGGCGTCCAGGCAGACCACGTCCTGGGCCAGGTGGCGCACATCGTCGTCGTCGTGGGTGATCAGCAGCAGCGGCAGCTGCAGCTCGGCCTGCAGGTCCTTGAGTTCATCGCGCAGGCGCTGGCGCAGGCCCTTGTCCAGGGCGGCGAAGGGCTCGTCCAGCAGCAGCGCCGCGGGCCGCGAGACCAGGGCGCGGGCCAGCGCGGTGCGCTGGCGCTGGCCGCCCGAGACCTGATGCGGGTAGTGGCCGGCCACGGCCTCCAGGCCGAAGCTGGCGAGCCAGCGGTCCACGTCCTCGTGGGCTTCGTCCTTCGCCGGGTTGCGCAGACCCCGGCGCACAGCGAAGGCCACGTTCTGCCGCACGGTGAGGTGGGGAAAGAGGGCGTAGTCCTGGAACATGTAGGCCAGGTGGCGCTGCTGCGCGCTGCTGTGGATGCCGCGCTCGCTGTCTAACAGCACACGGCCGGCCACGGCGATGCGGCCGCGGTCGGGCGCCAGGATGCCGGCCACCATCTTGAGCGTCAGCGTCTTGCCCGCGCCCGAGGGCCCGAACAGCACCACGCGCTGCGCGGACGAGCGAAAGGCGAGGTCCACGTCGAAGCGCGAATGGCCCTGGCGCAGGGTCTTCTGCAGGCACAGGTCCCAGATCATGGACAGGCCCTCATCGCGCCACCACCCGGCCCGGCACCAGCCGGCCCGCGCCCAGCAACACCGCCAGGCAGGTGATGGAGGTGACGATCACCAGGAAGTTGGCGGTGCCGTCCTGCCCGGCCTGCACCGCCTCGTAGACGGCGATGGACAGGGTCTGCGTCTTGCCGACGATGCTGCCCGCCACCATGAGCGTGGCGCCGAACTCGCCCAGCGCGCGCGCAAAGGCCAGCAGCAGGCCGGCGAGGATGCCGCGCCAGGCCAGCGGCAGCGTCACGCGAAAGAAGATCGGCCATTCGCCGAGGCCCAAGGTGCGCGCGGCGTCTTCGAGTTGCGGGTCCACCGTTTCGAAGGCGGCGCGCGCGGCCTTGAACACCAGCGGGAAGGCCACGATGGTGGCGGCGATGATGGCCGCCTCCACCGTGAAGATGAGCCGGACGCCGAAGTGCTGCAGCAGCCAGGCGCCGATCACGCCCTGGCTGCCGATGACCACCAGCAGGTAGTAGCCCAGCACGGTGGGCGGCATCACCAGGGGCAGGGTGAGCGCGGCGTCCAGCACGTCGCGGCCGGGGAAGCGAAGGCGCGCCAGCGCGTAGCCCACCGCCGTGCCCAGGAACAGGTTGAGCGCGGTGGCCCAACCCGCCACCTTCAAGGTGAGCAGCAGGGGGGTCCAGGCCTCGGCCATGACAGGCACCGCCGCGCGGCCTCAGGGCTTGCCGAAGCCGTACCTGGCCAGCACCGCCTGCGCCGGCGGCGTGAACAGGAACTCGATGAACTTCTCGCCCATGGCGGCGTTCGGGCCCGCGGGCAGCGACGCCACGGGGTAAAGAATGGGCTTGGGCGTGGGCACGGTGAGGGCGACCCTGACCTTGTCGGCCATCAGCGCGGCGTCGGTGGCGTACACGAAGCCCGCGTCGACCTCGCCACGCTGCACGTAGTCCAGGGCCTGTCGCACATTGGTGGCGCCGACCATCTTGGGCTCGATCGCGCCCCACAGGTTCGCGCCTTCGAGCACGCCCTTGGTGTAGCGGCCCACGGGCACGCTGGCGGGCAGGCCAATGGCGATGCGGGCGTAGGCGGGCTGGGTGAGGTCGGCCACCGCTTGGGGCGCCTTGGCGCTGGTGGCGGGCACGATGACCACCAGGCTGTTGGAGACGAAGTCGCGGCGCTGCGCGGGCTGGACGAGCTTCTGCGCCTGGGCCTGGTCCATGGTCTCCTGGTCGGCGCTGGCGAACACGTCGGCCGGCGCACCCTTGGCGATCTGCTGCAGCAGCACGCCCGAGGCCGCGAAGTTGAGCTGCACCTGGGTGCCGGGGTGGGCGGCTTCGAACAGCGGCGCGATGTCCTTGAAGGCGTTGGTCAGGCTGGCGGCGGCGGAGACGGTGAGGTCGGCCGCCTGGGCGGCGAGGCACAGGCCGGCGGCGAGGGCCAGGCCCAGGGGGCGGATCAGGCGGTGCTTCATGCGGTGGCTCGGTGAGGGTTTCGCTGTATTCGACTGAATATAGCGTATCGTTCACTTTGAACGACGCGGCGCGGCGCCGACGTTCCGTTTCCTGAACACCCGCGGGCCGACGACCCGCGCAAGTGCTTGATTCACAAGGGCCATGGCCCCCTGAACGCCCCGGCACGCCCCTTGCGCAAGAGCCGGCAGGGACTTCACCCCGCCAGCCCATGCCGCTCACCCTGCTCGTCCTCACCGCCCTGTTGTCCGCGCCCCTGCTGTGGGCGCTGCTGCGCTGGCGCGCGCCCCTGGCCGCGCTGGCCTGGCTGCTGCCGGCCGCGCTGTGCGCCGGCTTTGCCGGCCTGCTGCCCGAGGTGCTGGCCAGCGGCGCGCGCGTGGAGGTCAGGCCCTGGATTCCCAGCCTGGGCGTCGCCCTGGCGCTGCGCGCCGACGGCCTGTCGCTGCTGTTCGCGCTGCTGATCACCGGCATCGGCAGCTTCATCTTCCTGTACGCCGCGCGCTACCTCGCGGGGCACGCGGACATTGCGCGCTTCTTCGCGCGGCTCACGCTCTTCATGGGCGCGATGCTGGGCGCGGTGCTGGCCGACGACCTGATCGCGCTGCTGGTGTTCTGGGAGCTCACCAGCCTGGCGTCCTTCCTGCTCATCGGCTTCGCGCCCGAGCAGGCGGCCTCGCGGCGCGCGGCCCAGCAGGGCCTGCTGATCACCGTGGGCGGCGGGCTGGCGCTGCTGGCCGGCGCCCTCCTGCTGGGGCAGGCCGCGGGCACGTTCCGGCTCTCGGAAATCCTGGCCATGGACGGGCTCGCTTCGCATCCGAACGCGGCCTGGGTGATCGCGCTGGTGGCGCTGGGCGCCTTCGCCAAGTCGGCCCAGGTGCCGCTGCACGCCTGGCTGCCCAACGCCATGGTGGCGCCCACGCCGGTGTCGGCCTTCCTGCATTCGGCCACCATGGTCAAGCTGGGCGTGTACCTGCTGGCGCGCCTGAACCCGGTGTACGGCGAGCATGCGCTGTGGACCGGCCTGCTGCTCACGGCCGGCCTGGCCACCATGCTCACCGGCGCGCTGCTGTCGCTGCGCGAGACCGACCTCAAGCGCGTGCTGGCGTATTCGACGGTGGTGTCGCTGGGCACCCTGGTCACGCTGATCGCGCTGCCGCACCCGCTGGCGGCCACGGCCATGGTGGCCTTCCTCATCGTGCACGCGCTCTACAAGGCCTGCCTCTTCATGGTGGCGGGCATCGTGGACCACGAGGCCGGCACGCGCGACAGCACGCGCCTGGGCGGCCTGGCGCGGCGCATGCCGCTGACGGCGGCCACGGCGCTGCTGGCCGGCCTGTCCATGGCCGGGCTGCCGCCCTTCGTGGGCTTCGTGGCCAAGGAACTGGTGTACGAGGCCCAGCTCAGCGGCAGCGCGTCCTGGCTGCCGGTGGCGGTGGCCATCGTGGCCAATGCGGTGATGGTGGCGGTGGCCGGCGTGGTCACGGTGCGCGCGTTCTGGGGACCGCTGCGCCCCACGCCCCACACGCCGCACGATCCGCCACTGGCCATGGGCCTGGGCCCCGCGCTGCTGGCCGCGCTGGGCCTGCTGCTGGGCCTGGCGCCCGGGCTGGCCGGCGATCTGGTGCAGGCCGCCGCGAGCGCCGTGGCCGGCCACGCCACCGCGGCCACCCTGTCGCTGTGGCACGGCCTCACGCCCATGCTGGCGCTGAGCGCCTTCACCCTGGCCCTGGGCCTGGCGATCTACCGCGGCTGGGAGCGCCTGCACCGCGCGCTGGCGGCGCGCGAGGCCATCGCCACCCACGGCCCCGACGCGGCCTACGACCGCGCCATGGCCGCGCTGCAGCGTCTGGCCCTGTGGCAGACGCGGGCCATTCAGTCGGGCAGCCTGCGCCGCTACCTGGGCGCCACGCTGGTGGTGGTGGGCGGGGCGGTGGGCCTGACGGCGTTCGCGCGCGGCGCGCTGGCCTGGCCCAGCCCGGACGGTGCGGCATCGCTGTACGCGCTGCTGCCGGCGCTGCTCCTGCTGGCGGCCTGGGCCGTGGTGCGGGCGCGCGGCTTCCTGCGCGGCGTGGTGGCGGCGGGCATGGTGGGCTTCGGGCTGGCGCTGGTGTTCCTGTTCCATGGCGCGCCAGACCTGGCGTTCACCCAGTTCTCGGTGGAAGCGGTGGCCATCGTGGTGCTGCTGGCCGTCGTGGGGCGTTTGCCCTTCGCGCGCGAGGACGCGCGCACCGCGCCGCAGCGCCGGGTGGACGCGGCCATCGCCATCGGCTTCGGCGCGGTGGCCTCGCTGCTGCTGCTGTCGGTGCTGGCCACGCCCTTCGATGAGCGCCTGTCCGACTTCTTCCGCGCCGCGAGCGTGCCCGAGGCGCATGGCCGCAACCTGGTGAACGTGATCATCGTGGACTTCCGCGCCCTGGACACGCTGGGCGAGATCACGGTGCTGGCGCTGGCCGCGCTGGCGGCGGCGGCGGTGCTGGCGGGCACGCGGCGCTCGCGGGCCACCGACGCCGCCCACGAAGAGGAGGGCGCGGCATGAACTCCCCCATCCTGAACGTGGCCGGGCGCCTGCTCCTGCCGCTGGCCCTGCTGTTCTCGCTGTACCTGCTCTGGCGCGGCCACAACGCGCCCGGCGGCGGCTTCGTCGGCGGCCTGGTGGCGGCGGCCGGCTTCACGGTGCACGCGCTGCCGCGCGGGCGCGCGGCCCTGCTGAAGGCGCTGCACTGGCCACCGGCCTCGATCGCTGGTGGCGGTCTCTTGCTGGCGCTGGTGTCCGGCCTGCCCGCGCTGTTTCTGCAGACGCCCTTTCTCACGCACCAGTGGCAGTTCTGGGACAACGGTCTCGCGCTGGGCACGGCGCTGGTGTTCGACATCGGCGTGTACCTCGCGGTGCTGGGCGCGGTGTGCGCGTTTGTGGGCTACTACCTGGGGGAGGGCGCGGATGTCTGAGCGTTACTCTCGCGAAGCTTCTTCTGCTCGAAGGGCAATGGGCTTGGGGGGCCAGGGCTCAGGCTGGCGCGGTCGGCTCTGCGAGCCGACTCCCTTGCGCTACTCGGCTTGGGGCAGTGCGGCGGAACTCGCTGCGTGGGCTTCGCCCACTCCGCTCAAACAGCCGCCGCCAATCCGTTCACGAAGCGCGCTGCGCGCGCCTGCCCCAAGCCTGCCTTGCTCAGCGCCCCAGACATCGCCCCAGCCCCCCAAGCCCATTGCCCTTCAAGCCCACCACCGTGTGGACACGCGCCGGTTCATCAAGCCCGCGAACAACGAGAACACGAGATGGAAACCCTCTACGCCCTGAGCTTCGGCGCCCTGCTGGCCGCCGCGCTGTACCTGCTCATGTCGCGCCAGCTGCTGCGCATGGTGCTGGGCCTGCTGCTGCTCGGCAATGCGGTGAACCTGGCCATCTTCGTCGCCGGCCGGCTGTCGTCGAACACGCCACCCCTGGTGCCCGAGGGCGCCCTGGCCATCGCCACCAGCGCCAACCCCCTGCCGCAGGCGCTGATCCTCACCGCCATCGTCATCTCCTTCTCGCTCGTCGCCTTCACCGTGGTGCTGTTCGAGCGCGCCCACCGCGCCCTCGGCACCCTGGACCCCGACGCCATGCGCGAGGCCGAGCCGCGCAGCGAGGCCGCGCCATGAGCCTGATGACGCCCCACCTGCTGCTCACCCTGCCCGTGGCCATCCCCCTGGCCACGCTGGCCCTGTGCGCCCTGCTGCAGTCCAGGCCCGCGTTGCAACGCGCCATCAGCCTGCTCGGCAGCGCCGGCCTCTTGGTCGCCAGCGGCCTGCTGCTGCGCGCCGTGCTCGACGGCCGCGTGCTCGCCACCCAGTTCGGCAGCTGGGCCGCGCCCTTCGGCATCAGCTTCGTGGCCGACCGCTTCGCCGCCGCCATGGTGGTCATCACCGGCCTCATGGCCGTGGCGGTGTCGGTCTACGCGCTGGCCAGCGGCGCCAAGGAACGCGAGCGGGCCTGGTTCCATCCGCTGTACCACGGCCTGCTGCTGGGCGTCACCGGCGCCTTCCTCACGGGCGACATCTTCAACCTCTACGTCTGGTTCGAGATCATGCTGATCGCGTCCTTCGGTCTGCTGGTGCAGGGCGGCACGCGCGCGCAGCTCGACGCGGGCGTGAAGTACGTGGTGCTCAACCTGCTGGTCACCACGCTGTTCCTGCTGGGCGTGGGCCTGCTCTACGGACTCACGGGCACGCTCAACATGGCGGACCTGTCGCTGGCCCTGCCCGAGGTGCGCAACCAGGGCCTGGTGGCCACGCTGGCGCTGCTGTTCCTGCTGGCCTTCGGCGCCAAGGCGGCGGTGTTCCCGCTGTTCTTCTGGCTGCCGGCGGCCTACCACACGGCCAGCGCGCCGGTGGTGGCGATCTTCGCGGCCCTGCTCACCAAGGTGGGCGTGTACGCCATCCTGCGCTGCTTCACGCTGGTGTTCGGCGGCACGCTGGACTTCATCGGCCCCATCGTGGGCGCGCTGGCGGCGCTGACCATGGTCACGGGCGTGCTGGGCGCGGCGGCGCACTACGACGTGCGGCGCATCCTGTCCTTCCACATCATCAGCCAGATCGGCTACATGCTGGTGGGCCTGGCCGTGGCCACGCCGCTGGCCATCGCGGGCGCGGTGCTCTATGTGCTGCACCACATCGTGGTGAAGGCCAACCTGTTCCTGATCGCGGGCGCGCTCCGCCTGGCCGGCGGCTCGTACGAGCTCAGGCGCATCGGCGGCCTGCACCGCAGCGCGCCGCTGCTGGCCCTGCTGTTCGTGGTGCCCGCGCTGTCGCTCGCGGGGCTGCCGCCGCTGTCCGGTTTCTGGGCCAAGTTCCTGGTCATCCGCTCCAGCCTGGAGGCTGGTCACGCGGTGCTGGCCGCGGTGGCGCTGGTGGTGGGCGCGATCACGCTGTACTCCATGCTCAAGATCTGGAACGAGGCCTTCTGGAAGGCGCCGAGCGAGCTGTCGATGCGCGCCGCGGGCGAATGGCGCGCGCGCGGCGCGGCGCGCGCGGTGATGCTGCTGCCCATCGCCGCGCTGACCGCCATCACGCTGACGATCGGCCTGTGGGCCGAGCCCTTCGTGGACTTCTCCCTGCGCGCGGCCGAGCAGATGCTGGGCCGCGAAGCCTATGTCCAGGCCGTGCTGGGCGCCGCCACGCCCGCCCCGGCCCCCATGCCCCCCTTGCCCGAAGGAGCCGCCCCATGAAACCTCTGCTGCGCCGCGCGCGCGCCTGGCTGGTGCTGTCCGGCCTGTTCGCGCGCGAACTCGCTCTGTCGGTGAACGAGGTGCTGCGCGCCGTGCTGCGGCCTTCGCGCGTGCAGCGCAGCGGCATCGTCGCCGTGCCGCTGAGCCTGCAGGGCGACACCGCCATCGCGCTGCTGGCCAACCTGGTGACGCTCACGCCGGGCACCACCAGCCTGCACCTGTCCGAGGACAGGGGCGTGCTCTACGTGCACGCCATGAACCTGAGCGACGACACGGTCGCGCAAATCCAGAGCGGCTTCGAGCGCCGCGTGAAGGAGTGTCTGGAATGAACCCCACCCTGTTCGATGGCGTGCTGACGCTCAGCGCGCTGCTGCTGGCGGGCGCGGTATTGGCCGCGGGCGTGCGCATCGTGCGCGGACCGGCCGCCGCCGACCGCGTGATCGCGCTGGACATGCTGGGCCTGATCGGCGTGGCCGCCGCCGGGCTGGCCGCATTGGTGGCGGACGCGCCGGCCTTCGTGGACATCGCCCTGGGCGTGGCGCTGGTGGGCTTCCTGGCCACCGTGGCCTTCGCCGGCTTCATCGCGCGCGCCGCGCGGCCCACCGAGGAGGAACGGCCATGAGCGGGTGGATCGGATCGGCGCTGCTGCTGGGCGGCGCGCTGCTGTGCCTGCTCGCGGCGCTGGGCGTGCTGCGCCTGCCCGACTTCTTCATGCGCATGCACGCGGCCACCAAGGCCGGCGTGGCCGGCAGCGGGCTGGTGCTGCTGGGCGTGGCGGCGCTGCACGGCGACACGGCGACCTGGGTCAAGGCCGCGCTGGCGGTGCTGTTCCTGCTGCTCACCACGCCGGTGGCGGGCCACCTCATCGGCCGCGCGGGCTATGTGAGCGGCGTGCCCTTGTGGCGCGGCACGCGCGAGGACGCGCTGCGCGGCGTGTTGCCGCGCGGCGGCCTGGACGAGCAGGGTCCCGCGGACGCGGCGCCGGTCCGGCGCGTGGTGCTGGCGCTGGCCGCCGGGCCGCACGTCGACGCCGCCATCGCTCAGTCGGTGGCGCTGGCGCGGCGCCACGGCGCCGAGCTGTGCGGCGTGGCGGTGATCGACCTGCCGCGCCTGCAGAACGTGGGGCCGGTGCCGATCGGCGCGGGCTGGCACGCGCAGCGCCTGCGCGAGCACCGCATCGCCCAGGCCCGCCACGCGGCGGCCGACGTGATCGAGCGCTTCGAATCCGCCGCCCGCGCCAGCGGCCTGGCCTGGTCGGCGCGGCTGGAAGAGGGCCGCCCGCACACCGTACTGCGCGCCTGCTGCGACGACGCCACCGTGCTCGCGGTGGCCGCCGAGGGCTGGTTCGACCAGGGCGTGCTGGACCTGCGCGTGGACGTGGCCAGCCGCCTGGACCTGGCGGGCCTGCGGCCGCCGCGCGTGCTGCGCTGAGCGCGGGCCTACGATCGGGGGCTCCATGCCCCGATCGCCCATGACCCGCTGGATCCACCGCTTGCCCATGACCGCGCGCCTGTCCCTCGCGGTCGTCGCCGTCATCCTGGTCACGGCGCTGGGCACCACGCAGATCGCCATGCAGGGCCTGCTGCGCCAGGTGGAGCGCCAGATCGAGCGCACCGGACAGATCTACCTCGACGGCCTGGCCGCCGCGCTGCTGCCGCCGGTGATCGCCAACGACGCACCCGGCATCCAGCGCGCGCTCGACGAAGCCCTGCGCATGCACCAGGGCCTGGTGGACCGGCACCTGTTTCTGCTCGACACGGACGGCCGCATCCTGGCGCGCGCCGACCGCGTGGGCCTGCCCGAGGCGCCGCTGCCCAAGGCCATCGCCGAGGACACACGCGGCGACAAGATCGATACGAACGACGGCAGCTACTGGGTGTGGCGCCCGCTCAGCGACGACCGCCTGTTGGCCGGCGAACGCGCGGGCGCGCTCACCGTCGTGGCCAACCTGGACCTGGCCGACTACGTGGCCGAGCGCCAGCGCCTGTGGTGGCGCGTGGTGGTGTTCAACCTGGGCCTGGGCACGGTCTGCGCGCTGCTGGGTGTGCTGGTGATGCGCCGGCTGCAGCGCCCGCTGGACCTGCTCACGCGCCACCTGCAGCGCACCGGCGAGGCCGGGCCCGAGCCAGTGGCCGAGACGCTCATCCCGCCCCACGACGGCGAGAACGCGCGGCTGCTGCGCGCCTACAACCGCATGGCCGGCGCCGCGCGCGAGCGCGAGGCCCTGATCGCGCGCCTGGCCGAGCAGGAGCGCGAGGCCGTGCTGGGCCGCCTGTCGGCCACGCTGGCGCACGAGGTGCGCAACCCGCTGGCCGGCGTGCTCACCGCCGTCGACACGCTGCGCCGCTTCGGCGACCGCCCCGCGGCGCGCGCCGAGGCGCTGGACTTCATGGAACGCGGCCTGCGCGCGATCGGCGGCGTGGTCGACGCCACCCTGGCCACGCACCGCCCCAGCGCCAAGGAGCCCGCCTTCGACCCGCGCGACCTGCAGGACGTGCAGCGCCTGCTGGCGCCGCAGGCGCGCCGCGCGGGCGTGGCGCTGGTGCTCGAATCCCGTTTGAGCGAGGCCGTGCCGCTGGCCGGCGGCGAGGTGCGCCAGGTGCTGCTGAACCTGCTGCTCAACGCCATCCAGGCCTCGGCCCAGGGCGCGCGCGTGACGCTGCGCTGCGAGCCGCGCGAGGACCACCTGTGGCTGGAGGTGGCCGACGAGGGCGCGGGCCTGCCGGGGCCGCTGGCCGCCAGCCTGGAGCGGGGCGAGGCCCCCGCGCCGGGCGCCGGCCTGGGCGTGGCCGTGGTGGTGCGCCTGGTGCAGCGCCTGCGTGGGCGCGTGGCGGTGCAGGCACACTCGGGCCGGGGCACGCGCATCACGCTCGAGCTGCCGTTCGACGGCGGCGGCCCCGCCGACCCACCGCCCGCGCCATGACCCACGCCCCCCCCGCCATCCACGTGCTGCTGATCGAGGACGACGCCGTGCTCGGCGGCGCGCTGGTGCAGCGCCTGCGGCTGGAGGGCTTCGAGGTGGTCCACGCCAGCGACGGCGCGCAGGCCCTGGCCGCGCTGCGCCGCGCGCGGCCCGACTTCGTGCTCAGCGACATCCGCCTGCCCGACGGCTCGGGCGAGGCGCTGTACCGCCGCGCGCTGCCCTACCTGGGGCGCACGCCCATCGTCTTCGCCACCGCCTTCGCCGACGTCGGCCAGGCCGTGCGCCTGGTGCGCGCGGGCGCCGACGACTACCTCACCAAGCCCTTCGATGTCGACGCACTGGTCGAGCGCATCCGCGCCCTGGTGCCCGCGGCCGGCGGCGACGGGCCGGCGCTGGGTTTCGGCCTGTCGCCCGCCACCGAGCGCCTGGCGGGCGACCTGGAGCGGCTGGCCGCGCGCGACGTGCCGGTGCTGCTGCTGGGCGAGACCGGCGTCGGCAAGGAGGTGGCGGCGCGCCAGCTGCACGAGCGCTCGGCGCGCGCGGGCGAGCCCTTCGTGGCGGTGAACTGCGGCGCGGTGCCGCGCGAACTGATGGAGAGCCAGTTCTTCGGCCACGAGCGCGGCGCCTTCACCGGCGCCAGCGGCGCGCACGCCGGCTGGTTCGAGGAGGCCGGCGGCGGCACCCTGTTCCTCGACGAGATCGGTGAACTCGACCCGCGCCTGCAGACCGCGCTGCTGCGCGTGCTGCAGGACGGCCATTTCCGCCGCCTCGGCGCGCGCCAGGACCAGCGCTTCCGCGGGCGGGTGGTGGCCGCCACCAACGCGGACCTGCGCGCGCGCATCGCCGAACGCAGCTTCCGCGAGGACCTGTACTACCGCCTGGCGGTGGTCGAGCTGCGCGTGCCGCCGCTGCGCGAGCGCCCGGACGAGGTGCTGCCGCTGGCGCGCGGCTTCCTGCGCCAGGCCGCCGAGCGCCAGGGCCTGGCGCCGCCCCCGCTGACGGCCGAGGCCGAGGCCGCGCTGCGCGCGCACGCCTGGCCCGGCAACGTGCGCGAACTGCGCAACCGCATCGAGCGCGCCATGGCCTTGAGCGAGGCACTGGCCCTGGGCGCGGCCGAGCTGTTCCCCGAGCGAGCGCTCGACGAGCCCGGGCCCGCGGCCACGCTGGCCGACGCGCGCGAGCGCGCCGAGCTGGCGCAGATCGAGCGCGCGCTGGAACAGTCGGGCGGGCGCCTGGCCGAGGCCGCGGCGAGCCTGGGCGTTTCGCGCACCACGCTGTGGAAGCGGCGCAAGAAGCTGCAGGGCGGCGACGGCGAGGGCGGCGCGGTCTGACACAGGGGAAACGCGCGCCCGGTTTTTTCGCGTGAGGGCCGCGGGCGTCCCCTAGACTTGGGCCATGTCCTTGTTTTTCCTGCTGATATTGCCCTTCGTGGGCTGCGTGGTCGCGGCGCTGCTGCCGACGAACGCACGCAACCTCGAATCGTCCTGGGCAGCGCTGGTGGCCCTGGGGGTGGCCATCCCGCTGGTCCTGATCTACCCCGAGGTGCGCGACGGCGCCGTGCTGATCGAGCGATTGAGCTGGCTGCCCGCCCTGGGCATCGACCTCATCGTGCGCATCGACGGCTTCGCCTGGATGTTCGCCATGCTGGTCAGCGCCATGGGCCTGCTGGTCATCGTCTACGCGCGCTACTACCTCTCGGCCGAAGACCCGGCGGCGCGCTTCTATTCGCTGCTGCTGGGCTTCATGGGCGCCATGCTGGGCGTGGTGCTCTCGGGCAACCTGGTGCAGCTGGTGGTGTTCTGGGAGCTCACCAGCGTCTTCTCCTTCCTGCTGATCGGCTACTGGACGCACCGCAAGGACGCGCGGCGCGGCGCACGCATGGCCTTCACCGTCACGGCCACCGGCGGGCTGGCGCTGCTGGCGGGCGTGCTGCTGCTGGGCCACATCGTGGGCAGCCTGGAGCTGGAGGTGGTGCTGGCGGCCGGCGAGCGCATCCGCGAGCACCCGCTGTACACGCTGGCGCTGGTGCTCGTCCTGCTGGGCGCGCTCACCAAGAGCGCGCAGTTCCCCTTCCATTTCTGGCTGCCGCACGCCATGGCCGCGCCCACGCCGGTGTCGGCCTACCTGCACTCGGCCACCATGGTCAAGGCCGGCGTCTTCCTGCTGGCGCGGCTGTGGCCGGCGCTGGCGGGCACGCCGGAGTGGTTCTGGATTGTTGGCGGCGCGGGCCTGGCCACGCTGCTGCTGGGCGCCTACGCGGCCATGTTCCAGAACGACCTCAAGGGCCTGCTGGCCTATTCCACCATCAGCCACCTGGGCCTGATCACGCTGCTGCTGGGTCTCAACAGCCCGCTGGCCGCGGTGGCGGCGGTCTTCCACATGATGAACCACGCGACCTTCAAGGCCTCGCTGTTCATGTCGGTGGGCATCATCGACCACGAGACCGGCACGCGCGACATGCGCCGCCTGGACGGCCTGTTCCGCTCCATGCCCATCACCGGCACCCTGGCCATCGTGGCCTGCGCGGCCATGGCGGGCGTGCCGCTGCTCAACGGCTTTCTCTCCAAGGAAATGTTCTTCGCCGAGACGGTGTTCGTGAGCGCCAGCCCGGTCATCGAATATGGCCTGCCCGCGCTGGCCACGCTGGCCGGCGTGTTCGCGGTGGTGTATTCGCTGCGCTTCGCGCACGACGTGTTCTTCGGCGCGCCGCCCGACTGCCCGCGCCAGCCGCACGAGCCCGTGCACTGGATGCGCGTGCCGGTGGAGCTGCTGGTGCTGGCCTGCATCGTGGTGGGCACGCTGCCGGCCTGGTCCGTGGGGCCGCTGCTGGCCATGGCCGCCACGCCGGTGGTGGGCGGCGACCTGCCGGCGTACAGCCTGGCGGTCTGGCATGGCTTCAACACACCGCTGGTGATGAGCCTGATCGCCACCGGCGGCGGCGTGGTGGCCTACCTGCTGTTCGGCCAGTGGCTGAAGCGGCGCGACAGCATCCGCGCACCGGGCCTGCTGGGGCTGGACGGGCGCGCCGTGTTCGACAGCGCCCTGACCGGGCTGACCCGGCTGGCGCGTTGGCTGCAGCGCCTGCTGGGCACGCAGCGGCTGCAGCCGCAGCTGTTCTGGATGGTGCTGATCGCCGGCCTCGCCGGCCTGGGCTCGGCCCTGGTGGTGCCGCTGAGCTGGGGCGACCGCCCGCGCATCCCGGCCACGCCCGGCTTCGTGCTGCTGTGGGCGATCGGCGTGACCTGCGCCGTCGGCGCCGCGTGGCAGGCCAAGTTCCACCGCCTGGCGGCGTTGATCATGCTCAGCGTCGTCGGCCTGTGCCTGTGCATCACCTTCGCCTGGTTCTCGGCGCCCGACCTGGCGCTCACCCAGCTCGCGGTCGAGGTGGTGACCACGGTGCTGTTCCTGCTGGGCCTGCGCTGGATGCCCAAACGCGTGCAGGAAGACGACCCGCTCTACCTGCGGCGCACCTTCTGGCGCCGCCGCCGCGACCTGGTGGTGGCGGTGCTGATCGGCGCCGGCCTGGCCGTGCTGTCCTACGCCATGCTCACGCGCACCGCGCCGATGTCGATCTCGCCCTTCTTCATCGACAACGCGCTGCCGCAGGGCGGCGGCACCAACGTCGTCAACGTGATGCTGGTGGACTTCCGGGCCTTCGATACGCTGGGCGAGATCACGGTGCTGGGCATCGTGGGCATCACCGTGTACGCGCTGCTGCGGCGCTTCCGCCCGCCGGTGGAGGTGATCGACCGCCCCGCGCAGCAGCGCGCGGTGCCGCAGCACATCGAAAGCGACCTGGTCACGCGCGAGGACGGCGACACGCCGCAGCGCTACCTGGAGGTGCCCGCCGTGCTGGTGCGCCTGCTGCTGCCGGTGGCCGCGGTGTTCGCCTTTCACCTCTTCATGCGCGGCCACAACGAGCCGGGCGGCGGCTTCGTCGCCGGTCTGGTGGTGGCCATCGCCTTCATCGCGCAGTACATGGTGAGCGGCACGCGCTGGGTGGAAGACCGCATGCGCCTGGTGCCGCCGCGCTGGATCGCCTTCGGCCTGGCCGTGGCACTGGCCACCGGCCTGGGCTCGCTGGCGCTGGGCTACCCCTTCCTCACCACGCACACCGCGCACCTGACCTGGCCGCTGGTGGGCGAGGTGCACGTTCCCAGCGCGGCGCTGTTCGACCTCGGCGTGTTCACGGTGGTGGTGGGCTCCACGCTGCTGCTGCTCACGGCCATCGCCCACCAGTCGCTGCGCGCGCGCCGCCAGCAGGCGGCGCAGGAAGACGACGACGCCGGGCAGGCGCAAGAGAAAGGAGCCCCCTGATGGAACTGATCGTCTCGATCGCCATTGGCGTGATGGCCGGCGCGGGCGTCTGGCTGGTGCTGCGGCCGCGCACCTTCCAGGTGCTGATCGGCCTGTCGCTGCTGTCGTACGCCGTCAACCTGTTCATCTTCAGCGTGGGCAGCCTGTCGGTGGACGCCGAACCCATCGTGCGCCCCGGCCTGCCGGCCGACCTGCAGCACTACACCGACCCGCTGCCGCAGTCGCTGGTGTTGACGGCCATCGTCATCGGCTTCGCCACCACGGCGCTGTTCCTGGTGGTGCTGCTGGCGCTGCGCGGCCTGTCCGGCGGCGACCACGTCGATGGCCGGGAGGAGGGCCCATGAACGCCGCACGACCGCTCGAAGGGGGGCGCACCGCAATGCGCCGCGCGGGGGTGATCCGATGATCGCCGCCACCGAACACCTGCTGGTGGCGCCCGTGTTGCTGCCGCTGGGCACGGCCGCGCTCATGCTCATGCTGGGCGAGGGCCGCCGGCGCACCAAGGCCGCGATCAACACCGCCTCCACCGCGCTGGGCCTGGCGCTGGCGATCTGGCTGCTGCTGCGCGTGCAGGCCGGCGGCCCGGCCGCCTTTGGCGTCTATCTGCCGGGCAACTGGCCGGTGCCTTTCGGCATCGTGCTGGTGGCCGACCCGCTGGCCGCCTTCATGGCGGTGCTGGCGGGGGCGGTGGGCCTGGCCGCGCTGCTCTATGCCCTGGCGCGCTGGCAGCACGCGGGCGTGTACTTCCACGTGCTGTTCCAGCTGCAGCTGATGGGCCTGTACGGCGCCTTCCTCACGGGCGACCTGTTCAACCTGTTCGTGTTCTTCGAGGTGCTGCTGGCCGCCAGCTACGGCCTGCTGCTGCACGGCGGCGGCATCGCGCGCGTGCGCGCCGGCCTGCACTACATCGCCATCAACCTGTTCGCCTCGCTGCTGTTCCTCATCGGCGTGGCCTTGCTGTATGGCGTCACGGGCACGCTGAACATGGCCGACATCGCCGACAAGCTCAGCCTGGTGGCCGATCGCGACCGCGGCCTGCTGCACGCGGGCGCGGCCATCCTGGCCATCGCCTTCCTGGCCAAGGCCGCGCTGTGGCCGCTCAACTTCTGGCTGCCGCCGGCCTACGGCGCGGCCAGCGCGCCGGCGGCCGCGGTGTTCGCCATCCTCACCAAGGTGGGCGTGTACGCCGTGCTGCGGCTGTGGACGCTGTGCTTCCCCGCCGACGCCGGCAGCTCGGCCGGCTTTGGCGGCACGGTGCTGATCTGGGGCGGCCTGGCCACCCTGGCCTTCGGCGCCATCGGCATGCTGGCCTCGCAGCAGCTCAACCGGCTGGCCGGATTCAGCGTGATCGCGTCCTCCGGCACCTTGGTCGCGGCCATCGGCTTCGACGCGCCCGCGCTCAGCAGCGGGGCGCTGTTCTACCTGGCCAGCTCCACCCTGGCCGGCTGCGCGCTGTACCTGCTGGTGGAGCTGCTGGAGCGCGCGCGCCAGGTGCCGGAGGGCCCGGAGGACTGGGACGACGGCAACTACGCGCTGCCCGCCTTCCTGGACGCCGAGCCGCCGCGCGGCATCAACCTCGACGACAACGAGGAAGAACTCATCGGCCGCGCCATTCCGGCCGCGCTGGCCTTCCTCGGCGTGGCCTTCACCCTGTGCGCCATGGTCATCGCCGGCCTGCCGCCGTTCTCGGGCTTCGTCAGCAAGCTGGCCATGCTGGGCGCGCTGCTGGAGCTGCGCGGCGCCGCCGCCTGGACGCTGTTCGCGCTGCTCATCGTGTCGGGCCTGTTCGCGGCCATTTCGCTCATGCGCGTGGGCATGCGCCACTTCTGGACCACGCAGGACCGGCCCGCGCCGCGCCTGCGCGTGGCCGAGACCCTGCCCATCGCCGCGCTGCTGGGCGCCGCCCTGCTGATGGTGGGCCAGGCCGAGACCGTGCTGGGCTACACCCGCGCCACGGCCGACTCGCTGCACGAGCCGCAGCGCTACATCGACGCGGTGCGCGGCGCGATCACCGTGCCGCACCCCAGCGTTCGCGGAGGCACGCCATGAAGCGCCTCACCGATGCAGCGCCGCCCGCGGCCCCGAAGCGGGCGCCTTCGGGCGTCCGGGCGGCGATCCTGCCGTCCCCCTGGCTGTCGCTGGGCCTGTTCGGCGGCTGGCTGCTGCTCACGCGCAGCCTGGGCTGGGGCCAGATCGGGCTGGGCCTGCTGGTGGCGGTGGTGGTGCCGCTGCTGATGGCGCCGCTGCGCCCCACGCCCGGCCCGCTGCGGCACTGGGGCACGCTGATCCGCCTCATCCTTCGCGTGGGCCGCGACGTGGTGCGCTCGGCGATCGACGTGGCGCTGGGCGTCGCGCGCTCGCGGCGCGAACCGCCGCGCGGGCGCTTCGTGGTGATCCCTCTGGACCTGCGCAACGTGCACGGCCTGGCGGCGCTGTCCATGATCACCGCCGTCATCCCCGGCACCGTGTGGTGCGAACTCGCGCCCGACTGCGCGGCGCTGCTGCTGCACGTGTTCGACCTGGACGACGAGGCGGCCTTCATCGCCCACTACAAGGCCGACTACGAACTGCCCCTGAAGGAGGTTTTTGGATGAGCAAGGCACGGCCGCCCGAAGGGGCCCGCACCGCGGCGCGCTGCGCGGAGGTGTCCCCATGAGTTCCCTGCTGACGATGGCGATCACCGCCACGGTGGTGATGTACCTGCTGGCCATGGGCCTGGGCCTGGCGCGGCTGCTGCGCGGCCCCAGCGCGCAGGACCGCGTGCTGGCGGTCGACTTTCTCTACGTGGTGGGCATGCTGGTGATGCTGGTGCTGGCCATCCGCTACGACAGCGACATGTACTTCGAGGGCGCGCTGCTGATGGTGCTGTTCGGCTTCGTCGGCTCGGTGGCGCTGGCCAAGTTCCTGCTGCGCGGGGAGGTCATCGAATGAGCGCCGCCGACATCCCCCCCTGGACCGAGATCCTGGTCGCCGCGCTGCTGCTGGCCAGCGGCGTGGTGGTGCTGGTGGCGGCGCTGGGCCTGTGGCGCCTGCCCGACTTCTTCCTGCGCATGCACGCGCCGGCGCTGGCCTCCACGCTGGGGGCCTGGATCGTCACGCTGGCGTCCATCGTGCACTTCACCGCGCACGCCGAGGGCCTGGCCCTGCACGTGTGGCTGATCATCATCGTGCTGTCCATCACCGCGCCGGTCACCACCATCGTGCTGGCGCGCGCGGCGCTGTTTCGCCGCCGCCAGGCCGGCGACCCGCTGCCTCCCCCATTGGCGGGACGGCGCTGACCGGGCGCGCCCGGCTTCAGCGCAGAATCGCGACCCATGGCACTCGACGATCCCGACGGCACCCCCCAGCGCCTGGCGCTGGGCTCGGGGCTGGACGCCCTGCCCACCGAGCTGCACCGCCTGGTGCTCACGCTCAACCTGGCCGACGGCAGCGGCGAGGGCCTGGGCCGCTGCGTGGAAGACCTGCTGCACCTGTCGGACAACACCATCCGCGTGGAGCAGCTCACCGCGGGCGTGTACTTCGCCTTCAGCGGACTGGACCGCGACCCGCGCCAGGTGCACACCATCCCCGAGTGCCGCGACATGCTGCGCGCCCTGCACGAGCGCTGGCCGTACTGGCTGCACTTCCTGGCGCCGGTGCCCGAGCTGTGGACGGTGCTGCTGCTGTGCCTGCTGCCGCTGGGGCCGGGCGTGCGCCTGCCCAACGGCCGCATCGGCCACGAGCTGGACCGCAAGGCCCTGAAGAACCTGATGCTGGACCTGACGATCGCCCTCAACGACCTGCACGAGCAACACAAGGTGAAGCTGGCCGACCGCCAGCGCATCTTCAAGGCCGCGATGCACGCGATCGAGCAGGCGACCGGCTCGCGGGTCTGAGCCCCCCGGGCCGCGCGCTCAGTCCAGCGGCAGATCGAAGTGCATGACGTCCTCGCGCACACCGAGCTTGGTGTACAGCGCGATCGCGGGCTCGTCGCCGTGGTCGGCCTGCACGTACACCACCCAGGCCCCGCGCTCGCGCGCGATGGCGCGCAAATGGTCGATGAGTTGCGTGGCGATGCCCCGGCGGCGCTGGGCCTCGGCCACGGCCAGGTCGTACAGGTAGACCTCGCGGCGGCGGCGTTCCAGCTTGTCGAGCTCGTAGGCCACCAGGCCACCCACCACCGTTTCGCCATCGAGCGCCACCAGTGCGATCAGGCCAGGGCGGCCCAGGGCCTCGCGCGCCCAGGCTTCGTCGGGCGGGGCGCCCGTGTAGGTCTCGTCGTCGCCAAAGGCCACGGCGAACATCGCGTTCAGGCGCAACAGCAGGGCGTGGTCCTCCGGTCCGAGCCGGCGCAGGGTGGGGGCCGCCATCTCAGGCCCCCGCCGCCTGGGCGTGGCAGGCGCAGGCCTCGCCGTGCGCGGCCGACACCAGCTCGTCCAGGATGCCGCAACTCGAGCCGCCCTCGCCGTCCTGGCAGCGCTCGCGCAGGCGCAGCAGCTGCTTTTCGAGCGCGCGCAGGCTCTTGAGCCGGGCGCGCACGCGCGCCAGTTGCTCGTCCACCAGGCCATCCACGTGGCGGCAGTGCGAATCGGGGTCGTCCAGGAAACCCAGCAGGCGCTGCACGTCGGCCAGGGGCATGTCCAGCGCGCGGCAGTGGCGGATGAAGGCCAAACGCTCCAGGTGCTCGGTGGCGTAGTCGCGGTAGCCGTTGTCGCGCCGCGCGGGCTCGGGCAGCAGGCCCTGCTTCTCGTAGTAGCGGATGGTTTCGATGTCGACGCCGGTGGCGCGGGAGAGGTCCTTGATCTGCATGGCCGGGCTCCTGGAGGCAGTGTGGCGGGCGGTGGCCGACACTGTAGCCACTTCAGGGTGGATCGGGGCATTTCAAGGCCCCGCGGGCGCTCTGGTCCAATCGGGACCGGCCCTTCGCACCCGGTCCCGATGAAAACCCTGCTGCTGCGCCAATGGGCGGCGGCGGGCCTTTGGCATGATGGGCCCAGTGCGGCGCCCTTTGCCGCGAAGGACCTTGGCATGAACCACCCCATCGTGATCGTCGGCGGCGGCGCCGGCGGCCTGGAACTCGCCTGCAAGCTGGGCCGCCAGCTTGGCCCCGAGCGCGTGACCCTGGTCGACCGCCAGCTCTTCCACATCTGGAAGCCCTCGCTGCACGAGGTGGCCGCCGGCACGCTGGACATCCACCAGGAGGGTCTGTCGTACGAGATGCTGGCGCACGACAACCGCTTCACCTTCTGCCTGGGCGCGTTCAAGGGCCTGAACGCCGGGCAGCGGCTGATCACCGTGGACGCGGTGCGCGACGAGCACGGCGAGCTGCTCATCCCCGAGCGCACGCTGGTCTATGGCCAGCTGGTGCTGGCGCTGGGCAGCACCGCCAACCATTTCAACGTGCCCGGCGCGGCCGAGCACACCATGTCACTCAACCAGCCGGCCGACGCCGAGCGTTTCCGCCAGCGCATGCTCAAGCTGCTGACGGCGGCCGAGTTGCGCAAGAGCGCGGGCGTGGAGGCGGCGGTGCGCGTGGTCATCATCGGCGGCGGCGCCACCGGCGTGGAGCTGGCGGCCGAGCTGCGCGAGGCCAGCCAGGTGCACACGCGCTACGGCTTTCGCCGCCTCGACGGCCTGCGCGACGTGCAACTCACCCTGATCGAGGGCGCGGACCGCATCCTGGCGCCGCTGCCGGAGCGCGTGTCGGCCTCGGCCACGGCCCTGTTGCGCGAACGCGCGGTGAACGTGGTCACGTCCTGCCGCGTGGCCGGCGTGACGCCCGACGCCGTGACCGACACCGAGGGCCGGAGCTTTCCCGCCGACCTGGTGGTCTGGGCCGCGGGCATCAAGGCGCCGGCGCTGCTGGGCGAGCAGGGCCTGCCGGTCACTCGATCAGGCCAGGTGGAGGTGGAACCTGACCTGCGCGTGAAGGGCCAGGAGGCCATCCATGCCCTGGGCGATTGCGCGGCCTGCGCCCTGCCGGGCGGCGGCCTGGTGCCGCCGCGCGCGCAGGCGGCGCACCAGCAGGCCAGCTACCTGGCCAAGCGCCTGCGCCAGCTGGCCGAAGGCCGTCCACCCAGCCCGACGCCGTACCGCTACCACGACCACGGTTCGCTGGTGTCGCTGGGCACCCAGAGTTCGGTGGGCAGCCTCATGGGCAAGCTGTTCGGCCCGAGCTGGTTCGTGCAGGGCCTGCTGGCGCGGGTGATGTACACCAGCCTGCACCTGATGCACCACCAGGCGGTGCTGGGCACGGCGCGCACGGCCACGCTGGCGGTGGCGCGCTTCCTGGTGAAGCGGGCGACACCGCTGGTGAAGCTGCACTGAGCGGTGGGGCGGCGCTCAGGCGCTGCGCTTGAACATCGCCAGCAGGCCGCCCGCGACCACGAACAGCGTGCCGAACACGCGGTTGAGCGCGCGGATGTGCGCGGTCGACTTGAGCGTGCGCAGCAGGCGCGCGGCCAGCGCCGTGTAGCCGGCCATCACCACCAGGTCGGTGAAGCCCAGGGTCAGACCAATCACCAGGTACTGCGGCGCCAGCGGCTGCGCCAGGTCGAGAAACTGCGGCACCACGGCCAGCAGGAAGACGGTGCCCTTGGGGTTGAGCGCGTTGATGATCCAGCCGCGCGCGATGAGGTCGCGCGCGCGCCGGCTGGTGGCCGCCTCATCGCCGCTGGCCAGGGGCCGCGCGGGCGCGCGCCATTGCTGGATGCCCAGCCACACCAGGTAGGCCACGCCGGCCCATTTGACGACCAGGAAGGCCGTGCCGGACGCCGTGACCAGCGCGCCCAGACCCACCGAGACCACCAGCATCTGCGTCCAGATGCCCAGCACCAGGCCCAGGGTGGTGAGGTAGCCGCGGCGGAAACCGTGCGAGAGGCCGGCGCTCATGGCGGCCACGGCACCCGCGCCCGGCGAGATGCTGATGGCCCAGGAGGCGGCGAAGAAGGCGAGCCAGGTGGCGAATTCCATGGTGGGTGCTCGGTGGGAAAGGCGAAGCCGGCAATGCTAGCGCCAGGCGGGCGGCCCCACGCCGCCGCGGGTCGCCGCCCGGGGCCCGATTCAGTGCAGGCGCAGCTTGAACTGCAGCACCACCGCGCCGTCCACGTCCTTCATCGAGGGAATGAGGCCCAGGTTGATGCCGAAGCGCCGGCCTTCCAGGGAGGCCATGGGCAGGGCGGCGAAAAAGGTGCCGCCGCGCTTCATCGCCGGGTAGCCGTTCATGAGGCCGACCGCCGCGCCCAGCTTGACCGGGCCCAGGCTCCAGGGCTGCCAGTTGGCCGCCAGGTACTGGGAATGCTTGCCCACGCTGTTGTCGTAGACGCCGGCCATGTACGACAGCTCGGGCGAGGTGCGCCACTCGATGCCGAAGCCGAAGTTGCGCTCGTTGTGGTGCTTGCTGCGGTCGAAGTGGCGCGAAAAGCCACCCACGTTGATCCAGATCTGGGCCGCCGGCGTGGCCGGTGCCGGGGGCGCTGCCTCATCCGGGGCGGCAGAGGCCAGCAGCGGCAGGCCCAGGGCCAGCAGCAGCACCGAACGGGCTGGGCACCGACCAGAAAAACGGGAGAAACGCACCCACATGGCTGACCTCGAACACGGCGGCTCCGGCGGAGCCCTGGCCATGTTCTCGGCCAATCAAGCGGTGCGCTGAATGCCGCCGATCGGGCGCTGTACGGCCCGACCGTGACATGCTGATGACTTTCTTGGTTTCAGCGGCGGCGCGGCGTCGCCGGGCCGCGTCCTTCCAGGTGGCGGAAGTTGATGCGGCCCTTGGTCAGGTCGTAGGGCGACAGCTCCAGCGACACGCGGTCACCCGCGAGGATGCGGATGTGGTTCTTCTTCATCTTGCCGGCGGAATAGGCAATGAGCTGGTGCCCGTTGTCCAGGGTGACGCGAAAACGCGTGTCGGGCAGCACCTCGTTGACGATACCCATCATGTCGATCAGTTCTTCCTTGGCCATGCGGTTCCTTTCCAGAGACGGCCACGCGCCAACAAACCATCGCGCGACCGCCGGGCGGCCACGGGGCAGGGGTGCGTGAAAAAGGCCATCAGGGCGATGGCCAGCGGCAGGCCCGGGGCGGGAGTCCGGGCGGGGCGCGCTGCGGAGCGCGCGAAACCTGAGGATTCTACCGGCCTGGGCTCAACGGTGCTCGGGCAGCTCGATCTTGACCTCGAGCACGTCGAGGTTGTCCTGGCGCTCGAGCTGGACCTTGATGTCGTCGGGATTGATGCGGATGTATTTGCCGATCACCGCCACCAGTTCGCGCTGCAGCGCGGGCAGGTAGTCGGGCTCGGCGGCGCTGCGACCGGAACGCTCGTGCGCCAGGATGATCTGCAGGCGCTCCTTGGCGACCGAGGCGGTCTTTTTCTTCTCACCCAGCAGGAAAGACAGCAGGGACATGCCTTATTTCCCTCCGAACAGGCGCTTGAAGAAGCCGGACTTTTCGGCTTCGATGAAGCGCAGCGGCTTGTCCTTGCCCAGGAAGCGGTCGATCACATCGCCATAGGCCTCGGCCACGTCGCTGCCCTTGAGGTGGATGGCCGGCGTGCCCTGGTTGGACGCGGTCAGCACCGATTCGCTCTCGGGAATCACGCCGATCAGCGGGATGCGCAGGATGTCCTGGATGTCCTGCAGCGAGAGCATCTGGCCGTCGGCCACGCGGCTGGGGTTGTAGCGCGTAATGAGCAGGTGCTCCTTGATGGCTTCTTTGCCCTCGATGGCGCGGCGCGTCTTGCTGGACAGCATGCCCAGGATGCGGTCGGAGTCGCGCACGCTGGACACCTCGGGGTTGGTCACCACCAGGGCCTCGTCGGCGTAGTGCATGGCCATGAGCGCGCCGGATTCGATGCCGGCCGGCGAGTCGCAGACGATGTAGTCGAAGCCCATGCCTGAGAGCTCGTCGAGCACGCGCTTGACGCCGTCCTGGCTGAGGGCGTCCTTGTCGCGCGTCTGGCTGGCGGCCAGGATGTACAGGTTGTCGACCTGCTTGTCCTTGATGAGCGCCTGGTTGAGGTTGGCCTCGCCCTGGATGACATTGATCAGGTCGTAGACCACCCGGCGCTCGCAACCCATGATGAGGTCGAGATTGCGCAGGCCGACGTCGAAGTCGATGACCGCGGTCTTGTGGCCGCGCAGGGCCAGGCCGGTGGCAAAACTCGCGCTGGTGGTGGTCTTGCCCACCCCGCCCTTGCCGGACGTGACGACGACGATTCGGGTCATGGAATGGCTCCGTAGATTCGGTGGTTCGGTTTCAGGTGGACAGGGCGTCGATGACGAGGCGGTCACCGTCGGCGGTGCTGTGCAGGCGCACCTGGGCGGGCCGGCCCAGCAGGGCCTCGGGCAACGGCACCTCGCTGGTGCGGTACACGCCCGCGATGGAAATCAGCTCGGGCGCCATGGCCAGGGAAAAGATGCGCGCCTGCGCATGGCCGCGTGCGCCGGCCATGGCCTTGCCACGCAGCGGGGCGTAGACGTGGATGTGGCCATCGGCGATGACCTCCGCGCCGGGGTTCACCATGGCCATGACCACCAGGTCGCCGCCGCGCGCGTAGACCTGCTGGCCAGAGCGCAGGGGCTTGTCGATGACCAGGGCGCCCGGCGCAGGCACCGGCGGTGGCGGTGGCGCGGCCACCGGGGCCGCATTGGCGGACGGCGCCGGTGCGTGGCCCTGGCGGGTGAGCAGCGGTGCGTCGGCCAACGGCAGGCCGGCGGCCTGGGCGGCGGCGCGCTGGGCCTCGCTGGCCGCGTTCACGGCCACCGGGCGCAGGCGGTGCGCGCGCAGCAACTCGCTCACCTGCATCAGATCGGGCAGGGCCTGCTCGCCACTCAGGCCTTGCAGGTCGATGAGCAGCGGGTCGTGGTCGAAAAACTCGGGCTGATCGCCGTAGCGCTGGCCGAACTCGCGGCGCAGCAACTCCATGTCGCCCGACTTGAGCAGCAGCGCCAGCAGCGGCAGGTGAACGCTCTTGAGATCGAAGCTGGCGGGCGCTTGGCCGCCGAGGGACACGGGCATTACGAAAGGCGGGCGGGCGAAAGCCGCGCAGTGTAGCAGCGGGTGCCAAGGCCTTTCGTGAGCAACTGTCACCAGACTTTGGAACAAAGCTGTGGGTAATTCTGGAACAAGCCATGACTTGTCCACAGAAGGAGCGGGTGACCGCGGTTTGTCCCCATTCACGACCCGCGTTCAGCCGGGTGCTTCACACAGACTTGTCAGGATCGAAAAATCCTTGTCGCCAAAGGACAAGGGGCGCTTGTCCACAGAAGACAGCGCCCCTTATCTACTACTACTAATTTAAGAAATTGATTCAGTAGGAAGAAGTCAGAGGCGGGGTTGGCGCGGTTCGCCATGGCCTTTGAAGCCCTGGCCGCCGTGTCCCATTCGGTCGAAACGCTCCATGGGGCCGCGATGGCCCACGTGGCGCATGCCGCCCAGGCCCATGCCACGCTGCGCGTCGAAGGCCTTTTGCTGCGGGGGCGTGAGCTGGGCGTAGAAGCGGCGGATCGCGTCGTGGCGTTGCGCCACCTGGCGGTCGCGCTCGGCCTTCATGGCGTCCAGGCGGTCCAGGCGTTGGGGGGTGCTGAGCTTGGCCCAGTCCTCCCGGTTGGGGCGTTCACCCGCGGGCTGGGGGGCGGGTTTCATCTTCGCTACGAAATCGTTCCAGGCCGCTTCCTGTTCGGGGCGCAGCTGCAGGCTGTCCTTCAAGCGGGATTGGTGCTCGGCCATCCGCTGCTGCAGGCGTTCCATGCGCTGGGCGTGGCGCTGCGGGTCGTGGCGGGGGGCTTGGGCCTGGGTTTGGGCGGCGCTGGCGGCGGCGGCCGGCTGGGCCGGTGCGCCAACGCCTTGGGCGACGGCGGTGAAGGACAGGGCCGTGATGGCGGTGGCAGCGGCGGTCACGGCAAAGGCGCGGCGGCTGAACGAGGGTTTCATGGGGCACTCCTTGGTACGGTGGGACCACCGGCTGGTGGCGTGGGTCTCACTGTGGGCGGGATCTGTGCAGCAAAGTGGCAGGCTCTGTGTGGTTCTTGTAAAGATCCTTGTCGGCGCCGCCGCCCAGGTCGTCCAGGATGGGGCAGTCGGGCCGGTCGTTGCCGGGGCAGCGGACCACCAGGTCTTCCAAGGTGCGGCGCATCGCCTCCAGGGCGGCGATGCGCTCGGCCAGGTCGCCGATGTGCTTTTGCGCGATGCGCTTGACGGTGTCGCTGCTGCGCCGCCGGTTGTGCCAGAGGTTCACCAGGTCGCGGATCTCGTCGAGCGTGAAGCCCATGTCGCGCGCGCGGCGGATGAAGCGCAGCGTGTGCACGTCGGATTCGGCGTACTGGCGGTAGTTGCTGTCGGTGCGCCGCACCTCGCCGAGCAGGCCCAGGCCTTCGTAGTGGCGCAGCATCTTGGGCGAGATGCCGCTGAGCTGCGCGGCCTGGCCGATGTTGACCGGCCAGGCGGTGGTGTGGGTGTCCATCAGCCCGCCACCGCGTAGCCTTCTTCGCGGATGGCCGCGGCGATCTTCTCGCGCGACTGGCTGCTGTGCACCTCGACGCGGTTCTGCGGCCGGTCGATGCGCACCTCGGCTTCGGGGTCGATCTGCTTGATGGCGTTGGTGACGCTGCGTTCGCAGTGGCCGCAGGTCATGCCTTGCACGGTGAAGGTCTGGTTCATGGAGAGGCTCCTGTGTTGGGGTAGAGGCATTCTCAAGCTTGACACGGTGTCAAGGTCAAGCGCACGGGTTTGGGGGCGCGGAGCGGCCTTGACCTGCATCAAGGCGCGTTCGGGCGCCGCGTGGGAAGCTGCGGGGGTTCCACCCTCGAGGAGATCCGCCATGAAATCCGACGCCCTGCGCACCGTCCGGGACGAACACGCCAGCCTGTCGGCGATGCTGCGCTCGATGCTGGTGATGATCGATCGGGGTCCCGAGACCGATGGCCCCGAGCGCTTTTTCGATGTGCTGCGGGCCATGCTGTTCTACATCGGCGAGTTTCCCGAGAAGCTGCACCACCCGAAGGAGTCGGACCTGCTGTTCCCACGCGTGGCGCGCGCCGCGCCGCACACGCTGGAGACCATCCAGCGCCTGGAGAAGGAACACATGGGCGGCGAGGACCGCGTGCGCGAGCTGGTGCACCTGCTGATGGCCTGGGAGTACCTGGGCGAGCCCCGGCGCCAGGCTTTCGTGGACGAGGCCCAGGCCTACGTGCGCTTCTACCTGGCCCACATGAAGCTGGAGGAGCAGGTGGTGCTGCCGGCGGCGGAGCAACTGCTGGACGAAGCCGACCGCCGCGCGCTGGATGCCGCCTTCTCCAGCCATGTGGACCCGCTGAGCCCCGAGGGCCAGCGAGACCCCACCTTTGATCGCCTGTTCACGCGGATCGTGCGGCTCGCGCCCTCGCCGGTGGGCGTGGGCTGAGGTCAGGCGGCGAGCGCCGCGAGCAGCTCGTCGAACACCGACAGCAGGCGTTCCACGTCGGCGGGCGTGGTGGCCGGGCTGGCGAGCATCATGCAGTGGAAGGGCGTGAGCAGCACGCCGCGGTTGAGCATGAACAGGTGGGTGAAGGATTCGAGCGCGCCCTGGGCGTGTTCGCGCACGTCCTGGGCCTGGCGCGGGGTGCGTGGCATGAACTGCAGCTCGAGACGGGCGCCGAGGCGCGTCACGGTCCAGGGCCGGTGGGCGGCGTGCACTCGCTTGAGCAGGCCATCCTGCAACAGCGCGGCGATGGCCAGCATGTGGGCGTAGTTGGCCTCGGTGTGCAGGTGGGTGAGCGCCGCCTCCAGCGCGGCCAGGGTCAGTGGATTGCCCGACAGCGTGGTGCCGATGCCGCTGTGGCCCTCGGGCGCGCTGTCCTTGGCGCGCGCCATGCGCTGCGCGAGCTCGGCCGTCACGCCATAGACCGCGCAGGGCAGGCCGCCGGCCACGGCCTTGCCCACCACCAGAGCGTCGGGGTTCAGTTCGTGGGCGCGCGCGTAGCCGCCGAGCGCGGTGGAAAGCGTGTGCGTCTCGTCCACCACGAACAGCGTGCCGCGGCGGCGGCAGAGCTCGCGCGCGACGGGCCAGAAACCCCGGTTGGGTGGCACCAGGCCGAAGTTGGTGAGCGCCGGTTCGGCCAGCAGGCAGGCCACGTCGCCGCGCGACAGCGCCGCCTCCAGCGCGGCCAGGTCGTTGAAGGGCACCACGCGGGTGAAGGCGTGGTGGTTGTGCACCTGGCCCAGCACCGAAGGGCGGCGCACGGTGGTGCCCGAGGCTGGGTCGAGGTCGACCAGGGTGTCGTCCACCGCGCCGTGGTAGCAGCCGTCGAACACCAGCACCTGGGGCCGGCCGGTGGCGGCGCGCGCCCAGCGCAGCAGAAAGCGATTGGCGTCGCTGGCCGACAGCGCCAGCTGCCACACCGGCAGGCCGAACACGCGCTGCAAGGCCTCGCCCACGGCGAGCGCGTGCGTGGACGGCAGCATGCAGGTGAGGCCGCGCTCGGCCTGCTGCGCGATGGCCTGCGCCAGCGGTTCGGGGCTGTGGCCGAAGAGGGCCCCGCTGTCGCCGAGGCAGAAGTCGCTGTAGCGCAGGCCGTCGGCACAGAACAGCGCGGCGCCTTGCGCTCGCTCGACGGCCAGCGTGGCGGGGCCGGGCCAGTCGCGCATCCAGTGCAGGGGCACGCCGAAGAGGTAGTGGGCGCGTGCCGCTTCGGCCTGGGCCATGGAGCGCGGGTGGGTGGCGATGAAGCGCTCGGATTCGGACCGGTGGAGCGCCGCGAGGCGCTCGGAAGGAATGGCGAAGGCGTTCATGGGGTCACTCTACGGCGCGGGGCGCGGCCCGCACAGGTCCAGTGACCGGCGGGCCTGGAGGACCGGCGCGACAGGGCCCGCCAAGGCTTGCGCCCACAATGCCCGCCATGCCTTCGCCAAACCCGCTGCCCTTGATGCGCCTGGCCCTGGTCCTGTCGCTGGGCGCCGCGGTGTCGCTGGGGGTGACGCGTTTCGCCTACGGCCTGCTGCTGCCACCCATGCGCGACAACCTGGGCTGGAGCTACACGCTGGCGGGCACCATGAACACGGTCAACGCGGTGGGCTACCTGTTGGGCGCGCTGCTGACGCCGGTGCTGATGCGCCGCCTGGGGCCGTCGCGGCTGTTCCTGTGGGGGAGCTGGCTGGCCACGCTGTTGATGGCGCTGGCGGGTTTCCTGGTGGAGCCGGGGCCGCTGCTGGCGCAGCGACTGACGGCGGGCGTGCTGAGCGCCTTCCAGTTCATCTCGGGTGGCCTGCTCGCGGCCCGCCTGGCCGCGCGCGACGCCGAACGCGGCAGCCTGCTGCTGGGCCTGTACTACGGCGGCGCGGGACTGGGCATCGTGGCCTCGGCGCTGGCCGTGCCACCGCTGCTGCACGCGGCCGCCGCGCAGGCGCATGCCTGGGCCTGGGCGTGGTGGGGACTGGCGCTGCTGTGCGCGCTGGCCTCGGTCTTCATGGCCTGGCCCGCGCGGGTGCTGGACGAGCGGTCCGGGCCGTCGAACGCCGCGGCCCCGGCGGCGCCGGGCCGGCCGCCCGCGCGCCTGCGCGACATGGGTTGGCTGCTGCTCGGCTACGGCCTGTTCGGCGCCGGCTACATCGGCTACATGACCTTCTCCGTCGCGCTGCTGCGCGAGCAGGGCCTGTCGGCAGCGGGCATCACCAGCTACTTCACCTTGCTGGGCGTGGCGGTGTTCGTGGCGCCGCGCGTGTGGGCCGGCCTGTTCGACCGCGAGCGCGGTGGCGGGGCTTTTGCGCGCCTGAGCGCGCTGCTGGCGGTGGCGGCGCTGCTGCCGGCGCTGGCCAGCGGCTGGATGGTGGCCGTGGCCTCGGGGCTGCTGTTCGGTCTGAGTTTCCTCTCGGTCGTGGCCTCGACCACGGCTTTCGTGCGCCACAACCTGCCAGCGACCCAGTGGGCGCGCGGCATCAGCGGCTTCACCATCTGCTTCGCGGTGGGGCACATCGTCGGTCCGGTGCTCACGGGTTTCATCAGCGACGGCCCCGGCGGACTGGCGCGTGGCCTGGTGTTCTCGTCCGCGGCGCTGGCCTTGGGGGCCGCGTTCGCCTGGCGGCAGCGGCCGCTGTGAGGGCGGGGCGGTGGCGTGAGCGGCGGCTCGCGCGCCGGGTAAGCGCCACAGGCTGGGCACAATTTCGGCATGCGCCGACCCCTTCGAATCGCCCTCTGGTGCCTTCTGCCCCTGCTGCTGCTCGCGGCCCTGCTGCTGGCCCTGCAGCGCTGGGTGGCGGGCGAGGCCTTTCGCGAGCGGCTGGCGGCCGAGGCGAGCGATGTGTTGGGCGCGCCGGTGCGCGCGCAGGCCATCGGTCTGGCGCTGTGGCCGGTGCCCGGCGTGGCGGTGGATGGGCTGAGCATCCAGGCGCGCACGCCTTTGTCGCTGCAGCGCGTGGAGCTGCGGCCCCGCTGGTGGGACTTGCTGGGCGGTCGGTTGCGCGTGCAGACGCTGGTGGTGCGGCAGGCGGTGCTGCCCGAGGCCACGGTCGCGCTGCTGGGTGCGCGGGCGCGGGCCGCGCCGGCGCCCGCGCCGGCCGATGGCGAGGCCATCGACTTTTCGCTGTTGCCACGCGAGCTGGTGCTCGATGAGGTGAGCTGGCTCGCGGCCGACGGCGCGCGCACCACGGTGAACGCCGAACTGCGCTTCGCCGACGACGGCTGGCCCGCCAAGGCCGAGCTGGCCATCGTGGGCGGCGCGCTGCGCGGCACCACGGCCACGCTGCGCCGCGAGGGCGAGGCTACGACCTGGGCGCTGGATGCGCGGGTGGGCGGGGGCCGCGTGCGGGGTCCCGTCGCGGTGACCTTGCCCGGCGCCGGCGCGAAGGATCGGCGCGTGGTGCTGGATGGCCGGCTGCGCACCGAGGGCGTGGAGGTGTCGGCGCTGACCGCGCCGCGCAAGACGCTCACGGGCCGCTTGCAGGCCGACACCACGCTGGATGCGCGCTTTCCCGAGCGCGTGAGCGCCGAGGCGCTGGTGAACGCTTTGCACAGCGACACGCGCTTCACCGTCAGCGGTGCCACGCTGCATGGGCTGGACCTGTTGAAGGCGGCGAGCACCGTGGGCCTGTCCAGCGGCGGGCTGACCGAACTCGACACCTTGGCCGGCCAGGTGAACACGCGCGGCAAGGCCATTCAGCTGTCGAACCTGGTGGCGAACTCGGGCCTGCTCGCGGCCACGGGCGAGGTGGCGATCTCGCCGGGCCGGGCGCTGTCGGGCCGCGTGCGCGTGGACGTGACCCGCGGGGCCACGGCCGGCGTGGTGGGCGTGCCGCTGGCGGTGGGAGGCACGCTGGACGACCCTCAGGTGACGCTCACGCGCGCGGCGCTGCTGGGCGCGGCCATCGGCACGGCGGTGATGCCGGGCGTGGGCACCGGGGCGGGCGCCAACATCGGCGATCGGCTGGGCGAAGGGCTCAAGGGCTTGTTCGGCGGCCGCGAGAAGGGGCGCTGAACCCGGGGCTCAGGCGGTATCGGGCCCGCAACAGGCGACCTTCGCGCCCAGCGGCCCGTCGGGTGCGTTCACGAAGCGCTGGGCCTGCCGCGCGGACGCCGCCGACGTGACCGCCGCCAGGGCCGGATTTCGCCTGACGGGAACGCCGCGGGTGGACACCGGGTTCGCGGTCCAAGTGGTCCCCTGTGGCGCCGGGGCGCGGCGCTATCGTCGCCCACCGCCTTGCGCTCCCTTCACCGACACCGCTTCCCGCCATGGCCCTTGGTCAGTTCGCCTACGCCAACAACAGCAATCGTTTCCTGGCCTGCGCGCCGCTGGCCGACCAGCCGTACGCGGTCTGTGGCATTCCCTTCGACGGCGTGGTGACCAACCGCCCCGGCGCGCGCTTCGGGCCGCAGGCCATCCGCGCCGCCAGCCTCATGCTGTGCGACGGCATCCACCCGGTGTTCGACGTCTCGCCGCTGGAGCACCTGGGCGACGCGCTGGACATGCGCCTGCCCAACGCCTCGCCGCTGCCCGAGGTGCGCGCGCACATCGAGCGCCAGGCCACGGCACTGATGGACAAACACCACTGCGTCTTCCTGGGCGGCGACCACTCGGTCACGCTCTCGCTGCTGCGCGCGGCCAAGGCGCGCCACGGCGGCGAGCCACTGGCCCTGGTGCATTTCGACGCCCACTGCGATACCTGGAGCGACCACTTCGGCGAGCCCTCGGGCCACGGCACCTGGACCTACGAGGCCATCCAGGAAGGCCTGGTGAGCGCCGCGCACACGGTGCAGATCGGCATCCGCTCCAGCGGCGAGCGCGCCGCGCGCGACTACGTGGCCGATCAGGGCGGACAGATCTTTACCGCGCGCGAGCTGCGCGGGCTGGACGGCGCGGCCCTGGGGCCGGTGATCGGCGCCATCCGTGAGCGACTGGCCGGGCGGCCGGCTTACCTCACGCTGGACATCGACGTGCTGGACCCGGCCTTCGCGCCCGGCACCGGCACGCCAGAACCCGGTGGGCTCACGAGTTCGCAGGTGCTCACCTTCCTGGAAGAACTGGCCGACCTGCGCTGGATCGGCATGGACTGCGTGGAGGTGGCGCCCGCCTACGACCACGCCGAACTCACCAGCAACGCGGCCGCCTGCTTTGTGTGGACCTACCTGGCCGGCCGCGTGGCACAGCAGCGATGAGCGCGGCCTGTCTTCATCGTGGGGCGCCGCCAAGCGGGCTTTGCCAGGCCGCAGGCGCCGTCCCCTCTGCGGGGGGAAGGCCTGCCGCGCGGCACGGGGGCGGCTGATATGTGGGGCGCTTCACTCATCGGCTCGGACACCCAGCTCAACCAGCGCAGCTACTACGAGGCCAGCGTGCAGCGCGGGCCGGCGCGCGCGCCGCTGCAGGAACACCTGAAGGTGGACGCGGTGGTGGTGGGCGCGGGCTTCTCGGGCCTGTCGGCGGCGCTGGAGATGGCGCGGCGCGGCCTGTCGGTGGTGGTGCTGGAGGCCGATCGCATCGGCAGCGGCGCCAGCGGGCGCAATGGTGGCCAGGCCATCGTGGGTTACGCGAGCGGGCAGGGCCCGTTCGAGCAGCAGCTGGGTCGCGAGGACGCCGAGCGCGCCTGGGCGATGTCGGTGGAGGCTGTGGACCTGATCGACCAGCGCATCGCCGAGCACGGCATCGAGTGCGACCGGCGCTTCGGCTACGTCTATGTGGCCGAGACCGCGCGCAAGGCGCGCGAGCTGCGCGCCGAGATGGATGGCCTGGCCGCGCGTGGCATCGCGGTGGACTGGGCCGAGGGCGCCGACGCGCGCCGCCTGATCGGCACCGACCACTACGCGGCGGCGGCGCGTGAGCAGCGCAGCGGCCACCTGCACCCGCTGAAGTACGCCCTGGGCCTGGCGCGCGCCGCCGAGGCCGCGGGGGTGCGGATCTTCGAACGCTCGGCCGTCACCGCGCTGCAGCGCGGCGACACCCTGGTGGCGCGCACGGCGCGCGGCCAGGTCTCGGCGCGCTTCGGCGTGCTGGCGGGCAACTGCATGCTGCCCGAGCACGGGCCCGAGGTGGCGCCCGAGATCGCGGCGCGCATCATGCCCGTGGGCACCTACATCCTGGGCACGGCGCCGGTGGGCGCGGAACTGGCCGAGCGCCTGATCCCCGGCGACGCGGCGGTCTGCGACAACAACTTCGTGCTGGACTACTTCCGCTTCAGCGCCGACCGCCGCATGCTCTTCGGCGGCCGCGTCAGCTACACCACCATGACGCCGCGCCACCTGCAGGCCACCATGCGCGCGCGCATGGCGGCCGTGTTCCCCGAGCTGGGCGCGGTGCCGGTGGAGCACCTGTGGGGCGGCTTCGTCGACATCAGCATGAACCGCGCGCCCGATTTCGGCCGCCTGGGCCACAACCTGTATTACCTGCAGGGCTTCAGTGGCCACGGCGTGGCGCTCACGGGCCTGGCGGGCCAGCTCGTGGCCGAGGCCGTGCTGGGCCAGGCCGGCCGCTTCGACCTCTACGCGCGCCTGAAGCACCACCGCTTCCCCGGTGGCGCGCTGCTGCGCACGCCCAGCCTGGCGCTGGGCATGTGGTGGCACCGGCTGCGCGACGCGGTGTGAGCGGCGTTCCTGCCGATCGGGAATGCGATGTCGGATCTGTCAGGCGCGTGGCGTCGCTCAGCCCATCACCGCCTGCCGCACCGCCGCCGCCACCACCGGCCCGCAGCGCCGGATGGCTTCCAGCGGCGCGTAGCCGTAGCCGATGACCAGCCCGCGCAGATCCTGCCGCCGCAGGCAGTAGGCCGACAGCGGGCGCACCGTCAGGCCCTGTTGCGCGAGGCGGCGCGCGATGGCCTGGTCGTCCACCGCGAGCGGCAGGCGCAGACACAGGTGCAGGCCCTGCTCGGCGCCGCTGATGCGCGGGGCGTCGGGGCCCTCGCCCAACACGGGCTTCAGCGCCTCCAGCAGGCACTGCCGGCGCTCGGCGTAGGTCTGGCGCGCGCGGCGCAGCGAGCTGGCGAAATGGCCCATCTCGATGAACTCGGCCAGCGCCGCCTGCGTGGGCATCTGGCCGGGGCGGTTGAGGTCGTAGTGGGCCTGGCGGAAGGCCTCGACCAGGCCCTTGGGCACCACCAGGTAGCCCAGCTTCAGGCCCGGGTAGAGCACCTTGGAGAAGGTGCCCATGTAGAGCACCCGCCCATCCGGGTCCAGGCCTTCCAGGCTGGACAGCGGCGGGCCGCTGAAGCGGTACTCGCTGTCGTAGTCGTCTTCGATGACCCAGGCGCCGTGCGCGCGCGCGGTGGCCAGCAGCTGGTGGCGCCGCGCCAGCGACATGACCGCGCCCAGGGGGTACTGGTGCGAGGGCGTGGCGTAGATCAGTCGCGGCGGCTTCGGATCGTCGGCCGGGCCGGGGTTGAGGCCCTGCTCGTCGGTGGCCACCGGGTGCACGGACAGGCCGGTGGCGATGAAGGCCTTCATGGCGCCCCAGTAGGCCGGGTCCTCCACCCACACGGTGTCGCCGTGGTCGGCCAGCAGGCGGGCGCACAGCTCCAGCGACTGCTGCGTGCCGCTGGTGACGATGACCTGGTCGGCGTCCAGTTGCACGCTGCGGAACACGCGCAGGTAGTCGGCGATGGCGCGGCGCAGCGGCGCGTAGCCGCCCGAGGTGTTGTAGTCCAGCATGTCCGGGTAGGTCATGCGCCAATGCTTGTTCTGCAGCCGCTGCCAGAGCGTGAGCGGAAAGGCCGAGAAGTCGGCGATGCCGGGCGTGAAGGGCTGCACCTCCAGCGCGCCGGCGCTGAACTCGTGCGCCAGTGACTGTCCGCGCGTGGACAGGCGCGCCGGTTGCAGGTGTGGCGCCTGGCCTGGCGCGCGCGGGCCGCGCGCCAGGCCGCTGCGCGGCACGTGGTCGTTCACGTAGGTGCCGCTGCCCACGCGGCTGGCCAGGTAGCCCTCCACGCTGAGCTGGTTGATGGCGGCCACCACGGTGTTGCGCGACAGGCCCAGGTCCTGCGCCAGGTCGCGGCTGGACGGCAGGCGCTCGCCGGCGCCGAGCTTGCCGTCCAGCATGGCGCGGCGCAGCGCCTCGTAGAGCTGTCGGTGCAGAGGCAGGGCGTCTTGGGCGCCCAGGCGGTTCATTTCGGCCAGCAGGTATTCGGACAGCATGGGCGGGTGAGCGGTGCCGGGGCAGGGTAAGTGGCACCCCGGGATGGGCACAACTGGCTCTCATTGTGATCCAATTTGTCCCCCACAATGGACGCCGATTGCGTGGAGAACCCATGAACAAGCCGCCATGCATGGTCTGGCTGCCAGCCGACCATCGACTGCTGGGCGACCACGGGCACCAGATGCCCTTTCTGTTGCTGGGCGACAAGTACGCGCGGGCCGTGAAGGTCGGCGCCCAGGCCCAGCCCGTGATGTTCCCCCTGGCCGAGGTCGAGCAGATCGACGAGCTGCTCGGCATGGTCGACGGGGTGATGCTCACCGGCTCGCCCTCCAACGTACACCCTTCGCATTTCCAGGAAGAGGTGGCCGATCCCAGCCTGCCGCTGGACGCCGACCGCGACCTGCTGACCCTGGCGCTGGTGAAGGCCTGCGTGCACCTGGGCGTGCCGCTGATGGGCATCTGCCGCGGCTTCCAGGAAATCAACGTGGCCCTGGGCGGCGCGCTGCACCAGCGCGTGCACCTGGTGCCTGGCATGAACGACCACCGCGAGCCCAAGACCGCGCCGCCCGACGAGCAGTACGCGCCCCGACATCCCATCCGCATCGCCGAGGGCAGCGTGATGGCCGAGTGGGCGGGTGGCACCGAGGCGCAGGTCAATTCCCTGCATGGGCAGGGCATCGCGCGCCTGGCCGACGGGCTCACGCCGCTGGCCTGGGCGCCGGACGGCCTGGTCGAGGCCTTCTGGGTCAAGGGCGCGCGCACCTTCGCCTACGCCATGCAGTGGCACCCCGAGTGGCGCTGCTGGGACACCCCGTTCTACGCCGCGATCTTCGAGGCCTTCGGCCGCGCCTGCCGCCAGCGCCGCAGCCTGCGCCTGCAGGCCAACGACCTGGCGCGCAGCCAGCCGGGTTAGGTTCGCTGTCCGCCCTCCGCGAACCCGAACCAATACCCAAGCCAAGGAGCCCGGCCATGAGCGCCCCCAAGAACTTCAACGAGCTGGAAAGCTGGCTCAACGAACACCGCGTCACCGAAGTCGAATGCCTGGTGCCCGACCTGACCGGCGTGGCGCGCGGCAAGATCCTGCCGCGCGAGAAATTCACCGAGGACCGCGGCATGCGCCTGCCGCACGCCATCGTGGCCATGAGCGTGACGGGCGAGCAGCCCGCCAGCGGCCCCTACTACGACGTGGTGGAGCCCACCGACCGCGACATGCAGCTGCGGCCCGATCCCACCACCGTGCGCATCGTGCCCTGGGCCACCGACCCCACGGCGCAGGTCATCCACGACTGCTTCGACCACAAGGGCAAGCTGGTGTCCTACGCGCCGCGCAGCGTGCTGCGCCGCATCTGCGGCCTGTACGAGGCCGAGGGCTGGGACCCGGTGATCGCGCCCGAGCTCGAGTTCTACCTGACCGCGCGCAACACCGACCCCAACACCCTGCTGCGCCCGCCCATTGGCCGCAGCGGGCGCGCCGAGACCTCGCGCCAGGCCTACTCGATCGACGCGGTGAACGAGTTCGACCCGCTGTTCGAGGAGATCTACGAGTACTGCAACCTCATGGGCCTGAACGTGGACACGCTGATCCACGAAATCGGCGCCGGGCAGATGGAGATCAACTTCTTCCACGACCACCCGCTGGGCCTGGCCGACGAGGTGTTCTTCTTCAAGCGCACCGTGCGCGAGGCCGCGCTGCGCCACGACATGTACGCCACCTTCATGGCCAAGCCCATCGCGGGCGAGCCGGGCAGCGCGATGCACATGCACCAGAGCGTGCTCAACAAGGACAACGGCCGGAACATCTTCAGCAACGCCGACGGCACCGCGTCCGATGAGTTCTTCCACTACATCGGCGGCCTGCAGCGCTACATCCCGGCCGCGATGGCGCTGGTGGCGCCTTACGTGAACAGCTACCGGCGCCTGTCGCGCCACACGGCCGCGCCGATCAACATCGAATGGGGCCACGACAACCGCACCGTGGGCATCCGCTCGCCGATCGCCTCACCCGAGGCGCGCCGCGTGGAAAACCGCGTGATCGGCGCTGACGCCAACCCCTACGTGGCCATGGCCATGACCCTGGCCTGCGGCTACCTGGGCATGAAGAACAAGATCAAGCCCAAGCCCGAGATGAAGGGCGATGCCTACCTCTCGCCCTACGCGCTGCCGCGCAGCCTGGGCGAGGCGCTGGACTGGCTGCGCCGCGAGCCCGATCTGCACGAGGTGCTGGGCCATGAGTTCGTGACCATCTACACCGAGATCAAGGAACTCGAGTTCGACGAGTTCATGAAGGTGATCTCGCCCTGGGAGCGCGAGCACCTCCTTTTGCATGTCTGACCTGGAATTCCCGCGATGAACCCGAACCCCCTGATCGCCCCGCCCGCCCTGGTGCGCCGCGCCGAGCGGCACGACACGAAAGCCATCCAGGCGCTGGACAGCGCGCACTACATCCACCCCTTCACCGACCACGGCGATTTGGCCACGCGCGGCGCGCGCGTGATCACGCAGGCCCAGGGCATCTACATCTGGGACTCCGAGGGCCAGAAGATCCTGGACGCCATGAGTGGCCTGTGGTGCGTGAACGCGGGCTACGGGCGCAAGGAACTGGCCGACGCGGCCTACCAGCAGCTCATGACGCTGCCGTACTACAACAGCTTCTTCCAGACCACCAACGTGCCGGCGGTGCAGCTGGCGGCCAAGCTGGCCGCGCTGGCGCCCGAGGTGCGGGGGCGCCGCTTCGAGCATGTCTTCTTCAGCTCCAGCGGCAGCGAGAGCAACGACACCAACGTGCGCCTGGTGCGCCGCTACTGGGACCTGATGGGCCAGCCACAGCGCAAGACCCTCATCGGCCGCCACAACGCGTACCACGGCTCCACCATGGCCGGGGCCTCGCTCGGCGGCATGAGCGGCATGCACGCGCAGGGCGACCTGCCGATCCCCGGCGTGGTGCACATCGAGCAGCCCTATTTCTTCGAGAACGGCCGGCCCGGCGAGAGCGAGGCCGAGTTCGGCCTGCGCGCGGCGCGCTGGCTGGAGGAAAAGATCCTGGCCGTCGGCCCGGACAAGGTGGCCGCGTTCATCGCCGAGCCGGTGCAGGGCGCCGGCGGCGTGATCATCCCGCCTTCGACCTACTGGCCCGAGATCCAGCGCATCGTCGACCAGTACGGCATCCTGCTCATCAGCGACGAGGTGATCTGCGCCTTCGGCCGCCTGGGCCACTGGTTCGCCTACGAGAAGTTCGGCTACCGCCCCGACCTGGTGACCTTCGCCAAGGGCGTCACCAGCGGCTACATCCCCCTGGGCGGCGTGATGGTGGGCGACCGCGTGGCGCAGGTGCTGATCGACAAGGGCGGCGAGTTCAACCATGGCTACACCTACAGCGGCCACCCCGTGGCCTGTGCCGTCGGCCTGGCCAACCTGGAGCTGATGGAGCGCGAGGACCTGCCGCGCAAGGTGCGCGAGGACCTGGCGCCCTACCTGGCCAAGCGCTTCGCCGAGATCGCCGAGCACCCGCTGGTGGGCCTGGCCGAGACCTGCGGCTTCGTGGCCGGCCTGGTGCTGGTGAAGGACAAGGCCTCCCGGGCGATGTACGACCCGGACCTGGCCGTCGGCATGATGTGCCGCGCCCACTGCTTCAGAAATGGGCTGATCATGCGCGCGGTGGGCGACCGCATGATCATCGCGCCGCCGCTGGTGATGACGCGCGAGCAGATCGACGAGATGGTGGCCCTGATCCAGCGCTGCCTGGACGACACCTTGACGGAACTGCGCCAAAAAGGGTTGCATGCATGACTAGAATGGCCGCCGGTCCCTTTGTTGGGGCATGGCGGTCACGGAACGGGCTTCCCGGGTCTGGAACTTGCATGCCTCGAGCAGGTCATCAGCCGCCCTGCGTTGGCGGTTTTGGTCCCAACCCACCTCCCTTGGAGTGAGCATCACCATGAAGAAGCACGTTCTGGTTCTCGCGATGGCGGCCGTGATGGTCGCCGCCTGCGGCAAGAAGGAGGAGCCCGCTCCTGCCCCCGCCCCGGCCCCCGTGGCGACCGCCCCGGCGCCGGCCCCCGCGCCCGCCGGCCCGGTGCTCGACGACGAGAAGGTTCTCAACGTCTACAACTGGCCCGACTACATCACCGAGAGCATGCTCGCCGACTTCGAGAAGGAGTACGGCGTCAAGGTCAACTACGACACCTTCGAGAACAACGAGGCCCTGCACGCCAAGCTCGTCGCGGGCAACTCGGGCTACGACATCGTCATCCCCACCGCCGGCTTCGCCAAGAAGCAGATCGATGGCGGCCTGTACCAGCCCATCGACAAGAGCCGGCTCACGAACTACGGCAACCTCGACCCGGACTTCATGAAGAAGATCGCCGGCGTCGACCCCGACAATAAGTACCTGGTGCCCTGGGCCTGGGGCTTCACCACCGTGGGCATCAACAAGCAGAAGGTCGAGAAGGCCCTGGGCGGCATGGCCATGCCCGAGAACGCCTGGGACCTGGTCTTCAAGCCCGAGTACGCCAACAAGTTGAAGTCCTGCGGCATCGCCTACCTGGACTCGCCCAGCGAGATCCTGCCGGTGGCCCTGCACTACGTGGGCAAGCCCGCGTACAGCGAGAACCCCGAGGACTTCAAGGTCGCGCTGGACATGCTCAAGAAGGTCCGCGGCAGCGTGCGCCTGTTCTCCAGCACCATGATCGACGACATCGCCAGCGGCAAGGCCTGCGCCTTCATCGGCTGGTCGGGCGACATCAACATCGCCGCCGGCCGCGTGAAGGAAACCGGTGGCAAGGACGAGATCGTGCCCCTGCTGCCCACCGGCGGCGGCCTGGTGTTCATCGACACCATGGCCATCCCCAAGGACGCCAAGCACGTGAACAACGCCCACGTGTTCATCGACTTCTACCTGCGCGCCGCCAACGCCGCCGCCATGGCCAACGAGATGAACTACCCGACCGGCAACAAGGCCGCGCTGGCCGACATCAAGGATGAGGTCAAGGGCAACAAGACCATCTTCCTGGGTCCCGAGGACACCGCGCGCCTGATCCCCACCGGCGGCTTCTCGAACGACATCTCTAGCGTGCTCAACGACACCTACAACGCGTTCAAGCGCGGCAAGTAAACCGCCGGCGCCGCTCGGCACGCACCGGGGCTGTTCATCCATCAGGACGAACAGCCCTTTTTCTTTCTGGAGGCACTTTCATGACAGACCCCGCCGGCTTCCTGGTGACCGAAAAAGTGGTCAAGCGCTTCGACGATGCGCTGGCCGTCGACGAAGTTTCGCTGTCCATCCGCAAGGGCGAGATCTTCGCCCTGCTGGGCAGCTCGGGCTGCGGCAAGTCCACGCTGCTGCGCATGCTCGCGGGCTTCGAGACGCCCACCGCCGGGCGCATCCTGCTCGGCGGCCAGGACCTGGCCACGGTGCCGGCCTACGAGCGGCCCGTGAACATGATGTTCCAGAGCTACGCGCTGTTCCCGCACCTGTCGGTGTGGGAGAACGTGGCCTTCGGCCTGCGCCGCGAGGGCCTGCCCAAGGCCGAGATCCAGCAGCGCACCGACGAGATGCTGGCCCTGGTGCAGCTCACGCCCTACGCCAAGCGCAAGCCGCACCAGCTCTCGGGCGGCCAGCAGCAGCGCGTGGCCCTGGCGCGCAGCCTGGCCAAGCGGCCCAAGCTGTTGTTGCTGGATGAGCCCCTGGGTGCGCTGGACAAGAAGCTGCGCGAGCAGACCCAGTTCGAGCTGGTCAACATCATCGAGAAGGTGGGCGTGACTTGCGTGATGGTCACGCACGACCAGGAAGAGGCCATGACCATGGCCAGCCGCATCGCCATCATGAGCAAGGGCCGCGTGCTGCAGGTGGGCACGCCGTCCGAGATCTACGAGCACCCGGTGAACCGCTTCGTGGCCGACTTCATCGGCAACGTGAACCTCTTCGAGGGCAAGCTCAGTGTCGACGAACCCGACCGCTGCGCGGTGAGCAGCGGCATTGGCGAGATCCATGTGGGCCACGGCATGCCGGGCACGCTGGGCATGCCGGTGGCGCTGGCCGTGCGGCCCGAGAAGATCGAGATCAGCAAGGCGCCGCCGCCGGCCGATGCCGGCCCCAATGTGTTCAAGGGCAAGGTCAAGGAGATCGCCTACTTCGGCGCGCACAACACCTTCATCGTCGTGGCCAGCAACGGCCAGCGCGTGAAGATCACCGAGGCCAACACCTCGCGCCACGACCTCTCGGACATCACCTGGGAGGACGAGGTGTATTTCTGGTGGAGCGACACCGCCGGCGTGGTGCTGCGCGACTGAGGGAGAGCGACCATGAACCTTCCCGTGCCCGGCAAGCGCTTCGTCATCGGCGTGCCCTATGGCTGGCTGCTGCTGTTCTTCTTCCTGCCCTTCCTGATCCTGCTGTACATCAGCTTCGTGGACATGGGCGGCGACATCAGCCCCTTCAAGGCGCTGTGGGACCCCGACACCGGCGTGCTGCGCCTGAAGTACGAGAACTACCTGGCCATCTTCCGGGCGGAAGAGGGTGCGCCGCTGTTTCGCACGCTCTACATCGACGCCTACCTGCGCTCGATCTGGTACGCGCTGCTCACGGCGGTGTTCTGCCTGGCCATCGGCTACCCCTTCGCGTACTTCATCGCGCGCTCGCCGGCCAGCGTGCGCCCGGCGCTGCTGCTGCTGGTGATGCTGCCGTTCTGGACCTCCTTCCTGCTGCGCGTCTATGCCTGGAAGGGCCTGCTGGCCGACCAGGGCGTGATCAACCGCTTCATGATGTTCGTCGGCATCAGCGGCGAGCCCATCCCCATGCTGTACACCAACGTGTCCATGCTGGTGGGCATGACCTACGTCTACCTGCCTTTCATGGTCCTGCCGCTGTACGCCAACCTGGTGAAGATGGACTTTCGCTTGCTCGAGGCCGCGTACGACCTGGGCACCACACCCTTCAAGGCCTTCTGGCTGATCACGGTGCCGCTGTCCAAGGCCGGCATCATCGCGGGCTTCATGCTGGTGTTCATTCCCTGCGTGGGCGAGTTCGTGATTCCCTCGCTGCTGGGCGGCCCCGAGAACTACATGATCGGCCGTGTGGTGTGGGACGAGATGTTCACCGCCAACGACTGGCCCAAGGCCACCGCGCTCGCGGTCGTGATGATCGCGATCATCGTGGTCCCGCTGGCCTTCTACTACAAGTACGCCGGAGACCAGAAGTGATCACCCCCGCGCCGCTTCGCGGCTCCCCCTCAAGGGGGCAACGCCCATGGCCCGGCAAAGCCGGTTCCATGGCGTTTCTCGACCAGACACTTCCTCCGGCTGTGTGAAGGGGCCTCCATGAAAGTTTTCTTCGAAAAGCACTTCGGCAAGCTCTGGCTGCTGGTGGTCTTCGGCTTCCTGTACCTGCCGCTGGGCTTCATGGTGCTGTTCTCGTTCAACAGCACGCGCACCGACGCGCGCTTCACCGGCTTCTCGCTGCGCTGGTACGAAGCCCTGCTCAACGACAGCAAGATCGTCGACGGCTTCTTCCTCTCGCTCCAGATCGCCGCCGTCACCGGTGTGCTGTCGGCTGTGCTGGCCACCTTCGCGGCCTTCGTGCTGGTGCGCTACCGTCGCTTTGCGGGCCGCACGGTGTTCAGCGGCATGGTGAACGCGCCGCTGGTCATGCCCGAGGTGATCATCGGCCTGTCGCTGCTGCTGCTGTTCGTGGGCGCGCAGAACCTGCTGGGCTGGCCGCAGCGCGGCATGCTCACCATCATCCTGGGCCACACGCTGCTGGGCATGGCCTACGGCATGGTGGTGATCCAGAGCCGGCTGCTGGAGATGGACCGGTCCATCGAGGAGGCCGCCAGGGACCTGGGCGCGCGCCCGCACCAGGTGTTCTTCCTGGTCACGCTGCCCAACATCTTCCAGGCCATCCTGGCCGCCTTCCTGCTGGCCTTCACGCTGTCCTTCGACGACGTGGTGATCACCGAATTCCTGAGCGGGCCGGGCGTGAGCACGCTGCCGCAGGTGATCTTCGGCTACGCGCGCCGGGGCATCAACCCGACGATCTACGCGGCGGCCACCATCCTCATCGTCACGGTCACCGCCGTGGTGGTCAGCTACGCGGTCTGGGTGGCGCGGGCCACGCGCCGGCGCGAGCGGGAGATGGCGGCGGCGGTGCGCGGCTGAGGCCCGCAGTGGACGGGCGGCCACCGCCGAAAGTGGCTGCCCACGCGGGTGGGCAAGGGGCGTAGCATGGGGCCGATCCTTCCGGCCTCCGCGACCCCCTTGCCATGACCACCACCGCCCTCCAAGCCCCCTCCCTGTCCCCAGACGGCCGCGCCTTCATCAACGGCGAGCGCGTCGCCGCGCGCGACGGCCAGACCTTCGACTGCTTCTCGCCCGTGGACGGGCGGCTGCTGGCGCCCGTGGCGCGCGGCCAGGCCGCCGACATCGACGCCGCCGTGGCCGCCGCGCGCGCCGCCTTCGAGGACCGCCGCTGGGCCGGCCTGCCGCCGGCCAAGCGCAAGCGCATCATGCTGGCCTTCGCGCACCAGATCCAGCAGCACGCCGACGAGCTCGCGCTCACCGAAACACTCGACATGGGCAAGCCCGTGCGCTACGCGCGCGCCGTGGACGTGAACAGCGCGGCCAACTGCATCCGCTGGTACGGCGAGGCGGTGGACAAGGTGTACGACGAGATCGCGCCCACGCCCGACACCGCCCTGGCCCTGATCACGCGCGAGCCCCTGGGCGTGGTGGGCGTGATCGTGCCCTGGAACTACCCCATGATCATGGCGGCCTGGAAGATCGCGCCGGCACTGGCCGCGGGCAACTCGGTGGTGCTCAAGCCCAGCGAGAAGAGCCCGCTGACCGCGTTGCGCCTGGCCGAACTGGCGCTGGCCGCGGGCATTCCGCCCGGCGTGTTCAACGTGGTGCCGGGCTTCGGCCCCGAGGCCGGCAGCCCGCTGGCCCTGCACATGGACGTGGACTGCATCGCCTTCACCGGCAGCACGCGCGTGGGCAAGCAGATCCATGTGATGGCCGGCCAGAGCAACCTCAAGCGCGCCTGGACCGAGCTGGGCGGCAAGTCGCCCAACATCGTGTTCGCCGACTGCCCGGACATCGACAGGGCCGTGGAGGCGGCGGTGGGCAGCATCTTCTTTAACCAGGGCGAGAGCTGCAACGCGCCCTCGCGCCTGTTCGTCGAGGCCTCGATCAAGGAGGCCTTCCTGGAGAAGGCGCTGAAGCTGGTGCCGCAGTACCAGCCGGGCAACCCGCTGGAGAAGGCCACGGTGATGGGCGCCATCGTCGACAAGACGCAGCTGGACACGGTGCTGCGCTACATCGACTCGGGCAAGAAGGAGGGCGCCAAGCTGCTCGCGGGCGGCGAGGCGGCCGAGCCCGTGAAGGGCGGCTGCTACGTGCTGCCCACCATCTTCGACGGCGTGAAAAACGACATGACCATCGCGCGCGAGGAGATCTTCGGCCCGGTGCTGTCGGTGCTGTCCTTCACCGACGCCGCCGACGTGGTGAAGCAGGCCAACAGCAACATCTACGGCCTGCAGGCGGCGGTGTGGACGCGCGACATCAACAAGGCGCACGGCGTGGCGCGCGCGCTGCGCGCGGGCACCGTGCACGTGAACCAGTACGACGAGGACGACATCACCGTGCCCTTCGGCGGCTTCAAGCAGAGCGGCGTGGGCCGCGACAAGTCGCTGCATGCCTTCGACAAGTACACCGAGATCAAGACGACCTGGATACGGATCGACAGTCCCATTTGAGGAGAGCGCCATGAACGCCCCGCAGACACCGGAGACGCTGCACGCCCCGCACACCAACGCCGCCTGGCACCAGCGCCGGCTCGCGGCCACGCCGCGCGGCGTGGGCGTGTTCGGCGACTTCTTCATCGACCGCGCGAAGAACGCCGAGCTCTGGGACATCGAGGGTCGCCGCTTCATCGACTTCGCGGGCGGCATCGCGGTGCTCAACACCGGCCACGTGCACCCCAAGGTGCAGGCCGCGATCGCGGCGCAGCTGCAGCGCTTCACGCACAGCTGCTACCAGGTGGTGCCCTATGCCGAGTACGTGTCGCTGGCGGAGCGCATCAATGCCATCGTGCCCATCGACGGACCGGTGAAGACGGCCTTCTTCTCCACCGGCGCCGAGGCGATCGAGAACGCGATGAAGATCGCGCGCGCCGCCACGGGGCGCAGCGGCATCGTCGCCTTCGGCGGCGCCTTCCACGGCCGCAGCCTGTTCGCGGTCTCGCTCACGGGCAAGGTGCAGCCCTACAAGGCCGGCTTCGGGCCGTTCCCGCCCGAGGTCTACCACGTGCCCTTCCCGGTGTCGGCCGACAGTTTCGAGGACGCGAAGAAGGCCATGGCCCACCTCTTCAAGGCCGACATCGAGCCCGGCCGCGTGGCGGCCATCGTGTTCGAGCCGGTGCAGGGCGAGGGAGGCTTCAACCCCATCCTGCCCGCCGCGGTGCAGTGGCTGCGCGAGCTGTGCGACGCGCACGGCATCCTGCTGATCGCCGATGAGGTGCAGACCGGCTTCGCGCGCACCGGCAGGATGTTCGCCATGGAGCACTTCGGCGTGCGGCCCGACCTGATGACCCTGGCCAAGAGCATGGCCGGCGGCACCACGCTGTCGGCCGTGTGCGGCCGCGCGGCCGTGATGGACGGCCCCGCGCCCGGCGGCCTGGGCGGCACTTACGCCGGCCACCCGCTCGCCGTCGCGGCCGCGCACGCGGTGCTGGACGTGATGGAAGAAGAAGGGCTTTGCGCGCGCGCGCAGCGCCTGGGGGACCAGCTCATCGCCACCCTGATCGCCCGGCGCGCGGCGCGGCAATGCATCGGCGACGTGCGCGGTCTGGGCGCCATGGTGGCCTGCGAGTTCGTGGACCCCAAGACCGGCGCGCCCGACGCCGAGACGACGAAGCGGGTGCAGATGGCGGCGCTGCGGCGCGGCCTGCTGCTGCTCACCTGCGGGGTCAACGCCAACGTGATCCGTTTCCTGTTCCCGCTCACCATCGAGGACGCGGTGTTCAACGAGGGCCTCGCGGTCTTCGACGCCGCGCTGGCCGAGGTGGCCGCTTGAACGACAGCGCCGGGCGCCTGGGACAGGCGCTCGACGCGCTGGAGTCGCGCGCGGCCGAGCTGCGCGCGATGGGCGTGCACTCGGTGCTCGCCACCTTCACCGACCTGGCGGGCACGCCCAAGGGCAAGCTGGTGCCGCTGGAGGGCCTCGCCGACGCGGTGGCCGTGGGCGCGGGCTTCGCCGGCCCCAGCATCGTGGGCACCGGGCTGCCGCGCATGGGCCCGCGCAGCGAGTACTTCGGCCGCGTGCTGCCCGAAACGCTGCGGCCCTTGCCCTTCATGCCCGGCGTGGCGCACGCCGTGTGCGAGGGCTTTGCGGGTGGGCAACCGCTGGACACCGACCCGCGCGGCGCGCTCCAGCGCCAGGTGGCGCGCCTGCGCGAGCGTGGCTGGACGCTGTGGGTGGGCATCGAGCCCGAGTTCTTTCTGCTCAAGCGCGGCGCCGATGGCCGCTGGGGCGTGGCCGATGCGCGCGACACGCTGGCCAAACCCTCGTACGACCTGCGCGCCATCGGCCGCCAGCGGGGCTTCCTGGACGACATGCGCCAGGCCCTCACGGCCCTGGGCTTTGAGTTGCAGCAGATGGACCACGAGGACGCCGCCGGCCAGTACGAGATCAACTACCGGCACGACGAGGCGCTGGCCGCGGCCGATCGCTACCAGCTCTTCAAGCTCACGGCCCAGGCCGTGGCCGAGCGCCATGGCTGCGTGTTCTCCACCATGCCCAAGCCGCTGGCGGGCGCGCCGGGCAGCGGTCTGCACTTCCACCTGAGCCTGACGGACGACGGAATGTCCTGCGGCGCCGGGCGGCAACCCGGCGCCGGCCGGCCGCTGATGGCCGATGGTGCGGGCGCGCTGGGCCTGAGCGAGACCGGCTGGCGCTTCGCGGCCGGCCTGCTGCGCCACGCCGATGGCCTGGCCGCGCTGTGCGCGCCCACGGTCAACAGCTACAAGCGGCTGGCGGCGAGCCGCAGCGCCTCGGGCACCACCTGGTCGCCGGTGTGGAAGGCCATCGGCGACAACAACCGCAGCTGCCTTCTGCGCGCGGTGGCGGGGCGGCTGGAGTGGCGGCTGCCGGACCCGAGCTGCAATGTGTACCTGGCGCTCGCGGCCACGCTGGCGGCCGGGCTCGACGGCATCGACCAGGGCCTGGTGGCGCCCCGGCCCTGCCGGGACGACCTGTACGAGCGCCACGCGCGCGGCGAGCCGATGCCCGATCGCCTGCCGCGCGACCTGCACGACGCGCTGCTGGCGCTGGAGGGCGACGCCGCACTGCGCGCCGCGCTCGGCGAGCCGCTGGTGGCCCAGGTCCTGTCCCTCCAACGCGCGGAGTGGGCCGCCTACCACGCGCAGGTGAGCGACTGGGAGCTGGAGCGCTACGCCGAAGGCTGAGCCGTCGGGGCCAGGCGCGATCGGGATAATCGCGCGCGTGAGTTCCCCAAGCACCGCCGTCGACGGCACCAAGACCTGGACCAAGACCACCGACCGCCCGCTGCGCAGCTGGCGCAAGTCGGCGGGCGTGTGGCTGTTCGCTCACGTCGTGGGCGTGCCCATTCCCTGGGCGGCCGCGCGCCAGACCGATCCGCGCGCGCTGCTGGCCCATGAACACGAGCGCCTGCTGGCCCTGGCCGCCGTGGGCGAGTGCGTGCCGCGCGTGATCGGCTTCGACGGCCGCACCCTGGTCACCAGCGACGTGGGCACCACCCTGGACTACCTGCTGTTCCAGCGAGCGCCCGAGGAGCGCCTGCCGCTGATGTGCGCGGCCGCCGCCGATCTGGCGGGCTTTCACGCGCGCGGCCAGTGGCATGGCGGTGCGCAGGCGCGCAACATCACCTGGGATGGCGAGCGCTTCGCGCGGCTGGACTTCGAGGAGCCCCTGGTGCCCGGCCTGTCGCTGGACATGGTGCAGCGCTACGACGTGCTGCAGCTGGTGCTGTCGTTGGCGCGGCTGATCGAGCCCCTGGGGCCCGGCGCGGTGCACGCGGTGCTGCAGGCCTACGCGGCGGTGGACGCGGCGCAGGGCGAGGCGCTGCGCCGCTTCATTGCCCGCCTGCTGCCGCGCCTGCAGCGGATCTCGCGGCTGGCCTCCTGGTCGCGGCGGCTCGACACCTCGCGTGAGCTGATGCGCCTGCGCACGGTGCTGGAAGGTATGGCCGCCTTCGTGGCCGATCGCTGAAGCCGCCGCGCCGCGCTCAGGTTCTGTACGACGGGTCCAGGCGCTCCAGTTTTCGCAGCAGTGCGGGCCAGGCGATCTGCGCGCCCTGGCCGGCCGTGGCCACGCGCATGACCTCGGCCATGCCGGCGAGGATGCGCGGGTCCACCTGGGTCAGTTCGCTGCCGCCGGCCAGCGCGTCGATCTGGATGCGGCAGGCGTTCTCGAAGGTGTACATGGAGAGAAAGGCGTCGGCGATGGAGCGGCCCACGGTGAGCAGGCCGTGGTTGCGCAGCACCAGGTAATTGGCTTGCCCCAGGTCGGCCTGCAGGCGCGGAATCTCGTCGGGGCGCAGGGCCACGCCTTCGTAGCCGTGGTACGCGAGCGAGCTCAGCACGAAGGTGCTCTGCTGGCTGATGGGCAGGATGCCGTGCCGCTGCGCGCTCACCGCCACGCCCGCGCGGGTGTGCGTGTGCAGCACGCACTGCGCCTCGGGCCGCGCGCTGTGCACGGCGCTGTGGATGACGAAGCCCGCCGGGTTCACGGGGAAGGGCGAGTCGTGCAGCTTGTTGCAGGCCATGTCCACCTTGACCAGGCTGCTGGCGGTGATCTCGTCGAACATCAGCCCGTAGGGGTTGATGAGGAACTGGTGCTCACCGCCGGTGAGGCCGTCGGGCAGCTTGGCGCTGATGTGGGTGAAGACCAGGTCGCTCCAGCCATAGGCCGCCACCAGGCGGTAACAGGCGGCGAGGTCGCAACGCAGCGCCCACTCTTCGGCGCTGACGGCTTCTTTCAGGGGGGGAATGTGCATGGCGTGTCTCCGGGCCGCCTCGGGGCGGGCGGCTCGACACGCACTCTAGGCGCGCTGGCCCGGCTGGGGCTGTCCGTGCAGCGACAGGGCGGCGGCGTCAGCCGCGCGTCTTGCAGGTGCTGATGCCGAACAGGGCGTAGGGCGGGCACCAGCCCACCACGCCGGTGAGCAGGGGCACCACGCCGAGCCAGCCCCACCAGCCCACCGTGCCGGTGGCGGCCAGGGCGATGAGGACAAGGCCGACAAGGATGCGAAGGGAACGGTCGATACCGCCGACGTTGGGGGTCATGGAGGTCTCCATCAGTGAACGATGATGTTCAAGCCGATTGGACGCCGCCACGAACGGACGCGCTTTGATCCAGATCAGGGTGCCGTCGCGCGCTCGAGGCGCCCGAGCCATTGCATTGCATGTGAGCGCTCGCTACCACACATTTCATGATCGGGCTTCAGGGAGGCGCACACCAGGGGCCGCTCCGGTCGGCCGAACAGGCGGCAGCGCAGGGCCCCGTCCAGGTGCGGGCAGGGCAGGCCGGCCGGCTTGCCCTGCGGCAGGCCTGGCATCGCGCTGCTGATCGAAGGCGCGGTGCAGCAGGCGGCGCAGCCGGGGCGGCAGTCCATGGGGTCGGCGGGCTCAGTCGGGCGCGTTGAGCTTGCGCGCGGCGTGGATCGCCTGCTCGACGACGCCCTGCACGGCGGCCTGGGCGAGGCCGCTGATCAGCCGGCCCTGGTCGTCGAAGGCTTCGCCGGCCTTGCTCAGCGCGTACTGCTTGGGCGTCAGCCAGCACTGCAGGTTCAGGAGCAGGGGCGACAGGTGCGACAGGCTGCGCAGCCCGCCCAGGGCGCCGGGCGAGGCGCTGAGCAGGCCCACCACCTTGCCCGCGAAGGGCTTGGTGCCGCTGGACCATTCGGGGTCGCCCTTGATGGGGCTGGACACCCAGTCGATGGTGTTCTTGAGCAGGCCGGTGTAGCTGCCGTTGTACTCGGGCGAGCAGATGACCCAGGCGGGATGGGCGTGGAAGATGGCTTTCAGGCGGCGCGCGGCCTCGGGGGTGCCGCGCGCTTCGAGGTCGGCGTTGTAGAGCGGCAGTTCGTGGTCGGCCAGCTCCAGCAGGGTGACCTGGGCGCCGGCGGCGCGGCCGAGGTCGGCGGCGACCTGGGCGAGCTTGCGGTTGTGGGACTGCGCGCGGGTGCTGCCCGCGAAGACGAGGAGGGGGGTGGGCGGGGTCATGGGGGCGGATTCTGGCACCGCCGCCGCGCCGGATTCCTGCGCGGGCCCGGGGCTTGCCCCTTGATGGGACAATCGCGGGCTCGCCCGCGCCGACCGCCCCGTCGCCGCGGGCTTTGGAGTTCAAGATGCTGTACCCCCAGGAATTCGACGTCATCGTGGTCGGCGGCGGCCACGCCGGCACCGAGGCCGCGCTGGCCGCCGCCCGCATGGGCTGCGCCACGCTGCTGCTCACCCACAACATCGAGACGCTGGGTCAGATGAGCTGCAACCCCAGCATCGGCGGCATCGGCAAGGGCCACCTGGTGAAGGAGGTGGACGCGCTGGGCGGCGCCATGGCCATCGCCACGGACGAGGGTGGCATCCAGTTCCGCATCCTCAACAGCAGCAAGGGCCCGGCCGTGCGCGCCACGCGCGCCCAGGCGGACCGCGTGCTCTACAAGGCCGCCATCCGCCGCCGCCTGGAAAACCAGCCGAACCTGTGGCTGTTCCAGCAGGCCGTGGACGACCTGATGGTGGAGGGCGACCGCGTGGTGGGCGCCGTCACGCAAGTGGGGATTCGCTTCCGCTCGCGCACCGTGGTGCTGACGGCCGGCACGTTTCTGGACGGCAAGATCCACGTGGGCCTGAACAACTACAGCGCGGGCCGCGCGGGCGATCCGCCGGCGGTGTCGCTGTCGGCGCGCCTGAAGGAGCTCAAGCTGCCCCAGGGCCGGCTGAAGACCGGCACGCCCCCGCGCCTGGACGGCCGCAGCATCGATTGGTCGAAGTGCACCGAGCAGCCCGGCGACGGCATGCCGGCGGCCGACGGCACGCCCCCGAGCACGCCATTGCCGGTGTTCAGCTTCATGGGCAGCGCGGCCCTGCACCCGCGCCAGATCTCCTGCTGGATCACGCACACCAATGAGCGCACGCACGAGATCATCCGCAGCGGTTTCGACCGCAGCCCCATGTTCACCGGCAAGATCGAGGGCGTGGGCCCGCGCTATTGCCCCAGCGTGGAAGACAAGATCAACCGCTTCGCGGACAAAGACAGCCACCAGATCTTCCTGGAGCCCGAGGGCCTGAGCACCCACGAGGTCTACCCCAACGGCATCTCCACCAGCCTGCCCTTCGACATCCAATACGCCCTGGTGCGCAGCATGCCTGGCCTGGAGAACGCGCACATCCTGCGGCCGGGCTACGCCATCGAATACGACTACTTCGACCCGCGCTCGCTCAAGAGCAGCTTCGAAACCCAGCAGATCGCCGGCCTGTTTTTCGCTGGCCAGATCAACGGCACCACCGGCTATGAGGAGGCCGCGGCCCAGGGCTTGTTCGCCGGCATCAACGCCGCCTTGCAGTGCCGGGGCGAGGGCGCCTGGCTGCCGGCGCGCGACCAGGCCTATCTCGGTGTGCTGGTCGATGACCTCGTCACCCAGGGGGTGACCGAGCCTTACCGCATGTTCACCAGCCGCGCCGAGTTCCGCCTGCAGCTGCGCGAGGACAACGCCGACATGCGCCTCACCGAGACCGGCCGCCGCCTGGGCCTGGTGGACGACGCCCGCTGGGACGCCTTCAGCCGCAAGCGCGACGCGGTTTCACGTGAAACCGAGCGTCTCAAATCCACCTGGGTGAACCCCAAGCTGCTGTCGGTGGAAGAGGGTGAGCGTGTATTGGGCAAGGCCATCGAGCATGAGCACAACCTGTTCGACCTGCTGCGCCGCCCTGGCGTGAGCTACCCAGCCCTGGTCGGCATGAACGGCGGCGCCTTCGTCGACAACGCGGTTTCACGTGAAACCCTGGGCGAGTTGGCGGCCCCGGTGATCGAGCAGGTGGAGATCGCGGCCAAGTACAGCGGCTACATCGACCGGCAGAAGGCCGAGGTGGAGCGCGCCGCCCACTACGAGCACCTGAAGCTGCCGGCGGACATCGATTACCTGAAGGTCACGTCCCTGTCCTTCGAGGCGCGGCAGAAGCTGGCCCGGCACCGGCCCGAGACCCTGGGCCAGGCCTCGCGCATCTCGGGCATCACGCCCGCGAGCATTTCCCTGTTGCTGATTCACCTGAAAAAGGGGGGGCTCGGTGGCCTGGCCTCGGCCCGTGGCGCCACTGAGGCCTCGGCCCCATGAGCGCCGCACGGCCGCCCGAAGGCGCTCGCACCGCAGTGCGCAGCACGGAGGTGCTGCGATGACGGACGCGCTGCGCCACGAGCTGCAGATCGGCCTGCAGGCACTCGACCTCTCGCTGGACGAGGAGCAGGTCGACATGCTGATGGCCTACATGGCGCTCATCCAGAAGTGGAACCGGGTCTACAACCTGACGGCCCTGCGCGAGCCGGCAGAGATGCTGACCCACCACCTGCTGGACAGCCTGGCGGTGGTCGGCCCCTTGCTGCGCGAAACCGACGGCCGCCCGGTGCGGCTGCTGGACGTGGGTTCGGGTGCCGGCCTGCCGGGCGTGGTGATCGCCATCGCCTGCCCGCAGATCGAAGTGACCTGCGTGGACACGGTGGCCAAGAAGGCGGCTTTTGTTCGCCAGGTGTCGGCGGAGTTGGGTCTGGTGAACCTGCACGCGATGCACGCGCGGGTGGAGTCGCTCAGCCGGGGGCGTGGGGAAGAGGGCTACGACGTGGTCACGTCCCGCGCCTTCTCCTCCCTGGCGGACTTCATCCAGTGGTCGCGATCGGCGCTGCAGATCGGGGGCATGTGGATGGCCCTCAAGGGCAAGCACCCCCTGGAGGAACTGCTGGCGCTGCCGGCGGACGTGGATGTGTTTCACGTGGAACCGGTGGCGGTGCCGGGCTTGAAGGCGGATCGCTGCATCGTCTGGATGCGGGAGCGGATGGGCTGAGCTGGGAAGCCCGGGGCCCGGCAGAACCCGTCACGTACACTCGACCCCTGCTTTCTGGGGGCCACCACCATGTTCGGCATCGCGGACTACGGCGCTTTCGTCGCCGCCATTGTTGTTTTCCTCGCCATTCCCGGTCCGGGCAACCTGGCCCTCATCACCTCCACCAGCAAGGGCGGCCTGCGCGGCGGACTCGCCGCCACCCTGGGTGTCATCGCCGCCGACCAGGTGCTGATGTGGGCGGCCGTCGCCGGCGTCGCCGCCTTGCTGGCGGCCACCCCGACCCTGTTCGGCGCGGTCCAGTGGATCGGCGCGGCCTACCTCGCCTGGCTCGGCTGGAAAATGCTCACCGCCAAGCCCGGTGACGCCCCGGTCCTCAATATCCGCCCGCGCCAGTACTTCCAGCAGGCGGCCGCCATCACCCTGCTCAACCCCAAGGCCATCGTCTTCTACATGGCCTTCTTCCCCCTGTTCGTCGACCGTGCCCACCACCAGGGCCTGATCACCTTCGGCGCCATGGCGGCCACCATTGCCGCGCTGACCTTCGCCTACGGCCTGGGCATGACGCTCATCGTGCACTTCCTGGCCGAGCGCCTGCGCGCCAACCCCCGCATCGGCCGCACGCTGGAAAAGCTCGCCGGCGTCTTCCTCATCGGCTTTGGCGTCAAGCTGGCCCTTTCCAAGTAAAGACCCATGGCGAAGATTTTTTGCGTGGCCAACCAGAAGGGCGGCGTCGGCAAGACCACCACCACCGTCAACCTGGCCGCCGGCCTGGCCAAGGTCGGCCAGCGGGTGCTGATGGTGGACCTGGACCCTCAGGGCAATGCCACCATGGGCTCGGGCGTGGACAAGCGGGCCATGGCGCTGTCGGTGTACGACGTGCTGCTGGAATCCGCCTCGGTGGCCGAGGCGGCCCAGTGGTCCGACAAGTGCGGCTACCACGTGCTGGGCGCCAACCGCGAGCTCGCGGGCGCCGAGGTGGAGCTGGTGGAAGTGGAGCGCCGCGAGCGCCGGCTCAAGCAGGCCCTGGCCGAGGTGGCCGACCAGTACGACTTCGTGTTGATCGACTGCCCGCCCTCGCTGAGCATGCTCACCCTCAATGGCCTGTGCTCGGCGCATGGCGTCATCGTGCCCATGCAGTGCGAGTACTTCGCGCTCGAAGGCCTGACCGACCTGGTCAACACCATCAAGCAGGTGCACGCCAACCTCAACAAGGACCTGCAGATCATTGGCCTGCTGCGTGTCATGTTCGACCCGCGCATCACCCTGCAGCAGCAGGTGAGCGACCAGCTCAAGGCGCATTTTGGCGACAAGGTGTTCGACACCGTGATCCCGCGCAACGTGCGCCTGGCCGAGGCCCCCAGCTATGGCCTGCCGGGCGTGGTGTTCGACCCCTCCGCGCGCGGCAGCCAGGCCTTCGTCGCCTTTGCCGAGGAGATGGTCGAGCGCATCAAGAAGATGTGAGAGGAGGGTGTTCCACGTGAAACCGCAGAACGTCCTCGTCCTGCCCGGCTGGCAGAGCAGCGGGCCCGAACACTGGCAGAGCCGCTGGGAGGCGCGCTTTGGCTACCGCCGCGTCGAGCAGCACGACTGGATGCACCCGCAGCGCGGCGACTGGATGGCCCGCCTGGAAGACGTGGTGCTGGGCGCCGACGGCCCCGTGCTGCTGGTGGCCCACAGCCTGGGCTGCATCCTGACGGCGGCCTGGGCCGCGCATTCCCGGCACACCGCCCGCGTGGTGGGCGCGTTGCTGGTGGCGCCGGGCGATTCGGAACGCGAGGACCTGCGCGAGCTGCTGCCCAGCTGGTCGCCCATCGTGCGCCAGCGCTTGCCGTTCCCCGCCCACCTGATCGGCAGCCAGGACGACCCCTACTGTGGCTTCGAGCGCGCCCGGGGCCTCGCCGCCGACTGGGGGGCGGCCTTCACCGACCTCGGCCGTGCCGGCCACATCAACGCCGATTCCGGCCTGGGCGACTGGCCGCAGGGCCAGGCCTGGCTGGACGAACTCACGAAAGACAAGCACTAGATGGTCACCAAAAAACCCAAGGGCCTGGGCCGCGGGCTCGAAGCGCTGCTCGGCCCCAAGGTCGAGGACAAGCCCGCCGCCGAGGCCGCGCCCGCTGGCGCACCGTCCACCCTGCCGCTGGACCAGCTGGTGCCCGGCCAGTACCAGCCGCGCACCCGCATGGACGAGGGCGCCCTGTACGAACTGGCCGAGAGCATCAAGGCCCAGGGCATCATGCAGCCGATTCTGGTGCGCCGGCTGAACAGCGGCCCGGACGCCGGCAAGCACGAGATCATCGCGGGCGAACGCCGCTTCCGCGCCTCGAAGCTGGCCGGCCTGAGCGAGGTGCCTGTGCTGGTGCGCGAGGTGCCGGACGAGTCGGCCGCCGCCATGGCGCTGATCGAGAACATCCAGCGCGAAGACCTGAACCCCTTGGAAGAGGCCCATGGCCTGCAACGCCTGGTGAAGGAGTTTGGGCTCACTCACGAACAGGCGGCCCAGGCCGTGGGCCGCTCGCGCAGCGCCGCCAGCAACCTGCTGCGCCTGCTGCAGCTGGCCGAGCCGGTGCAGACCATGCTGATGGCCGGCGACATCGACATGGGCCACGCGCGCGCGCTGCTGCCGCTGGACAAGGCCGCGCAGATCACCACGGCCAACCAGGTCGCGACCCGCAAGCTGTCGGTGCGCGAGGCCGAAAACCTGGTGAAGAAGCTGGCGGCCGAGTTCACCCTGGCGCCGCAGAAGCCGCGCAAGGAAAAGTCGCGCGACATCCGCCGCGTGGAAGAGGAGCTGGCCGACCTGCTGACCGCCGAGGTCGAGGTGCGCGTGAAAAAGCGCGTGAAGCGCCACGGCCGCGTCGAGGAGATGGGTGAGCTGGCGATCCAGTTCGGCTCGCTGGACGCGCTCAACGGCCTCATCGAGCGGCTGCGCGCGGGGCACTGAGGCCCCGCCCCTCGCCCGGGTTCAGGCCAGGGCCGGCGCCGGCGCCATGGACGGGCGGTGGATGTGGCCGGCCGCGCCGTTGGCCTTGGCCGTCTGGTAGTGCCATTCGATGTCCAGCACCCCGGCCAGCGAGCCGTCCTCGGCCAGGCCGCCGATGGGGCCGAACATGAAGCCCAGCAGGATCAGCCCGTTCGGGCCGGTGAAGGGCTGGTGGGTGATACCACCCGCCTCGACCATGTAGTCGCCCGCGAACACCTCGCCGTGTTCGTAGCCGAAACCGCCTTCGACGATGTAGGCGTGCGCGGCGCCGAAGTGCTTGTGCACGCCGGCCACGGTGCCGGGCTCCACCTTGAGCAGGATCACCAGCAGGCTGGAGGCGTCGTCGCAGTGCAGCAGCTTGAATTGCGTGCCCGGCATGCCCCAGGGGGTCCAGGGAATTTCCTTGGTGCGCACGATGAGCGAGCCGTCGGGGTAGCGCAGCGACACGCGCGGGTCGGTGCCGGTCTTGGCGTGGGTGATGGGCATGGGTGTCTCCGTGGGAATGGGTTTCGCGGCATCGGTGCCGCGGGCGCATGCTCGGCGGGCTTGACGGCACGGCCCTGCGGGAAAGCCCTGGGAAAGCGGCCGCCGGCCGCTTGCAATGCCGCTTTTTCGACAGAAACCCGCTAGGACGACGGCCCCGCGCGGCCTAGCATGTCGCCATGCACCCCCCGCTTGCCAGCGCCCAGGACACGGCCCGGACCATCGGCCGCTTCGCGCACGCCGAACCCGAGCGCGTGCTGCGTTGCCAGTCGGGCGAGGTGGTGGGCGCCATCTGGTCTCACCCGCCCACGCACACGCGGGTGCAAGGCCTGGACCACCACGCGCTGGCGCTGCACCTGTCGGGCTGCACGCTGGTGGAGAAGTGGGCCGACGGCCGTTGCGTGGGGCACCGCTCCCGCGTGGGCAGCGTGAGCCTGGTGCCGGCGCGGCGCGATTCGGAGTGGACCATCGGCGGGCATTGCCGGGTGGCCCATGCCTACGTGCACCCGCAGGCGCTGAGCGACGCGGCCGAACGCCTCTCGCGGCCCTGGCCCGCCGACGGGCTGGGCGACTTCTTCGCGGCCGAGGACGCCCAACTCGCGCGCCTGCTGCACTGGCTGGTGCACGAGGCCCTGGTCGATGGCTTGGATCCGCTGGCGCTGGAGCAGTGGCAGGCCCTGCTGCTGGCGCACCTCATCCGCCGCGACGCTGGCGGCGCCGCGGCCGCGCCCGAGCGTTCGGGGTCCCGCCTGGCGCTCACCGGGGCCACGCTGCGGCGGCTGTTCGCCCACATCGACGAGCACATCGAAGAGCGCCTGGCCGCGCACCTGACGCTGAGCGCCCTGGCCGACATCGCCCACCTGTCGCCCGACCACTTCCTGCGCGCCTTCAAGCGGGCGGTGGGCCAGACGCCGCACCGCTACGTGCTGGAGCGGCGCCTGGTGCGCGCGCAGGACCTGCTGGCGCGCAGCCCGCTGGCCGTGGCCGACATCGCGCGCGACAGCGGCTTTCGCGGCCCCAGCCATTTCACCGCCGCGTTCCGGCGGCAGTACGGTCTCACGCCCAGTGCCTGGCGCGCCCAGCGGCGCGGCTGAGCCGGGTGCGGCGCGGCCGCCGGCCTCAGGCCGAGAAGATCTTGCCCGGGTTCAGGATGTTGTCCGGGTCCAGCGCGCGCTTGAGCGTGCGCATCAGGTCCACCGCGCCGGCGCCGGCCTCGTCGAGCAGGAAGCCCATCTTGTGCAGGCCCACGCCGTGCTCGCCGGTGCAGGTGCCTTCCAGCTGCAGCGCGCGCGTCACGAGCTTGACGTTGAGTTCTTCGGCCAGGCGGCGCTCGTCGACGTTGTCGGGGTCGATCAGGTAGCCGAAGTGGAAGTTGCCGTCGCCCACGTGGCCGACCAGGAAGTAGGGCAGGCCGCTGGCGTCGGCCTCGGCCACGGAATCGAGCAGGCAGTCGGCCAGGCGGCTGATGGGCACGCAGGTGTCGGTGCTCACGGCGCGGCAGCCGGGCTTGGTCTGGATGGCCGCGAAGTAGGCGTTGTGCCGCGCGGTCCACAGGCGCGTGCGCTCCTCCGGCGTGGTGGCCCATTCGAAGGCATTGCCGTCGAACTCGCTGGCGATGTCCTGCACGGTCTCGGCCTGCTCTTTCACGCTGGCGGGCGAGCCGTGGAATTCCATCAGCAGCATGTGTTCCTCGCGCAGCCCCAGCTTGCTGTGGGCATTGACCATGCGCACGGTGTTGGCGTCGATCAGCTCGCAGCGCGCGATCGGCACGCCCAGCTGGATGACCTGGATCACGCAGCGCACCGCCGCCTCGATGGAGGGGAAAGAGCACACCGCGGCCGAGATGGCCTCGGGCAGCGGATAGAGCTTGAGGGTGATCTCGGTGATCACGCCCAGCGTGCCTTCGCTGCCCACCATCAGGCGCGTGAGGTCGTAGCCGGCGGACGATTTCTTGGCGCGCGTGCCGGTGCGCACCACCTTGCCCTCGGCCGTGACCACCTCCAGCGCCAGCACGTTCTCGCGCATGGTGCCGTAGCGCACGGCATTGGTGCCGCTGGCGCGCGTGGCCGTCATGCCGCCGATGGAGGCGTCGGCGCCGGGGTCGATGGGGAAGAACAGGCCCTCGCTTTTCACGGCCTCGTTCAGGGCCTTGCGCGTCACGCCGGGCATCACGGTCACGGTCAGGTCCTCGGCGTTGATGGCGAGCACCTGGTTCATGCGGCTCACGTCGATGCTGATGCCGCCCTGCACCGCGAGCAGGTGGCCTTCGAGCGAGGAGCCCACGCCGAAGGGAATGACCGGCACCTTGTACTGAGCGCACAGCGCCACGGCGTCGGCCACGTCGCGCGTGGATTCGGCGAAGACCACGGCCGCCGGCGGCGGCACGGTGACGAAGGCGGACTCGTCGCGGCCGTGCTGTTCGCGCACCGCCAGGGCGGTGGAGCACTGCGCGCCGAAGCGCTGCTTCAGCGCGGCCAGAAAGGCCTCGGGCACCTCGCGCTGCTCGACGGTGGGCAGCAGGTGGGCGACGTCGGTGGGGGCGTTCATTGGGGCGGTCTCCGGCGCGGTTTCTGAACCGCGCAGTGTACGCCCGGGGGTGTTCAGCGGCGGGCGCCGCGGGCCATGGGGCCGGGCAGGGCGCCCTGGGCCGACGGCAGGGACAGGCCGCTGGGCGTGGCGCCCTGGCGGGGTTTCTGCAGGAAGGGGCCGGTGGCGGCGGCGCCGGCGATCACCAGGGTCCAGGCGGCGAGCAGCTGCACGCTGCGCGCCTCGAAGCGCTGGGACAGCGCCTGGGTCTTGCGGGGTCGGTTCATTCGGTCTCCGTTGTCGCCCCAAGCTGCGGGCGATGCCCGCGATTGCAACGCCCCCGTGTGACAGAACCAAGTGCTTTTGCCGGCCGTTGCGCGCTTGACCGGCGCTTGACGCCCGTGACATTTCCCTGCGGGCGGTTACACCCGATCACTGGCGCACAATGCGGCGACGAGCCAGAAGAGGAGACGACCGTCCATGGGCAACCGACTCACCCAGATCGCCACGCGCACCGGCGACGCCGGCACCACCGGCCTCGGCGACAACACCCGCGTGTCCAAGAACCACCTGCGCGTGCACGCCATGGGCGACGTGGACGAACTCAACTCGCACATCGGCGTGCTGCTGTGCGAAGAGCTGCCGGCCGGCGTGCGCGGGCTGCTGGTGGAGGTGCAACACCAGCTGTTCAACCTGGGCGGTGAGCTGTCCATCCCAGGGTACGAGTTGCTCAAGCCCGAGGCCGTGGCCGCGCTCGACGAGGCCCTGGCCGAGCACAACGCGGCCCTGCCGCGCCTGCAGGAGTTCATCCTGCCGGCGGGCAACCGCGCGGCCAGCCAGGCGCACGTGTGCCGCACCGTGGCGCGCCGCGCCGAGCGCGCGGTGGTGGCCCTGGGCGACGTGGACGCGGTGCGCGAGGCGCCGCGCCAGTACCTCAACCGCCTGAGCGATCTGATGTTCGTGCTGGCGCGCGTGCTCAACCGCATGCACGGCGGCGACGACGTTTATTGGAAGAGCGAGCGCCTGCAGCGCGGGGTCGCCGAGTGAAGGCCCTGCCGGCGCTGGCCGTGGCGGCGCTGGCGCTGGCGCTGGCCCCGGCGCGCGCCGAACCCGCGCCGGGCGAGCAGGTGGTGCTGAGCTGCGACGCCGTCTACCTGCCCGCGCGCAGCGCCTGGGTGCGCGAGGTGCGCTTCACGCTCGATGAGCGCCGCATCCGCGGCGTGGCCATCGATGGTGTGCCGGTCTACAGCTTCTCGGTGTTCGACACCGTGCTGCTCACCGCGCTGGACAACGAGCGCATCCAGATCGACACCGCCACGCTCACCTGGCGCAGCGACTTTCGGGGGCAGGCCACCTCCGAGGGGCGCTGTACCCGTCGATAGCCGCGTCCGATCGGAGGTGCCGGGGTTATCGCGGCGCCAGCACCGACATGGTGATGCGCGAGACGCAGGTGAGCTCGCCCGCGTCGTTGCGCAACTCGATGTGCCACACCTGCGTGCTGCGGCCGATGTGCACCGGCCGCGTGACGCCCGTGACCCAGCCCTGCGTGGCGCCCTTGAGGTGGTTGGCGTTGATGTCCAGGCCCACGGCGCGGTGGCCTTCGGCACAGGTGAAGGCCGCGCCGCAGGAACCCAGGGTCTCGGCCAGCACCACGCTCACGCCACCGTGCAGCAGGCCATAGGGCTGCTTGGTGCGTGCGTCCACCGGCACGCGCGCGGCGATGAAATCGTCGCCCACCTCGGTGAACTCGATGCCCAGCTGCCGCACGGCGGTGCCCTCGTGCAGCTGGTGCAGGATCTCGCAGGAGATGGGGCGGGTCCAGATCGCCGGCATGCTCAGGCCTTCTGGCCGCGGCCCAGCAGCCAGTACAGCACGATGGCGCCGAAGGTCGCGGTACCGATGCCGCCCAGCGCGAAACCGCCGAACTTGAGCGTGTAGTCGCCCGTGCCCAGGATCAGGGGAATGGCCGCCACCAGCAGGTTGCGGTTGTCCGAGAAGTCGACCCGGTTGTCGACCCAGATCTTGGCCCCCGCGATCGCGATCAGGCCGAACACCACGATGGACACGCCGCCCATCACGGCCAGGGGAATGGTCTGGATCAGCGCGCCGAACTTGGGGCTGAAGCCCAGCACGATGGCGATGAGCGCGGCCACCACGAACATGGCGGTCGAGTAGATCTTGGTCGCCGCCATCACGCCGATGTTCTCGGCGTAGGTGGTGACGCCCGTGCCGCCCGAGGCGCCGCTCACGATGGTGGCCACGCCGTCGCCGATGAAGGCCTTGCCCAGGTAGGGGTTGAGGTCGCGGCCGGTCATGGCGCTGACGGCCTTCACATGGCCCAGGTTCTCGGCCACCAGGATGATCGCCACCGGCGCGATCAGCAGCATGGCCTGGGCGCTGAACACCGGCGCGGCGAAGGAGGGCATCCCGAACCAGGCCGCGTTGGCCACGCCACTGAAGTCGATGGGTTTGCCCAGGCCCAGGCCGTTGGTGAGCACGGCGTAGACCACGCTGGCCAGGATCAGGCCCACCAGGATGAGCAGGCGCTGCACCATGCCGCGCGCGTACACGGCCACCAGGCCCACGCTGACGAAGGTGATGGCCTGCATCCAGGCGTCGAAGCCCGTGGGTGCCATGTTCTTGATCGGGATGGCCGCCAGGTTCAGGCCGATCACCGCCACCACCGTGCCGGTGACCACCGGCGGCATGAGCCGCTCGACCCAGCCGGTGCCGATGGCCTGCACCACGAAGCCGATCAGCGTATAGAGCACGCCGCAGGCGATGATGCCGCCCAGCGCCACGCCCAGGTTGGCGTTGGGCCCGCTGCCGGCGTAGCCGCTGGCCGCGATCACCACGCCGATGAAGGCGAAGCTGGAGCCCAGGTAGCTGGGCACCTTGCCGCCGGTGATGAAGTAGAAGATCAGGGTGCCGATGCCGCTCATGAGGATGGCGACGTTCGGGTCGAAGCCCATGAGCAGCGGCGCCAGCACCGTGGCGCCGAACATGGCGATGACGTGCTGCACGCCCATCACCGTGGTTTGTGGCCAGGGCAGGCGTTCGTCGGGGGCGATGACGCCACCCTGCCCGAGGGTGCTCGCCGGTTTCTCCGTCCAGTTGAAAAGGCCCATCTCACTCGCTCCTCATGTTGTTGTCGTGCCGAAGTGGCACGCGATTGTGCAAGCAAGTGGCGTGCGCGTCGCGTCGCGCACGCGCGGGCTCAGGCCCGCTCGGCCGGCTGCGCGCGGGCGGGTGCCAACACCGCGCGGATGCCGTTGGCGATGAACTCGCTCAGGCGCTGGGCGCTGGCCGGGCCGGCGCGCGTGCCGGCCACGAGCCGGTCGAGCCGGTGCTCCGCCAGGTGCGCCTGTACCGCGCCCAGGGCGAAGCGCAGCGCGTCGGCCAGGTCGTGGCGCGAGGCCCGGGGCAGGGCGGCCTGCAGGGCGTCGAACAGGCGCTGCAGCAGGGGGTCGACGTGCTCCTGCAGCGCGGGCTCGGCCTCGGGCGCGGCCTGGGCCAGCTCGCGCGCGAGCAGTTGCGCGTAGTGCTGGCTGGCGCTGTGGTGGCGCCAGCGCAGCAACGGCAGCACGAAGGCCTCGACCACGCGGCGCAGGCCGTCGGCTTCGCCGGGCAGGGCGGCGGCGCGGCGCGCGTCCTCCAGGGCGCGCATGGCTTCGTGGTGCAGCGGGCCGTGGTGCGCGAAGATGGCCCGGAACAGGCCTTCCTTGTGGGCGAAGTAGTAGCCCACCAGGGCCAGGGGCACCTCGGCGGCCTCGGCGATCTGGCGGACCGTGACCGCGTGGAAGCCGCGCTGGGCGAAGAGGCGCTCGGCGGCGTGCAGGATGGCCTGCTGGCGGTCGTTGCGCGGCGTGGGGAAGGAGGAACGTGGCAGTGGCATGAGGCGGAAGGGGTGGGGGCGTCGCGCAGGCGCGCCGCGGGGACTGACAGTGCGGCGGGACGGCGCTACGCTGCGGCTCGCCATCCCAGCAGGAACCCCATGCCAACGCCTCCCTACGTGCCCCAGATCCGCCGCTACACCGATTGGCTCGCGCAGCACCATGGCCTGCGCTTCGACGACTACCACGGGCTGTGGCAGTGGTCCGTCACCGATCCCCCGGCGTTCTGGACATCGATAGAAGAATACTTTGGATTGCATTTTGGATTCAATGAAGAGAACGTTTTGTTTCAAAACACCATGCCCGGCACCCAGTGGTTCGTGGGCGGGCGCGCCAACTACACGCGCCAGGTGTTCCGCCACGTGGCGCCGGCCCACGCGGCGGGCATGCCCGCGCTGATCGCCCGCAACGAAAAAGGCCGCCACACCGAACTGGGCTGGCCCGAGCTGCGCCGCCAGGTGGCCGCGCTGGCCCTGCACCTGAAGGCCCAGGGCGTGCGCCCGGGTGACCGCGTGGCCGCCTACCTGCCCAACATCCCCGAGACGGCCGTTGCCTTCCTGGCCGTGGTGGGCATTGGCGCCGTGTGGAGCGTCTGCGCGCCCGACATGGGCACCCACGCCGTGCTCGACCGCTTCCGCCAGATCGAGCCGGTGGCGCTGATCGCCTGCGACGGCGTCACCTACGGCCTGCGCGACATCGACCGCCTGGGCGTGGTGGCCGAGCTGCGCGCGGCCCTGCCCACGGTGCGCCACGTGCTGCTGCACACCAACCTGGCCGATGCGCCCGATGAGAAAGCGCGCGCGCTGGCGCAGGCCGCGCCCTGCGCGCATCTGGAGGCCGTGGTGGCCCGCGACGACGCCGAGACCGCGGCCTTCGAGCCCGAGGACCTGCCCTTCGACCACCCGCTGTGGATCGTCTATTCCAGCGGCACCACCGGCTTGCCCAAGCCCATCGTGCACGGCCATGGCGGCACGGTGCTGGTGGGCCTGGCGCTCAAGAGCCTGCACAACGACGTGGGCTGCAGCTACGACCCCAACAGCTGGGGCGAGCGCTACCACTGGTACAGCTCCACCGGCTGGGTGATGTGGAACGCGCAGATCAGCGGCCTGCTCAACGGCACCACCTGCGTCATCTACGACGGCAACCCGGGTGGCGCCAAGGACGCGCCCGACTGGACCACCCTCTGGCGTTTCGCGGCCGAAACGGGCGTCACCTTCTTCGGCGCCGGCGCGGCTTTCTACGCCAACTGCCTCAAGGCCGGCGTGGACCTGTCGCGCTGCGGCGATCTGTCGCGCGTGCGCGCCCTGGGCAGCACGGGCTCGCCGCTGTCGGAAGACGCGCAGCGCTGGGGCTCGGCGCAGTTCGCCGCCATCGCCTCGGGCGAGGCACAGAAGGACATCTGGTGGTGCAACATCAGCGGCGGCACCGACTTCGCGGGCGCCTTCATCGGCGGCCACCGCGAGCTGCCCCAGACGCCCGGGCGCATGCAGTGCCGCCTGCTGGGGTGTGCGGTGCAGGCCTGGAACGAGCGCGGCGAACCGGTGATCGACGAGGTGGGCGAGCTGGTCTGCACCCAGCCCATTCCCTCGATGCCGCTGTACTTCGTGGGCGATGCGGACAACCGACGCCTGATCGGCAGCTACTTCGACGCCTACCCGCCCGGCCACGGTCGTCGGCCGGGCGGCGGCGACCTCGGCCCCGAGGCCGGCGCCGTCTGGCGCCACGGTGACTGGCTGCGCGTGCTGCCCGACGGTTCCTGCGTGATCTACGGCCGCTCCGACGCCACCATCAACCGCCACGGCCTGCGCATGGGCACGAGCGAGATCTACAGCGCCGTCGAGGCCCTGCCCGAGGTGCTGGATTCCATGGTCGTGGACCTGGAGTACCTGGGCCGAGAGAGCTGGATGCCGCTGTTCGTGGTGCTGCGCGAGGGGCTCACGCTGGACGAGGCCCTGCGCCAGCGCCTGAACGCCGCGATCCGCCAGGCGCTGTCGCCGCGCTTCGTGCCCGACGCCATCTATCAGGTGGCCGAGATCCCACGCACGCTCTCGGGCAAGAAGCAGGAGCTGCCCATCAAGAAGCTGCTGCTGGGCCAGCCGATCGACAAGGTCATCAACCGGGAGGCCATGGCCAACCCCGGCAGCCTGGACTGGTACGTGCGGCTGGCGCGCGAGCGTGGGGTGGCGCCGGGGTTCAGTTCGCGACCGTGAAGCGGCGCCGCAGGTGCTGCGGCCTGTCGATCTCGTCCGCGATGGCCACCGCCAGGTCGGCCACCGAAATGCCCGAGGGCTGCCCACCCTCGCCGGGCAGCGGCTGGTCGCCGCCCACGCGGTAGCGGCCCGTGCGCTCGCCCGGGGCCAGCAGGATCGGCGGCGACAGCAAGGTCCAGTCCAGCGCGGTCTCGCCGCGCAGGCGCGTGAGCAGGTCGCGCGCGGCCAGCGCGCCCTGTTTCCACTCGGCCGGGAACTCGGGCGTGTCCACCAGCTGCACGCCGGGCGCCACCTCCAGGCTGCCCGCGCCGCCCACGGCCAGCAGGCGCTTCACGCCGGCCTGCCGGGCGCCGGCCAGGATGGCGTCGTAGCCCTGGCCGAACAGGTCGTAGATGCGCGGCTCGTTCCAGCCGGGGTTGTAGGCGCTGACGATGGCGTCCTGTCCGCGCACCGCGGCGGCCACCTGGGCGGCGTCCAGGGCGTCGGCGCGCACCACCGCCAGGCCGTCGCGGGCGGTGAACTTCTCGGGGTGGCGGGCGAGCGCGGTCACGGCATGGCCGCGCGACAGCAGTTCGTTCAGCACGGCGCTGCCGACGAAGCCGGTGGCGCCGATCAGGGCGATCTTCATGGGGAAACTCCTGGCGGGTTGTGAATGGCATCTAGTGTCATCACTACACGAACAAGGGACCAGATGGCAGAATCCTCATTCATTTTGTAGACAATCTAATGAATGAAGCCCAGGCCCTGGCCGACAAGCTGCGCCGCATGGCCCTGTTCGCCGAGATCGTCGACAGCGGCTCCATCAGCGCGGCCGCGCGCCGCCTGGGCAGCACGCCGTCCGCCGTGAGCCAGCAGCTGCGCCTGCTGGAGCGCTCCCTGGGCCTGGTGCTGCTGCACCGCTCCACGCGCCGGCTCACGCTCACCGAGGCCGGCGAGCGCTACCACCCGGCCTGCGCGGCCATGGTGGCCCAGGCCCGCAGCGCCGATCAGGCCCTGGAGCGCCTGCGCGACGAGCCCGAGGGCGAGCTGCGCCTGGCCGCGCCCATCGGTTTCGGCGATCGGCTGGCCAGCGCCCTGGAGCCGCTGCGGCGCCACCCGCGCCTGCGCCTGCACCTCCTGCTGGACGACACGCCCATCGACCTGATCGCCGAGCGCGTGGACCTGGCGCTGCGCGTGGGTCGCTTCACCGACTCGGCCCTGGTGGCGCGCCGCCTGGGCGAACTGCAGCGCGTGCTGGGCGCGGCGCCGCGTTACCTCGCCGAGCGCGGCTGGCCGCGCGACCCCGGCGAGCTGGCCGGCCACGACTGGCTGGGCCTGCCGCCGCGCAGCGGCGCGGCGACGGCACTGGAGTTCCAGGGACCGCAGGGCGCGCGCGCCGAGGTGCGGGTGGAGCCGCGCGTGCTGGCGTCGCAGGTGACGGTGCTGGAGGCCCTGGCGCTCGAAGGCTGGGGCCTGTACGTCGGCATGCGCGACGACGTGGGCGCCGCGCTCGACCAGGGCCGCCTGGTGCCGGTGCTGCCCGACTGGCGCCTGGAGCCGGCTGCGGTCTTCGCCGTCACGCCGCGGCGCGACGAGCAGCCGGCCAAGGTGCGCCACGCGCTGCGGGCGCTGCAGGCGCACTTCGGCGCGCGCGGCGGCTGAGCCGGTTCGGCTTCAGCGCCGGCTCACCAGCACGATGCCCAGCGCCACGCCCCCCAGTGCCAGCATCAGCCGCAGCGTGAGCGGCTCGCCCAGCAGCAGCACGCCGAACACCAGCGCGAACACCGGCGTGAGGAAGGTGAAGGTGCTGATCTGCGTGGCCGGGTAGTGGCGCAGCATCCACATCCAGGCCAGGTAGCTGGCGAAGGCGCCCACCGCCGACTGCAGCGCGATCGAGCCCCAGGCCAGACCCGAGTACGACCAGCCCCAGGTCTCGCCCAGCGCCAGCGACAGCAGCGGCGCCACGGCGGCCGTGACGGCCACCTGGTAGAACAGGGTCTTCTCGGCGCTGGCCGTGGCGAGCCGGCTGGCGCGGATGGTCAGCGTGGTCAGGCCCCAGAGAAGGCCCGCGCCCAGGGCCATGGCGTCGCCGCGCCACTGGCCGGCCCCGGGCGAGCCGTTCGCGAAGCCCTCGCTGAAGGCCGTGACCACCGCCGCGAACGCGATCACCAGCCCCACCCACTGCACGCGGCGCAGCCTCTCGCTGGGCACCACGCGCGGCAGCAGCAGGGCCACCACGAAGGGGCTGGTGTAGAGGAACACCGTGAGCCGCGAGGCCGAGGTGAGCTGCAGGCCCAGGTAGATGAAGCTGAACTCACCCGCGAACAGCAGGCCCGCCAGCAGGCCGGCCTTGAGCGTGCCGTCGCGCTGGAACAGCGGCACGCCGCGCGCGCGGCACCACAGCCACAGCAGCAGCGTGGCGCCCCAGAAACGCAGGCTGGCCTGCCACAGCGGCGGCACCTCGGCCACGGCCACCTTGATCAGGATCTGCTGGAAACCCCAGAACGCGCAGCACGCCACCAGCAGCGTGATGGCGAGGGAGTCGAGGTGGGTCTTGCGAACGGGAGGCGTGGCGGGCGGCATGGCCGGTGATTGTGCGGGGCGCCGCGCGGCGCGCGTGTCGCAGGGGTTCTGCGCTCAGCGTGGCTGCGCCAGGCGCTTGAGCTGGGTCTTCAGGCGCTGCACTTCGGCGGCCGACAACTCGGCGAGCATGGCGGCCTCGTGCGCGCGGGCGCGGCGCAGCAGCGGCGCCACCTTTTTCTGGCCGGCGGGCGTGATGGACACCAGCGTGCGGCGCTGGTCCGCGGGGTCGTCGTGCAGGGCCACCCAGCCCTGCACGACCAGGCGCTGCAGCAGCTTGGTGACGGTGGGCTGCTGGCTCAGCACCTCGTGCGCCAGCCGGCCCACGGCCATCGGCGACTCGCCGCTGAGCACCGCCAGCACGCGCCACTCCAGCGAGCCCAGGCCGGCCTCGCGCACCTGGGCGTCGAATTCCTTGAAGAGGGCGTGGTTGGCCTGGCCGAGCAGGTAGCCCAGATAGTCATCGGTGAAACGGGGGGCCCCACGCGCCGCCGCTTCGCGGGTCGCTGCCCCCCCGGGGGGCTGATCCGCCTTGGCGCGGCCCGGCGGCGGATCGCGCCGTTCCTTCACAGCGGGTGCTCCGCGTAGAAGCGCCCGCCGTGGAACAGCAGCGGCGAGGCGCCGGGCCGGTGGCTGCAGCGCTCCACTTCGCCGACGAAGATCACGTGATCGCCCTCGGTGTACTGGCTGCGGTTGAAGCACTCGAACACGGCGGCCGCGCCGTCGAGCAGCGGCGCGCCATTGCCGCCTTCGCTGAAGGCCACGCCGTTCCAGCGGTCGATGCCGCGCGCCGCGAAGCGCTCGGCCAGGGCCTGCTGGTCGGCCGCAAGCACGTTGATGGCGTAGTGCGAGCCGTTGCGGAAGAAGGCCATGGAGCCGGCGTGGTGCGCCAGGCTCCACAGCACCAGCGGTGGTGACAGCGAGACCGAGTTGAAGGAGTTCGCGGTGAGGCCGATGAGCGCGCCATCGGGCGCGCGCGCGGTGACGATGGTCACGCCGGTGGCGAACATGCCCAGCGAAGCGCGGAACTCGTGCGCCGAGAAATCGGGGGGGCGGGCCGCGTGGCCAGCCTGACGGGCGGGGGACATGGGGCGCAATTTACATGAATTTTCATGAATAATGGGCCGCCAGCGAATCCCACCCCGACAAAAAAGGAGACCCGATGCTGCAGGAGCGGATCGAACCCGCCTGGATCGACGCCTTCGAGGCCCTGCTCAGGCGCTGCGCCTTGCAGACGGGCGAGGTGGTCGCCATCCTGGGCGAAACGCAAAGCCGGCCGGTGCTGCTCGAGCTGGCGCACCTGGCGGCCGCGCGCCTGGGCGCGCGCTGCTTCCGGCTGACGCTGCCCTCCGTGTTCAGCGACGGCGCGCCGGTGCAACGCTCCACCGGCGCCAGTCCGGCCATCCAGCAGCTGCAGCCGGTGATCGCCGCGCTCGCGGGCAGCCAGCTCGTGATCGACTGCACCGCCGAGGGCCTGATGCACGCGCCCGAGTTGCCGGCCATCCTGCAGGGCAATGGCCAGACGCAGCCGCGCGTGGTCTACGTGAGCGACGAACACCCCGAGGCCCTGATGCGCCTGCTGCCCGACGAGGCCACCGAGGCGCGCGTGAAGGCGCACCTCAAGCGCCTGCGCGGCGCCAAGCGCTTGCGCGTCACCTCGGCCGCCGGCACCGACCTGCACGTCGACCTCGCCGGCGCCGTGCTCGGTGGCAACTGGGGCAGCACCACGCGGCCCGGCACGCTCACGCACTGGCCTGGCGGCATGGTGCTGGGCTTTCCCGCCCGCGGCACCGTCAACGGCACCCTGGTGCTGGCCGAGGGCGACGTGAACCTCACCTTCAAGCGCTACATCGAACGCCCCATCACCCTGCGCATCGAGGCCGACACGGTCACGCGCATCGAGGGCAGCGGCGTCGACGCCGAGCTGCTGCGTGGCCACTACGCTGCCTGGGGCGAGCCCGAGGCCTACGCCGTGAGCCACGTGGGCTACGGCCTCAATCCCAAGGCCCGCTGGGACAGCATGGCGCTTTACGACAAGCGCGACTTCAACGGCACCGAGCTGCGTGCCTTCGCCGGCAACTTCCTCTACAGCACGGGCGCCAACGAGGTGGCCGGGCGGCACACGCGCGGGCACTTCGATTTCCCGCTGCGTGGCTGCACGGTATGGCTGGACGACACGGTGGTGGTCGACGCCGGCCAGGTGGTGGGCGAATGAACGCGCTGCCCACCTTCACCGCGCTCGGCAGCGGCGCCACCGTGTCGATGCTGCATGGCATCGGCGGCGGCCACCTGGCCTTCGCGCCGCAGGTCGAATCGCTGGCCGGCGCGGGGTACCGCGCCATCGCCTGGGACATGCCGGGCTATGGCCACAGCGCGCCCATCGAGCCCTACACCTTCAAGGGCCTCGCGCAGAGCTGCGTGAACCTCATCGACGCCCTGCAATGCGAGAGCGTGGTGCTGGTGGGGCACAGCATGGGCGGCATGGTCGCGCAGGAGGTGATCGCGCGCCGGCCCGACAAGGTCAGCCGGCTGGTGCTCGCGGGCACCTCGGCCGCCTTCGGCAAGCGCACGGACGGCCGCGACGCCGAGACCTGGGCGCGCCAGTTCGTCGCCCAGCGCACCGCGCCGCTGGACGCGGGCAAGAGCATGGCCGAGGTGGCCCAGGTGCTGGTGCCGCAGATGGCCGGCCCCGGCGCGCTGCCCGAGGGCCTGCGCCTGGCCGAGCACTGCATGGGCGGCGTGCCCGCCGCCACCTACCGTCGCGCGCTGGACTGCCTGGTCACCTTCGACCGCCAGGCCGCGCTGCGCGACATCCGCGTGCCCACGCTGCTCATCGGCGGCGAGTTCGACCGCGTGGCCGCGCCGTCGGTGATGAAGCAGATGGCCGAGGCCATCCCGAACGCGCGCTACGCCGAGCTCAAGGGCATCGGTCACCTCATGAACCTGGAGGCGCCCGAGGACTTCGACGGCCTGCTGCTCGACTTCCTGGCCGAGCGCGCGCCCTCGCCCGCGGGCGACCTGCACTGACCACACCATCCAAGGAGACCGAGCATGCAACGCGAGCCCCTGAACACCGGCCTGGACTTCACCCCCGCCGTGGGCGACATGGCCTTCACGCCATTGCAGCGCGAACTGCTCACGGTGGCGAACCGCCTGGGCCGCGAGAAGTTCGCGCCGCGCGCCGCCCAGTGGGACCGCGAGGCGAGCTTCCCTTTCGCCAACTACGAGGACCTGCGCGAGGCCGGCTTCCTGCGCCTGTGCGTGCCCAAGGACCACGGCGGCCTGGGCGCCGAGTACCCCACCTACATGATGGTCGCGGCCGAGGTCGGCCGCTTCTGCGGTGCCACAGCGCTCACCTGGAACATGCACATCTGCAGCACCATGTGGACCGGCGTGCTGGCCGACGGCATTCCCATGACCGAGACCCAGCGCGCCGAGCACGCCGCGCGGCGCGAGCTGCACTTCCAGCGCATCGTCGACCAGGGCGCGGTGTACGCCCAGCCCTTCAGCGAGGGCTCGGCCGCCGCGGCCGGGCGCGCGCCCTTCGGCACCACGGCGAAGAAGGTGGACGGCGGCTGGCGCATCAACGGCCGCAAGATCTTCGCCAGCCTGTCGGGCGCGGCCGACTACTACGGCATCCTCTGCACCGAAGACGTGGAGGGCAAGGACCCGGACCCGCGCGACACCATGTACATCAGCGTGCCCGCCACCAGCGAGGGCCTGTCCATCAGCGGCGACTGGGACCCGCTGGGCATGCGCGGCACCGTGAGTCGCAACCTCACGTTCAAGGACGTGTTCGTGAGCGACGCCGAGCAGCTCATGCCACGCGGCATCTACTTCGTGGGCGCGCAGACCTGGCCGGCCATGTTCTTCACGCTTGCGCCCACCTACCTGGGCCTGGCCAACGCGGCCTACGACTTCACCGTGAAGTACCTGCGCGGCGAGGTCGAGGGCGAGCCGCCGGTCAAGCGCCGTCAGTACCCCACCAAGCAGATCGCGGTGGCGCAGATGCGCCTGCAGCTGGAGGGCATGAAGGCGCTGTTCTCGCGCGCCATCCAGGAGGCGCGACCCAACCCGGGCAAGGACGAGAAGCTGCGCCTGTACGCCGCGCACCACGCGGTGATGGAAGGCGCCAACGACATCGCGCGCCTGGCCATCCGCACCTGCGGCGGCCAGAGCATGATGAAGCACCTGCCGCTGGAGCGCCTCTACCGCGACAGCCGCTGCGGCTCGCTCATGCTGCCCTGGACGGCCGAGCTCATCGTCGACCGCATGGGGCGCGAGACGCTTTACGAGCCGGGCGAGAAGGACGCCTGAGCCGGCGCGCCGCGCGCCGCCCGCGCGGCCTCCATGCCCTGGAAGCCAAAGGCCATGGCGGGACGTTCGCCGCTGATGAGTTCGGCCAGGGCCTTGCCCGAGCCCGCGCCGTGCGTCCAGCCCAGGGTGCCGTGGCCGGCGTTGATCCACAGGCCCTTCACCGGCAGGCGGCCGATCAGCGGGATGTTGGTGGGCGTAGCGGGGCGCAGGCCGGTCCAGAAGCGCGGGTTGCCGCCCTCGGCCGGCAGGCGCGTGTCGGCCACGCCGGGGAAGACCTGCTCGATGCGGCGCACCAGCATCTCGCAGCGCTGGCGCGCCAGCGGCGTGTCCAGCGAGAGGTCGAAGCCGCCGAGCTCGATGGTGCCGGCCACGCGCAGTTCATTGCCCAGGCGCGACATCGCGACCTTCAGGCTGTCGTCGATCATGCTCACGACCGGCGCCCGGTCGTGCTTGAGCAGCGGCAGCGTGGCGCTGTAGCCCTTGCCGGGGTAGATGGGCACGCGCACGCCGATGCGCGCCAGCAGCGGTGTCGTGTAGGAGCCGCAGGCCACCACGGTCGCGTCGGCCTTGAGGGCGCTGAGCACGCCGGTGGCGCGGCTGCGCACGCGCACGGCGTTCAACGCACCGCCGGTGGCGTCCAGGTGCTCGATGTCGTGGTTGAACAGCAGGCGCGCGCCGCGCGCCGCGCACAGGGCGGCGAGTTGCTGAGTGAACACCCGAGCGTCGCCCGACTCGTCGCTTTCGGTGAAGGTGCCGCCCACGATGCGGTCGGCGAAGGCCGACAGCGCCGGCTCGATGCGCAGCAGCTCCTCGCGCGAGACCACGCGGCGCTTGACGCCGAAGCGCGCCATCAGCTCGGCCGCGCCGGCCGCGCCTTCGAAGGCGTGCTGGTCCACGTAGTAGTGGGCGATGCCGCGCTCCAGACGCTGGTACTGGATGCCGGTCTCGCGCACCACGTCCTTGAGCGCCGCGTGGCTGTACGCGCCGAGGGCCACCAGCTGCGCCACGTTGCGCTCGAAGGCGGCGTCGTTGCACTGCGCCAGGAACTGCAGGCCCCAGCGCCACTGCGCCGGGTCCAGCTGTGGGCGGAACAGCAGCGGCGAGGTCGGCGAGAACATCCACTTCAGCGCCTTCAGCGGCGCTTCGCGGTTGGCCCAGGGCTCGCAGTAGCTCACGGAGATCTGCGCCGCATTGGCGAAGCTGGTCTCCAGCGCGGCGTCGGGCTGGCGGTCCACCAGCGTGACCTCGTGCCCGCGCTGCAGCAGGTGCCAGGCGGTGCTCACGCCGATGATGCCGGCCCCCAGAACGGTGACTTTCATGGCTCTCTCCGAACAGCGGATCGCTGATCCCGGCAGTGTCGGGAAATCGCCGACTCAGGTGAAGCGAGATTCAAGCAAAATCGAGTTCATCAGTTTGGCTGATACAGGATCGCACCCAGAGCCCCGTCCGGCCGCCCGAAGGGGCTCGCATCGACGCGCATTGCGCGGAGGCCCTTTATGAGCACCTTCGACCCCGACGCCCTGGAATGCCTGGCCGCCATCGTGGAGGAGGGTGGCTTCGAGCGCGCCGCCCAGCGGCTGTCGATCACGCAGTCGGCCGTGTCGCAGCGCCTGCGCGCCCTGGAAGCGCAGGTGGGCACGGTGCTGATCGTGCGCAGCCGCCCACTCAAGCCCACGCCGGCCGGGCAGCTCATGATCAAGCACGCCAAGATGATGCGGCTGCTGCGCGCCGACCTGGAAAAGGACCTGAAGGAGCTGGCGCCCAGCAGCGCCGCCAGCGCCCGCGGCGAGGAGCGCATCTCGGTGGCCATCAACGCCGACAGCATCGCCACCTGGGCCCTGCCCGCGCTGGACGGGCTCGCGCGCGGTGGCCTGCCGATCGAGATCATCACCGACGACCAGGAATTCACCCACGAGTGGCTGCGCGAGGGCCAGGTGCTGGGCTGCGTCACCTCGCTGGGTCAGGCGCTGCGCGGCTGCCGCATGGAGCCACTGGGCGTGATGGACTACGTGCTGATCGCCCAGCCGGGCTTCGCGCGCGAGCACTGCCCGCGCGGGCTGAACACCCAGAACTTCCACCGCCTGCCCTTCATCGCCTTCAACCGCAAGGACCACCTGCAGCACGCCTTCGTGTCCGAGGCCTTCGGGCTGCAGCGCGTGCTGCTCAAGCAGCGCTTTGTGCCTTCCAGCGAGGGGCAGGTGCGCGCGGTGTTGGCGGGCTGGGGCGTGAGCGTGGTGCCCTGGCTGCTGGTGCGCGACCTCATCGAGCGCGGCGAGCTGGTGGACGTGGCGCCCAAGCACCGCCTGGGCGTCGCGCTGCACTGGCATTGCTGGAACCTCAGCTCCGATGTGCTCGACGCCCTGAGCACGGCCCTGCGCGCGGCCGCGGCCCACAGCCTGCGCCCGCCGGCTTGAGGCGGGCGTGAAAAAGCCGCCCGAGGGCGGCTCCGTGGGATCGATCGCGGGGGGGATCAGCGCACGATCAGCACCGGCGCCGTGCAATGGGCCAGCACCTTGGTGGCCACCGAGCCCAGCACCAGGTTGCCCAGCGCGCCGTGGCCGTGCGAGCCCATGATGACCAGGTCGAACTTGCCCGAGTTGGCCGTCTTGGCGATGACCTCGCCGGCCGAACCGGTTTTGTGCAGCAGCTTGGCCGTGATGCCGTGGCGCTGCAGGAATTTGTTCACCGGGCCGGTGACCTTGGCCGCTTCTTCTTCGTAGTACTGGTTCGCCACGTCGGCGCCGACGGCGGCGCGCGCCCGCGGGGGCAGAGGCGACTGGACCGTGATCGCGCTGAAGTCGTTGTCGGCGCTGAACAGCTCGTCGTGGGTGGTCAGGTAGGCGAGCATCTTCTTGGTGTACTCACTGCCATCGACGGCCAGCAGGATCTTCATCGCGGTTCTCCTTGGGGTTCACTGTGGTGATTGACGGGCCGAGTGTACGGGGCCCGTCGGGCCGCGGCTTTGCGCGGGATCAAACGGGGCGGGATTGCGGCGCCACCTCGACCAGACAGACGGGATCGAAGGCGAGTTGTTCCTGCTTCTCGCGGTAGCCCAGGGGGTTGGCGCGGATGCGGCAGCGGCCCACGCGCACGTCGGTGGGGCAGTGCAGGTGGCCGTGCAGCCAGAGATCGACCATCGGGAGCAACTCGTCGAGCGCGTTGCAGAAGCCGGCCGTGCCAGGCGTCAGGCCGTAGCGCGGATCGGCGCTGTGCAGCGTGGGCGCGAAATGGGTGATGGCCACCGTGGGGCCGTCGAAGGGGCGCGCCAGCGCCTCGCGCAGCCAGTGCTGGCACTCCAGGCCGAGCTCGCGCATGGCGGCGGCATCGAACAGGCGGCCATGGCGCCGCCCGGCCATCTGGCGCAGGTAGTGGTCGGCGGCGCGAAAGGCTTTTTCGCGCTGCAGCAGCGGCTCGCTGCCGGGCGGGCGGATGGCGTCGTAGTCGCTCCACAGCGTGGTGCCGACGAAGCGCACGCCGCGCCAGACCCAGGTCTCGCGCTCCAGCCAGCGCAGGCCCAGGCGCTCGCAGGTGGCGCGCAGGGCGGCGTGGGCCTCGTCGACATCGAGGGCGTCGTACTCGTGGTTGCCGGGCAGGTAGAGCACCGGCACCGGCCAGTCGGCGAAGCGGCGCAGGCCCCAGTCGGGCTCGGGCATGGCGCTGCCGTCGCGCCGTCGCTGGTAGGAGCCCACGTCGCCGGCCAGCACCAGCAGGTCGGCGCCAGGCGCGGGCTGGGGCTGGAAGTCGCGGTTGGCCTCGAGGTGCAGGTCGCTCAGCAACTGGATCTTCATCATGGGGCGATTGTGTCCGTGCTCTGCAGGCCGCTGCGTGCGGCCGAGCGCGAGACCGCCTCGCGCAGCCAGCGGTGGGCGGCGTCGTGCTGGCGCTGGCGGTGCCACAGCGTGTCCACGTGCACCTCGGGCACGGCCAGCGGCAGCTCGCTGATGGCCAGTTCATCTTCCATGCCGGTGGCCGACAGGAAGTGGCGCGGCAGCACGGTGAGCAGGTCGGTGGTGGCCACCACGCGTCCGGCGGTGAAAAACTGGTTGACCGTGATCACCACCCGGCGCTGGCGCGAGCGCGCGGCCAGGGCCTCGTCGACGAAGCCGAAGGGCCGGCCCGAGAAGCTGACCAGCAGGTGGCGCGCGGCGCAGTAGGTGTCCAGCGACAGCGGCTGGCCGGCCAGCGGGTGGCCGCGGCGCATGACCACCACGTAGTCGCCGTCGTACAGGCGCTCAAAGGCGAAGCGCGGCAGCTCGTCCTGCTGCTGCCGCGCGCCGAGTTCGGCGATGACGGCGGGGAAGTGCCCGATCGCCAGGTCCACCGCGCCGCTTTCCAGCAGCTCGCGCGGGTCGCGCGTGGTCAGTGGCAGCACGCGCAGGTTCACGCCCGGCGCCTCGCGCTCGAAGATGTCGATCAGGCTGGGGATCAGCTTGGCCGAGGTGGCGTCGGCCATGGCGAGCTGAAAGGTGCTGGTGGCGGCGGCGGGGTCGAAGGCGCCCGGCGCCAGCGCGCCGCGCAGCAGGTTCAGGGCCTCGCGCACGGCGGGCCACAGGGCCAGGGCGGTGGGGGTGGGTTCGACGCCGAAGCCCGCCCGCCGCACCAGCTCGTCGCCCAGCAGCTCGCGCAGGCGGCGCAGGGCGTTGCTCACCGCCGGCTGGGTCATGGCCAGGTTGTGCGCCGCCCGGGTCAGGTTGCGCTCGGCCATCACCTCGTCGAAGACGCGCAGCAGGTTCAGATCGAAGGTGCGGAAGTTGGGTGAAATCATAGACACCGTGAATGGTATCCATCAGCAGAATAAAGTGGCGAGATATACGGGTTAACCCTATATTCCCCCTGTCCACAAGAGTTCGTTCCGTCCACAAGACGTGGTTTTTAGGAGTTCGCCATGAGCACCGTTCTCACCGCCCCCTCGCTGCCCGCCGCCCTGCGTGCGGACACCAACACCCCCGCGCCCGAAGGCGCCCGCGGCCTGAGCGCCCTGCTGCTCGCCGCCGCCATCGCCACGCTGATCGTCGTGGCCGACCAGCTGATCGACACCTGGGCCGACGGCCACCTGATGCTGGCCTGGGTGCTGCTCTGGGCCCTGGTTTTCGCCGGCCTGGCCCTGTTCGCCGACAGCGCCCGCCGCGTGGCGCGCCGCGCCGTGGCCGCGCTCGACGATTGGTCGCGTTCGCTGGCCGAAGCCCGCGCCGACATGCGCCTGTGGGAAATGGCCCGCCACGACCCGCGCCTGATGAAAGACCTGATGGCCGCGCGCGACCGCGCCGAGCGGGAGCCGACCGCCGCCGACTTCGTCGAAGCGCTCGCCCCCCTGGGTCTGCCGGAAACCGCCAAGGCCGCCGCGGCGCCGCAGGCCAGCTACTGGGAGCGCCTGGCCGCCAGCCGCGCCCGCTACGCCAAGCTGCACTTCATCTGAGCTGTCACGCGCCCAGCAAAAAGCCACCCCGTGGGGTGGCTTTTTTTTTGTGGCCGATCGGGTGGTCGATCGGCCGGGATGGCGCTCAGGCCGCCAGGCGTTGCTCGATGCGCGCCTTGGTGTCGGTCAGCTCGCGCGGCAGGTGGTAGGCCAGCTGCTGGAACAGCTCATCGTGCAGCTTCAGTTCCTGCACCCAGGCGGCCTTGTCGATGGTGGTGACGGTGCGGTACTGCTCGGCGCTGAAGTCCAGGCCATTCCAGTGCAGGTCCTCGTAGCGCGGCGAGACGCCGAAGGCGTGCTCCACGCCCTGGCCCTGGCCTTCCAGGCGGTCGATCATCCACTTGAGCACGCGCATGTTCTCGCCAAAGCCCGGCCAGACGAACTTGCCGTTCTCGTCCTTGCGGAACCAGTTGACGCAGAAGATGCCCGGCAGCTGGGCGCCCTTGGCCTGCAGTTGCGCGCCCAGGTTCAGCCAGTGCTGGAAGTAGTCGCTCATGTTGTAGCCGGTGAAGGGCAGCATGGCGAAGGGGTCGCGGCGCACCACGCCCTGCGCGCCGAAGGCGGCGGCGGTGGTCTCCGAGCCCATGGTGGCGGCCATGTAGACGCCTTCCGTCCAGTCGCGCGCCTGCGTCACCAGTGGCACCGTGGTGCTGCGGCGGCCGCCGAAGATGAAGGCGTCGATGGCCACGCCCTTGGGGTCGTCCCAGGCGGCGTCCAGCGCGGGGTTGTTGGTGGCGGCCACGGTGAAGCGCGCGTTCGGGTGGGCGGCCTTGGCGCCGGTTTCCTTGGCGGTCTGGGGCGTCCAGTCCTTGCCCTGCCAGTCGATGGCGTGCTCGGGCGCCGGACCCATGCCTTCCCACCACACGTCGCCGTCGTCGGTGAGCGCCACGTTGGTGAAGATCACGTCCTTGTTCAGGCTGGCCATGCAGTTGGGGTTGGTGGCCGTGTTGGTGCCGGGGGCGACGCCGAAGTAGCCCGCTTCGGGGTTGATGGCGTAGAGGCGGCCGTCCGCGCCGGGCTTGATCCAGGCGATGTCGTCGCCGATTGTGGTGACGGTCCAGCCCTCGAAGCCCTTGGGCGGGATCAGCATGGCGAAGTTGGTCTTGCCGCAGGCGCTGGGGAAGGCCGCGGCCACGTGGTACTTCTTGCCCTGCGGGTTGGTCACACCCAGGATCAGCATGTGCTCGGCCAGCCAGCCCTGCTGGCGGCCCATGGTCGAGGCGATGCGCAGCGCGAAGCACTTCTTGCCCAGCAGCGCGTTGCCGCCGTAGCCGGAGCCGTAGCTCCAGATTTCGCGCGTTTCGGGGTAGTGGACGATGTACTTGACGGTGGGGTTGCAGGGCCAGGACGTACGGTCCTTCTCGCCGGCCTTGAGCGGCGCGCCCACGGTGTGCACGCAGGGCACGAAGTCGCCGTCGGTGCCCAGCACGTCGAACACGGCCTTGCCCATGCGGGTCATGAGCTTCATGTTCACGGCCACGTAGGCGCTGTCGGACAGCTCCACGCCGATGTGGGCGATCGGGCTGCCCAGCGGGCCCATGCTGAAAGGCACCACGTACATGGTGCGGCCGCGCATGCAGCCGTCGAACAGCGGCTGCAGGGTGGCGCGCATCTCGGCCGGGGCTTTCCAGTTGTTGGTCGGGCCGGCGTCTTCCTGGCGCTCGCTGCAGATGAAGGTGCGGTCTTCCACGCGCGCCACGTCCGAGGGATCGGAGCACGCCAGGTAGCTGTTCGGGCGCTTGGCCGGGTTCAGCCGCTTGAAGGTGCCGGCGTCCACCAGGCCCTGGCACAGGCGGTTGTATTCCTCGTCGCTGCCGTCGCACCAGACGATGGTGTCCGGCTTGCACAGGGCGGCCATGTCGGCGACCCAGGCGATCAGGCGGGCGTGTTTGACGTAGGAGGGGGTGTTGAGGGCCAGGCCCTGCATCACGGGAGAGTTCATCGAGTGACTCCAGAGTTTGATAACCGGCGGTCGCCCAAGACGGGGACAGCCGCGGGCAGCGGCTGTCGGCGTGGGGATCTGGGCGAGCAAATTCGGGTCGACTGCGCCGGCTGCCCATCGGTGGATGGCGGCAGCCCGGGCGGCCAGCGGGGCGGTGGCCCCGCGGGGAGGGGCGTCAATCGACGACTGGGTCGATTTTAGGATTTACCCCTCAGGGTTACTAACGGGTTACATGCAAAACCCGCATGACGTGATGCAATTGACGGCGTTGTGGGCGGATTCTGGCGCGGGCGCCCACAAAAAAGCCGGCCCCCAGTGGCGGGCCGGCCCGGTGCCCGACAGGCGGTTTCAGGCCATGAACACGGCGATGAAGGCCAGCAGGAACATCAGCACGCCGCCAGCGAGGGGCAGCACGATGGGCATCAGCGGGGTGATGGCCTCGACCACGTCGTCGGTGTGCTCGGGGGTGTGGTGTTCTTGGTGGGCCATGAAACGCTCCGGTCAGGTCGCTAAAAGGCGCGATTTTAGGCCAAGAGGGCCTTGTCTCCCGGGCAGACCCTACAGCAGCGCGTAGGTGGTCGTGGCGCGGCACACGCTCTTGCCGTCGGTGGCGCCGCGGATGTCGATCTCGCCGAAGGCCAGGCTCTTGCCGGCGCGGATCACGCGCGCCTCGACCAGGGCGTCCTGCCCGGACAGGGGCTTGAGGAAGCTGGTGTTCATCTGCACCGTGGTGCAGGGCCGGAACCCGCCGAACTGGCGGATCAGCGCCAGCACCATGGCGGTGTCGGCGGCCGCCATCATGGCCTGGCCGCAGAGCATGCCGCCCACGCGGCTGAGCTGGTCGCTCTGCGGCAGGCGCAGGGTGACGGCGCCTTCGGCGCTGCCGTCGACCACCAGGCCCAGGGCCTGGACCCAGGGGGCGAAGTACTCGGCCAGGGCGGCCTGCAGGGTGCTGTTGTTCATGGCGCGCGATTATGCGGAGGCGCGTGCGGCGCCGGACGTCGCGCGCATTACTGCTCGTGCGCGTCGAAGCCGGCGGCGTCGAGCGCGTCGATCACCTGCTTCACGTGCTCGCGCCCGCGCGTCTGCAGCACCAGTTCGATCTCCACGTTCTGCGCCGCCAGCAGGGTGAAGGCGCGCTGGTGGTGCACCTCGTCGATGTTGGCGCCCGCTTCGGCCACCAGGGCCGTGATGCGCGCCAGGTTGCCGGGCACGTCGCGCGCGTTCACGGCGATGCGCGCCAAGCGGCCAGCGCGCACCATGCCGCGCTCGATGATGGAGGCCAGCAGCATCGGGTCGATGTTGCCGCCGCTGAGCACCAGGCCCACGCGGCGCCCCGCGAAGCGCCGGGGGTGCTTGAGCAGGGCCGCCAGGCCGGCGGCGCCCGCGCCCTCCACCAGGGTCTTTTCGATCTCCAGCAGCATCACGATGGCCTGCTCGATGTCGCCTTCATCGACCAGCAGCAGGTCGTCCACGCGCTCGCGCACCAGGGGCAGGTTGATCTCGCCGGGGGTGCCCACCGCGATGCCTTCGGCGATGGTGCTGCTGCCCTGCGGGTGCCGCGTGCCCTTGATGGCGTTGACCATGGCCGGGAAGCGCTCGGTCTGCACACCGATCACCTCGATGCCCGGCTTCAGCGCCTTGGCCGCCGTGGCGATGCCGCCGATGAGCCCGCCGCCGCCGACCGCCACCACCAGGGTGTCGAGGCCGGGCACGTCGGCCAGCATCTCCAGCCCCACCGTGCCCTGGCCGGCGGCAATGGCCTCGTCGTCGTAGGGGTGCACGAACACCAGGCCCTGCTGCTCGGCCAGGTGGCGCGCGTGGGCGCGGGCTTCGTCGAGGGTGTCGCCGTGCAGCACCACCTCGGCGCCGAAGCCGCGCGTGCGCTCGATCTTCACGCCGGGCGTGAAGCGCGGCATCACGATGACCGCGCGCAGTCCCAGGCGCTGCGCGTGGTAGGCCACGCCCTGGGCGTGGTTGCCCGCGCTCATGGCGATCACGCCGCGCGCGGATTCCTCGGGCGTGAGCTGCGCGAGCTTGTTGCACGCGCCGCGTTCCTTGAACGAGGCCGTGTATTGCAGGTTCTCGAACTTCAGGAACACCTGGCAGCCCGTCAGTTGGGACAGCGTGCGCGATTCCACGCAGGGCGTGCGCAGGACCTGGCCGTCGAGGCGGGCCGCCGCGGCGCGGATGTCATCTATTTGCAGCATCCGGCGATTGTGGCGCCGCCGCGTGGGAAAAGCCCTGGAACGCCCGTCATCGCGCCCTTCCATCGCGCATCAAGCTGCGTTATGGTCCGCCGCACAGGGGCCCCGCTCCGTGGCGCCCCGTCACGCTGGAGGTTGTCGCAGGAGCCTGCGCATGAGCAAACGGCAGTTGTCACCCGGTCCCGCGGTCCGCTCGCCTGAGGCGCGCGCCTTGGGTGAAGGGCGCCTTCACGTGCCGCACGGCCTCAAGCAGGCGCCCGTGCTCGACCTCATGTGCTCGCACTTCGTGCTGACGCTGGCGGCGCGCCAGGGTCCGCGCTTCAACGTGCGGCGCGACCTGAACACCCTGCTCTCGCTGGCCGGGCGCCACCTGGTGTGGCCACACACCGTGCTGCAGCGCCTGCGCGAGTTCCTGCAGCGGCGCTGCCGCGACAACGAGCTCTGGGCTGGCCACGACAGGCTCTCCACGGCCGCCTTCATGGACCGCTACGGCGTCTGGCGCGGCCCGTACGAGGAAGGCACGCTGTTCTTCTACCTGGACGAATACGCCAAGGAGGCGCCCAAGGACCTGCTCTCGGTGCTGGCCGTCACCGGCGACTGGCTGAGCCAGGCGCTCAAGAAGCAGAGCACCCTGGTGGAGAAGAACATCGACGCCCTGGCCGGGCTGCTGCAGCTCAACCGCGCCGAGCGCGCGCTGCTGCTGTACGGCACGCTGGCGCGTTACCAGCGCGATCTGCGCTCCATCCTGGTCGAGTTCAAGGTGAACAACGCGCCCGAGGCCTACGCCGCCATCGCCGACGTGGCCGGCGTCAAGGCCAGCGAGGTGGGCGAGGCCCTGCGCGCGGGCTCGCGGCTCGAGCGCATCGGCATGGTCGAGAACCTCATCTCCGAGCACAACATCACCGACCTCGCCGACCTGATGAAGGTGAGCGAGAAGCTGCCGCCCGTGCTGATGCGCGAGTACCGCTCGCAGAGCGAGCTCATGGCGGTGTTCACGCGCCCGGCGGCGCGCTCCACGCTGGCGCCCGCCGACTTCGACTACGTCCGCGAGGACGTGCGCCTGCTCAGCGGCTTGCTGCGCGAGGCCGTGGCGCGCAAGGAGGCCGGCGTCAACGTGCTGCTCTACGGTCCGCCGGGCACCGGCAAGACCGAACTGGCGCGCGTGGTGGCCAAGGCCGCCGGCCTGGAGCTGTTCGAGGTCGAGTACGCCGACCGCGACGGCAACGCGCTCTCGGGCCGCGACCGCTACCGCTCGCTGCAGATCGCCCAGGTGTTCCTCAAGGGCACGGCGCAGTCGGCGCTGCTGTTCGACGAAGTGGAAGACGTGTTCCCGCCGATCTCCAGCGAGGCCGCGCAGTTCATGGCGCGCGCCGAGCACGTGGCCGCGCCGCACAGCCACTCGGTCAGCGGCAAGGCCTGGGTGAACCAGGTGCTGGAGTCGAACGCCGTGCCCACGCTGTGGATCACCAACCGCATCGAGCAGATCGACCCGGCCTTCCGCCGCCGCTTCGCCTACCACCTGGAACTCAAGAGCCCGCCGCCCGGCGCGCGCGAGCAGTTGGTGCGCAAGACGCTGGAGGGCTCGGCGGTGAGTGAGGCCCTGGTGGGTCGCCTGACCGAGCGCAAGGGCCTGACGCCGGCGCAGATCCGCACGGCGGTGCGTTTCGCCGAACTGGCCGCCGCGCCGGCGCGCGCCACCGGTCGCAAGGCCGCCGCGCGCCTGGGGCCGCCGCCCCTGCTGGACGAGCTGATCGAGCGCCAGCTGCGCCACGCCGACCAGGCCCTGGGCCGCGCGCCCGACGTGCTGCAGCGCCCCAGCGTCACGCAGTACAGCCTGGACATGCTGCACGTGGAGTCGCGCCACCCCATCCCGCGCATCATCGATGCGCTGAAGGCGCGCGGCCACGGCTGCCTGTGCTTCCACGGCGCGCCCGGCACCGGCAAGACGGCGCTGGCCGAGCACATCGCTCAGCAGCTCGGCCGCCCCCTGATGGTCCGCCGCGCCAGTGATCTGGTGAGCAAGTTCGTGGGCGAGACCGAACAGCACATGGCCGCCATGTTCCGCGAGGCCGAGGCCGAGCGCGCCGTGCTGCTGCTCGACGAGGCCGACAGCTTCCTGCAGGACCGCCGCGGCGCGCAGCGCACCTACGAGGTGACCGAGGTCAACGAGATGCTGCAGGGCATGGAGCGCTTCGCGGGCATCTTCGTCTGCACCACCAACCTGATGGACAGCATCGACCAGGCCGCGCTGCGCCGTTTCACCTTCAAGATCCGCTTCAAGCCGCTCACGCGCGCGCAGCGGGAGACCATGTTCGTGGTCGAGGCCCTGGGCGGCCAGAGTGAGCGCCTGGACGACGGCTTGCGCCAGCGCCTGGCGCGCCTGGAGCAGCTCTGCCCGGGCGACTTCGCCGCCGTCAAGCGCCAGGCCGAGATCCTGGGCGCCACCATGGAGCCGGCCGAATTCCTGGACCAGCTCGAGGCCGAGCACCGCATCAAGCCCGAGGTGCGCGAGGCGCGCGGCATGGGCTTTGTGCACTGAGGTCCGCCCGCCCCAAGCAAAAGGCCACCCGAAGGTGGCCTTTTGTTTCGCGTGCCCGGGTTCGCCCCGGGGGCGCGGCGGCAGAGGTCAGTGCAGCAAGCCCATGGGGCGGCTCGGCACCTCGTCCGCCGAGTAGTCGGGGTGGTTGTCCACGAAGTAGCGCAGCTTGGCGTCCAGGCGGCCCACGCGCTTGTTGGCTTCGCCCTCGTGGTGGTGCTTGCAGATCAGGTTGAACAGCTTGCCGCGCAGGAACCACAGGTCGCGCGGGGTGCGGCAGTTCATCAGGGCGGCGTGCAGGCGCACGCGCAGGGGATCCTGGATGTCGGCCATGGCCGAATGGAATTCATCGACGACATAGTCCAGGTCCAGGGCCAGGGTGTCGTGGTAGTTGGGGGCCCTTCGCTTGGACAGCCAGGGCAGGCGGAAAAACATGACGCGCTCCGTGCAATCGATTCGTTGAGACCGGTGGAGCGGAGGCCGCCCCTTGCATGGAACATCGGCATGAGGGCCGTTGGCTTGAGCGGCGCATCACGTGCGACAGACGGTTGGCCGACGGGCGGTCGGCACTGTCACCCGATGGTTTTCGGCTGGGGCCCGCAGGACTTGAGGGCTCAGAGAAAAGCACTCACCACCTGGATGACCGCATCGCCATAGGCCGCGCGCTTTTTGAGGCCGATGCCGCTGATGCCGTCCAGGTCGGTCACGTCGGTGGGCCGGCGCTGGGCGATGGCGCGCAGGGTCGCGTCGTGAAAAATCACATAGGCGGGCAGGTTGTGCTCCTTGGCCACGCCGGCGCGCCAGGCCTTCAGCGCCTCCAGGCAGTCGCGCTCGGCCAGGCTCAGCGGCGTGCCGTCGTCGCCCACCGGCGGTTTGGCGCGCGCGCTGCGCGAGCGCGAGGGCGCGCGTTCGGCCTGGATGCGCAGGCGCACCTCGCCCTCGCCCTTGAGGATGGCGCGCGCGCCGTCGGCCAGGTGCAGGGTGTTGTAGGGCGCGTCGTCCACGCGCACCGCCTCGATGGCGATCAGCTGGCGCAGCAGGGCGCGCCACTGGGTCTCGCTCCAGTCGGCGCCGATGCCGAAGGTGCTGAGCCGCTGGTGGCCGTTGGCCTCGACCTTCTCGGTGGCCTTGCCGCGCAGGATGTCCATGATGTGACCCGCGCCATAGCCGTGGCCGCTGGCCTGCTGCACGCGGTAGATGCACGACAGCAGCTTGCGCGCGGGCTCGGTGGCGTCGAACAGCTCGGGCGGGTTGAGGCAGTTGTCGCAGTTGCCGCACATGACCCCCCACGCTGCGCCGCTGCGCGGGTCGCTGCCCCCCCGGGGAGGGTGCGTTTCGCCTTGGGGCGGCCCGGCGGCGAAACCGGCGTGCGGTCCTTGGTAGGTCTCGCCGAAGTAGGCGAGCAGGCGCACGCGGCGGCAGTCGCTGGCCTCGGCCAGGGCCAGCAGGGCGTCGAGCTTGCCGCGCAGCACCTGCTTGAACTCGTCGGGCGCCGGGCTGTCGTCGATCATGCGGCGCTGGTTCACGACGTCCTGCAGGCCATAGGCCATCCAGGCGTTGGCGGGTTCGCCGTCGCGACCCGCGCGGCCGGTCTCCTGGTAGTAGCCCTCGATGTTCTTGGGCATGTCCAGGTGGGCCACGAAGCGCACGTCGGGCTTGTCGATGCCCATGCCGAAGGCGATGGTGGCCACCATGATCAGGCCTTCTTCGCGCAGGAAGCGGTCCTGGTGCTGCTGGCGCACGGCGGCGTCCAGACCGGCGTGGTAGGGCAGGGCCTTGAAGCCGGCCTGCTGCAGCATGGCCGCCACCTCTTCCACGCGGCGGCGCGACTGGCAGTACACCACGCCCGCGTCGTGGCCCTGGGCGTTGCTGTGCTCGTCGCGGATGAAACGCTGCAGCTGGGCCGTGGCGTCCTTCTTCTCGACCAGCTGGTAGCGGATGTTGGGTCGGTCGAAGCTGCTGATGAAGGTGCGCGCGTCCTGCAGCTGCAGGCGCTCCACGATGTCGGCGCGCGTGAGCGCGTCGGCCGTGGCGGTGAGCGCGATGCGCGGCACGCCGGCGAAGCGCTCGGGCAGCACCGCGAGCTCGCGGTATTCGGGGCGGAAGTCGTGGCCCCATTGGCTCACGCAGTGCGCCTCGTCGATGGCGAACAGCGACAGCCGGCCCTGCGCGTGCAGGCTCTCCAGCATGGCCTGGCAGCGCGCGGTGAGCAGCCGCTCGGGCGCCACGTAGAGCAGGGTGAGGTCGCCGCGGCGCAGCTGCTGTTCGATGCGCTGGGCCTCCTCCAGCGAGAGGCTGCTGTTGAGGTAGGCCGCGCTCACGCCGGCCTCGGTGAGCGCGCCCACCTGGTCGTGCATCAGCGCGATCAGCGGCGACACCACCACCGCCACGCCGTGCCCGCCCTGGGCGCGCACGATGGCCGGCACCTGGTAGCACAGCGACTTGCCGCCGCCGGTGGGCATCAGGACCAGCGCGTCGCCGCCCTCGCTCACGTGGCTGACGATCTGCGCCTGCGGGCCGCGGAAGGCCTCGTAGCCGAAGACCGACTGCAGCACCTCGACGCAGGCCTCCAGCGTCTCGGCGCCGGCGGCGACGTCGATCACATCTGTTCCCACGGCAGCCCGTCGTGGCGCCAGCCGTTCACGGTGGAGCGCTTGAAGTGTTCGTTGAGTTCGCCCTCGAAACCGTGCAGCACGTGGGCGACCTCGCTGAAGCCCGCGGCCTCCAGCGCCTTGCCGGCGTCCAGCGTGCGCTTGCCGCTGCGGCAGATCAGCAGGACGGGCCGCGCCTTGTCGCCGGCCTCGCGGGCCACGGCCTGGGCGAAGCGCGCCGGATCGGGCGTGAGGTCGGGGTATTCGTACCAGGGGATGTTCTCGACGCCGGGCGGGCGGCCCACATAGAGCGATTCGATCTCCATGCGCACGTCCACGAACAGCGGCGGGTCCTGGCCCAGCGCGGCGCGGCGCGCGGTTTCGGCCTGGAGCCAGGTCCAGGCTTCCTGGGGGGACAGGTGTTTCATGGGCGCGTATTGTCGGCCATGCCACACCCTTGCCCTGCGTGGGGGTGGGGAGCGCTTCATACAATGCCCCGATGGACAAGTCCCCCGCTTTCACCCGTGCCCAGGCCCTGCCGGCCATCCTCGAGCAGCGCATCGCCATCCTCGACGGCGCCATGGGCACCATGATCCAGCGCTTCAAGCTGGACGAAGCCCAGTACCGGGGCGAGCGCTTCAAGGACTTCCACAAGGATGTCAAGGGCAACAACGAGCTGCTCAGCCTGACCCGGCCCGACGTCATCCGAGACATCCACGAGGGCTACCTGGCCGCTGGCGCCGACCTGATCGAGACCAACACCTTCGGCGCCACCAGCATCGCGCAGGACGACTACGACATGGCGGGCCTCGCGCGCGAGATGAACGTCGCCTCGGCCCGCCTGGCGCGCGCCGCCTGCGACAAGTTCAGCACGCCCGACAAGCCGCGCTTCGTGGCCGGCGCCCTGGGCCCCACGCCCAAGACCGCCAGCATCAGCCCCGACGTGAACGACGCCGGCGCGCGCAACGTCACGTTCGAGCAGCTGCGCGCGGCCTACCGCGAGCAGGTCGAAGGCCTGCTGGAAGGCGGCGCCGACGTGCTGCTGGTGGAGACCATCTTCGACACGCTCAACGCCAAGGCCGCGCTGTTCGCCATCGACGAGGTCTTCGCCGCCACCGGCGAGCGCCTGCCCCTGATCATCAGCGGCACCGTCACCGACGCCTCGGGCCGCATCCTCAGCGGCCAGACCGTCAGCGCCTTCTGGGCCAGCGTGCGCCACCTGCAGCCCCTGGCCGTGGGCCTGAACTGCGCGCTGGGCGCGGCCCTCATGCGGCCCTACATCCAGGAGCTCGCCAAGGTCGCGGGCGACACCTACATCAGCTGCTACCCCAACGCCGGCCTGCCCAACCCCATGAGCGACACCGGCTTCGACGAGACGCCCGAGGTCACCAGCCGCCTGCTGCACGAGTTCGCCGCCGAGGGCCTGGTCAACATCGTGGGCGGCTGCTGCGGCACCACGCCGGACCACATCGCCGCCATCGGCCGCGCGGTCTCGCCGCTGGCGCCGCGCCACCGCGCCGCCTTCTACGCCGAAACGGCCTGAATACCCGACGGCTTGCCGGGATTTGCCCGGCCGGTCGACAATCCGGCTTCCCTTCAAGGGGAGTAATCGGCCCGCCACCCCGCGCACAGCGAGGCATCGGCGGCGCGGCGTTCTCGTCAATTCGCGGCCCGAAAGGCCGCCGGGAACGTCCAGCCACCCAGCGGGTGGCCGCGACCAGACCTTGGGGTGTTCGTCAACACCAAACCGAGGTCTTTCATGGAAAGCATTGCCCCGCTGTGGCTGTGGGTGGTCTTCGCCGCGTTCGTCGTGGCCGCCCTGTTCGTCGATTTCGTGCTGCTCAAGAAGCAGGGTGCCCACGCCGTGGGCGTGAAGGAGGCGCTCAACTGGTCGCTGGTCTGGATCGCCTTGAGCTTCGTCTTCAACGGTCTGCTCTGGTGGGCCATCAAGGACAGCACCGGCTCCACCGCGCTCGCCAACGAGAAATCGCTGGAGTTCCTCACCGGCTACCTGATCGAGAAGAGCCTGGCGGTCGACAACATCTTCGTCTTCCTGCTGATCTTCAGCTACTTCGCGGTGCCGGCCGCGTACCAGAAGCGCGTGCTCATGCTCGGCATCCTGGGCGCCATCGCGCTGCGCACGGTGATGATCCTGGTCGGCGGCTGGCTGCTGGCGCAGTTCCACTGGATCCTCTATGTGTTCGGCGCCTTCCTGGTGCTCACCGGCGTGAAGATGTGGTGGGCCGCCGGCAAGGAGCCCGCGCTGGACGACAACCCCGCGCTCAAGCTGCTGCGCCGCCTCATGCCCGTGAGCCAGCACTACGACGGCGAGAAGTTCTTCACCGTGGAGAACGGCAAGCGCATCGCCACGCCGCTGCTGATGGTGATCGCCCTGGTGGGCGTGACCGACGTGATCTTCGCCGTGGACTCCATCCCGGCCATCTTCGCCATCACGCGCGACCCCTTCATCGTGCTCACCAGCAACGTGTTCGCCATCCTGGGCCTGCGCGCCATGTTCTTCCTGCTGCAGGCCGTGGCCGGCAAGTTCCACCTGCTGAACTACGGCCTGGCGGTCATCCTGGTCTTCATCGGCACCAAGATGATGCTGATCGACGTCTTCAAGATCCCGGTGGCGGTGTCGCTGGCGGTGGTGGTGGGCATCCTGGCCATCACCATGGTCTGGAGCGCCAAGACGGCGCCGAACACCTGAGCCCCCGCGTCGCGCGGCGCACCAACATGGCACAGGCCTTGCTCTCGCCTGGGCCATGCCGCCCGCGGACTTTCCCGAACTGATCAGCGCCGCCGTGGCCCCGTCCACGGCGGCCTGGCGCGACCCCCTGGGCCTGCTGCTGGCCAGCACGGGCGAGGGCGTGTTCGGCGTCGACCTGGACGGCCTGTGCGTGTTCATCAATCACGCCGGGGCCCGCATGATCGGCTACGAGCCCGTCGAGCTCCTGGGCCGCAATATGCACGCGCTCACGCACCACTCGCACGCGGACGGTGCGCCCTACCCGGTGGAGGACTGCCCGATCTTCAACGCCTTTCGCGCGGGCGAGCCTTGCCGCATCGACGCCGAGGTGTTCTGGCGGCGCGACGGCAGCGCCTTTGCGGTGGAGTACAGCAGCCACCCCATCGTGGACGGCGGCCAGGTGCGCGGCGCCGTGGTCACGTTCATCGACATCACCGAGCGGCGCCGCGCCGCCGACGCCCTGCGCGGCGCCAAGGAGCAACTGGAGCAGCGGGTGCGCGAGCGAACGCGCGCGCTGGAGACCGCGCTGCGCCAGGTGCGCGAGCTGGCCGCGCGCAGCGAGGCCGTGCGCGAGGAAGAGCGCACGCGCATCGCGCGCGAAGTGCACGACGAACTGGGCAGCCTGCTCGTGGCCTTGAAGATGGACGTGAACTGGATGGACAGGCGCCTGTCCGAGCAGGCGCGGCGCCAGCCCGAGGAGGCCGAGGGCATGCGCGAGCGCATGCGCTGCAAATGCCAGAACATGAGCCGGCTGATCGAAAGCGCGGTCGACAACGTCGGGCGCATCATCACCGACCTGCGCCCCAGCATCCTCGACCACCAGGGCCTGTGGGCCGCGCTGGAATGGCAGGCGCAGGAGTTCGTGGCCAGCGCCGAACTCGCGCTCGATTGGCGCATGGCGGTGGACGGCGCGCCGGAGCCGGCCGAGCCGCTGGCCATCGCGGTCTTTCGCATCTTCCAGGAAATGCTGTCCAACGTGGGCCGCCACGCGCGTGCCCGTCGGATCGCCGTGCGCATCCGTCACCGCAAGGGCCTGTTGCGGCTGTCGGTGCGCGACGATGGCATCGGCGCCGCCCCCCAGGCCTTCGAGGCGGCCAACGCCTACGGCGTGATGGGCATGCGCGAACGCGCGGGGCACTTCGGGGGCGACATCCGGATCAAAAGCGTCCTGGGCCGTGGCACGCACATGGAACTCACCATCGCGCTGACGCCCGGGGAGGTGACATGAACAGCCAATACAGCGAGGCCAGCCGCTTTGATCTGCTGGCCGACACCATCCGCGTGCTGATCGGCGACGACCACCGCATCGTGCGCGAAGGGCTCAAGCAGATCCTGGCCGACGCGCCCGACGTGAGCGTGGTGGCCGAAGCCCACAGCGGCGAGGGCGTGCTCACGCAGGTGCGTGCGCTGGGCGGCAGCGAAGGCCTGGACCTGGTGCTGCTCGACGTCGCCATGCCGGGCATCGACGGGCTGGACGTGCTGCAGCGCCTGCGCAAGGAACACCCGCACCTGCCGGTGCTCATGCTCAGCACCTACCCCGAGAAGCAGTACGCGGTGCGCTGTATCCGCCTGGGCGCCTGCGGCTACCTCAACAAGGGCGCCGACCCCGACGACATGCTGCTGGCGGTGCGCAAGTGCGCGGGCGGTGGCCGCTACCTCACGCCCGCCACGGCCGAGGCCCTGGCCGCCGCCGTGGGCAGCGGCGGCGGCCAGGCTGGCCCCGAGGCGCTCTCGCACCGCGAGCACCAGGTGTACCGCCTGCTCACGCAGGGCCTGACCGTGAGCGAAATTGGTGCGCGGCTGGGCCTGGCCTCGAACACCGTGAGCACCTACCGCGCGCGTGTCCTCGAAAAGACCGGCGCCAAGAACGACGTCGAGCTGGCGCTGTACGCCGAAAGGCAGCGTTCCGGCGCCTGAGGCGGCGCCTGTGTAGGGCTGGCCCTACGCCGCGTCGCCGCAGCGCCCGCGAAATCGCGCGCGCATCCGCCGTGGCACGGCCACTGGCCCGCGGCTTGCAATGCACCGCGCATCTCCCACACACGAGGTGCGCCATGTCCGACTTCTTCGACCCGTACAACGCCGACAAACCGCTGATGCTCAAGTGCAGCTGCGGCCGCGACCACACCGCCGCTGAGCACCAGGCCGAAGAGGCCGCCGCGCAGGCCGCGGGCGCGCTGCGCGAACGCAGCGAGAGCAGCGAGTTCGAGGCCTACAGCCGCGACTTCATCGAGGCCACGTTGGTGAAGGCGCTGTTTCCGCAGGACGCGGTGCGCCGGCGTTTCCTTCGCGCCGTGGGCAAGGGCACGGCCATGGCCGCCATCGCCAACGTGCTGCCCATCGCCAGCCTGCAGGCCATGGCGCAGGAGAAGGGCCCGCTGGAGAAGACCGATCTGAAGATCGGCTTCATTCCCATCACCTGCGCCACGCCGCTGATCATGGCCCACCCCCTGGGCTTCTACCAGCGCGAAGGCCTCAAGGTAGAGGTCATCAAGACGGCGGGATGGGCGCTCATCCGCGACAAGATGATCAACAAGGAGTACGACGCCACGCACTTCCTGTCGCCCATGCCGCTGGCCATTTCCATGGGCGTGGGCTCCAACGCCACGCCCATGAACGTGGCCACCATCCAGAACACCAACGGCCAGGCCATCACGCTGCATGTCAAGCACAAGGACAAGCGCGATCCGAAGCAGTGGAAGGGCTTCAAGTTCGCCGTGCCCTTCGAGTTCTCGATGCACAACTTCCTGTTGCGCTACTACGTGGCCGAACACGGGCTCAACCCCGACACCGACATCCAGATCCGCGTGGTGCCGCCGCCCGAGATGGTGGCCAACCTGCGCGCCGGCAACATCGACGGCTACCTCGGCCCCGACCCGTTCAACCAGCGCGCGGTGTACGACGAGGTCGGCTTCCTGCACGTGCTCACCAGGGATCTGTGGAACGGCCACCCCTGCTGCGCCTTCGGCACCAGCGCCGAATTCATCCGCCAGAACCCCAACACCTTCGCGGCGCTGTACCGCTCGGTGCTCACGGCCGCGGCCATGGCCCGGCAACCCAAGAACCGTGAACTCATCGCCAAGGTGATCTCGCCGCAGGCCTACCTGAACCAGCCCGAGACCGTGGTGGCCCAGGTGCTCACCGGCCGTTTCGCCGACGGCCTGGGCAAGATCCAGAACGTGCCCGATCGCGCCGATTTCGACCCCATGCCCTGGCAAAGCATGGCGGTGTGGATGCTCACGCAGATGCAGCGCTGGGGCTACATCAAAGGCGACGTCAACTACAAGCAGATCGCCGAGCGCGTCTTCCTCATCACCGACGCGCGCAAGCACATGAAGGCCCTCGGCCAGGACTTCAAGGCCGGGCCGGGCTACGAGAAGCACACCATCATGGGCAAGGTGTTCGACCCGGCCAAGCCGAAGGACTACCTCGACAGCTTCGCGGTCCGCAAGGCGGCTTGAGCATGAAGGCGCTGAACCTGAACCTGCGCGCCGCGCTGGTCTCGCTGCTGCTGCTGGTCGTCTTTGTCGGTGCCTGGCAGATCGGCACGGGCGGCGCCGGCACGTCCTCGGCCACCGCCTCGCTCACGCCGGAAGAACTGGAGTACGCCAAGCTCATGGGCAAGGACCCCGGCGCGGCCGTGGCCAAGTCGGACGGCTTCCCGCCCCCACTGGCGGTGGCCGAGGCTAGCTGGAAACACCTGTCCGATCCCTTCTACGACAAAGGCCCCAACGACAAGGGCATCGGCATCCAGATCGCGCATTCGCTGGCGCGCGTGGGCCTGGGTTTCGCGCTGGCCATGCTGGTGGCCATTCCGCTGGGCTTTCTCATCGGCATGTCGCCGCTCATGAGCAAGGCCTTCGATCCCTTCGTTCAGGTGCTCAAGCCCATCAGCCCCCTGGCCTGGATGCCGCTGGCGCTCTACACGCTGAAAGACAGCAACGTCAGCGGCATCTTCGTCATCTTCATCTGCTCGGTCTGGCCGATGCTGATCAACACCGCCTTCGGCGTCGCCTCGGTCAAGCGCGACTGGCTCAATGTGGCCGCCACGCTGGAGGTGAACCCGCTGCGCAAGGCCTTCCTGGTGGTGCTGCCCGCCGCCGCGCCCACCATCCTCACGGGCATGCGCATCAGCATGGGCATTGCCTGGCTGGTCATCGTCGCGGCCGAGATGCTGGTGGGTGGCACCGGCATCGGCTACTTCGTGTGGAACGAGTGGAACAACCTCTCGCTCACCAACGTGATCTTCGCGGTGCTGGTGATCGGGGTGGTGGGCATGCTGCTCGACCTGATGTTCGCGCAACTGCAGAAGGCGGTGACTTATGTGGAGTGACGGCCGGCAACAGGGCGTCGCAGCCGCGACGCGCGCAACACCAGCGAAAGGCCAAGCCATGAGCGCCCATTCCCGCGCCTTCCTGCAGGTCGAGCGCCTCGCCAAGGCCTACCAGGCCGACAAGCCGGTCTTCGCCAACGTCGACTTCGGCATCGACAGGGGCGAGTTCGTCTGCATCATCGGCCACAGCGGCTGCGGCAAGACGACCATCCTCAATGTGCTGGCTGGCCTGGACACCGCCAGCGCGGGCCATGCGTTCATGGACGGCCGCGAAATCGCTGGCCCCAGCCTGGAGCGCGGCGTGGTGTTCCAGGGCCACGCGCTCATGCCATGGCTCACCGTGCGCCAGAACATCGCCTTCGCGGTGAAGTCGCGCTGGCCCGACTGGAAGAAGCCCGAGGTCGAGGCGCAGGTCGAGAAGTACGTGGCCATGGTGGGCCTGAGCCCGGCCATCGACAAGAAGCCCTCGCAGCTGTCGGGCGGCATGAAGCAGCGCGTGGGCATCGCGCGGGCCTTCGCCATTCAGCCCAAGATGCTGCTGCTCGACGAGCCCTTTGGCGCGCTGGACGCGCTCACGCGCGGCACCATCCAGGACGAGCTCATGGGCATCGTTCGCGAGACGCAACAGACGGTGTTCATGATCACCCACGACGTGGACGAGGCCATCCTGCTGGCCGACCGCATCCTGCTCATGAGCAACGGGGCCGAGGTGGATGGCGCCTACCGGCCGGGCGGCCTGGCCGAGGTGGTGGACAACCCCTTGCCGCGCGAGCGCACGCGCACCCAGCTGCACCACCTGGACGGCTACTACGCCCTGCGCAACCACATCGTCGACTTTCTCGTCTCCCGGGCGACCGCGCATTGACGGCGGCACCCCGCCGCGCCCACTCCAACCCCAACCCCCACCCCACCACCACAACGGGACCCCCCACCATGAGCCGCATCGAAGTCACCGAGAAGATCATCGCCACCAAGGTCAGCAAGGGCCTGAAATGGGAGGACGTCGCCAAGAAAGTCGGTCAGTCCAAGGAATGGACCACGGCCCTGTGCCTGGGCCAGATGACCGCCTCGCCCGCGCAGGCCAAGGTCCTGGGCAAGGTCTTCGGCCTGACGGCCGAGGAGCAGAAGTGGCTGCAGGTCGTGCCCTACAAAGGCTCGCTGCCCACCAGCGTGCCCACCGACCCGCTGATCTACCGCTTCTACGAACTCATCAGCGTCTACGGCACCACCTTCAAGGAGCTCATCCACGAGGAGTTCGGCGACGGCATCATGAGCGCTATCGACTTCAAGATGGACATGAAGCGCGAGAAAGACCCGAACGGCGATCGCGTGAACATCGTGATGTCGGGCAAGTTCCTGCCGTACAAGCAGTATTGACCCCCCGCGGCGCTGCGCGCCTCCCCCCTGGGAGGGGGGCGACACCGACGGCCCGGCGGAGCCGGTTCCGTGGTGTCTCTGGGGGCGTTGCGGTGGGCGTGGTCATGAGGGTGAACCGTTTCGACCCTTCGGTCACTCACCGGCTCGTTGCTGCCGAGCCGACATGTACTGCCGCACCCTCAAATACCGCGACCCTTGCGGCCGCTTCTCCATCCTGGTGGAAGAACAGCCCGACGGTTCGCTCAAGCTCTGGGAGCTCGACGTGCCCGGCGACGGCATGCGCCGCCGCCACGTGATCGGCCAGGTGGCCGACAGTCTGGCGCGCGAGGGCCGGTCACTGCGCGTGGTGTGGGGCGCGGCGCGGGTGCAGCGCCGCCAGGCGGGTGATCCGTCCTGGTCCTAGGCCTTGGGCAGCGGAATCCACTCCTGGTCATCGCCTGGCGGCAGCGGGATGCGCCCGGCGGCCCAGTCCGCCTTGGCCTGCTCGATGCGCTCCTTGCGTGAAGACACGAAGTTCCACCAGACATGCCGCTCGCCCAATGGCTCGCCGCCGAAGACCATCAGCGTGCTCGGCACGCGCGCGGTGATGAGCGCGTCGGCGTCGTCGCCGAACACCAGCAGCTGCCCGGGGCGGTAGACCTCGCCCGCGTACTCGATGTCGCCGCGCGCCACGTACACCGCCTGCTCGCGGTGGCCGCCGGGCAGGGCCAGGCTGGCGCCGGCCTGCCATTCGGTGTGCAGGTAGAACAGCGGCGAGTGCGTGCGCACGGGGCTCTTCAGGCCATAGGCCTCGCCCGCGATCAGGCGCATCCACACGCCGTCCCGTTCGCGCACCGGCAGATCGCTGGCCGGGTAGTGGGTGAAGGCAGGCTCGGTTTCTTCGTCGCGCTCGGGCAGCGCTACCCAGAGCTGCATCAGCTCCAGCCCGCCGCCCGCGAAGGACTCGGGGTGGGTGAAGCGCTCGCTGTGCGAGATGCCGCGGCCGGCGGTCATCCAGTTCACGTCGCCGGGCACGATGTCCTGCACCACGCCCAGGCTGTCCCGGTGCTTGATCTGTCCGCTGAGCAGGTAGCTCACGGTGGACAGGCCGATGTGCGGGTGCGGTCGCACGTCGGCGTCACGCGTGTCCTCGGCCGCCAGCGTCACGGGGCCGGCGTGGTCCACAAAGATGAAGGGGCCGACCATGCGGCGCTTCGCGTAGGGCAGCACGCGCCGCACCGTCAGGCCGTGGCCCAGGTCGGCGGCGCGCGCGTCGATCACCATTTCCAGCATCGGGGTCTCCTTGGTCGTGGCCGGCCATTGTCGACCGGGAGCGGATGCCCCGGGGCTGTGCGCGACAATGCCCGCCCCATGCAACTGAGCGAACTGCGCCAACGCCTCACCGCCCTCGGGGCCGGGCCGCTGCATGCGCAGCGCGTGCTGCGCCACTGGCTGCACGCCCTGCCGGCCGACGCCGGCCGGCGCAAGCCCGAGCACCATTTCCCCAAGGCCCTGTTCGAGGCCCTGCCGGCGCTGCGCGAGGAACTCGCCGGCCTCGCCCGCCTGCGCGCCGAGCACCCGGGCGAGGACGGCTCGGCCCGCCTGCTGGTGGCCCTGCGCGACGGCCAGACCGTCGAGAGCGTGCGCCTGCCGCGCGGCGGCCTGTGCGTGTCCACCCAGGTGGGCTGCGCGGTGGGCTGCGCCTTCTGCATGACCGGCACCGGCGGCCTGCTGCGCCAGCTCGGCAGCGCCGAGATCCTGGCCCAGGTGGCGCTGGCGCGCGCCGGCCGGCCGGTGAACAAGGTGGTTTTCATGGGCATGGGCGAGCCCGCGCACAACCTGGACGCGGTGCTCGAGGCCATCGAGCTGCTGGGCACGGTGGGCGGCATCGGTCACAAGAACCTGGTGTTCTCCACCGTGGGCGACGAGCGCGCCTTCGAGGCGCTGCCGCGCGGCGCGGTCAAACCCGCGCTGGCGTTGTCGCTGCACACCACCAAGCCTGATCTGCGCGAGCAACTGCTGCCGCGCGCGCCGCGCCTCACGCCCACCGAGCTGGTGGAGCGTGCCGAGGCCTACGCGCGCGCCACCGGCTATCCGGTGCAATACCAGTGGACCCTGCTGGACGGCGTGAACGACGGCGACGATGAAATCGAGGGCATCGTGCGCCTGCTCGGTGGCCGCTACGGCGTGCTCAACCTCATTCCCTACAACGCCGTCGACGGTCTGCCGTTCCAGCGCCCGGCCTGGGAGAAGGCGGCCGACATCGCGCGCCGCCTGCACCGCCAGGGCATCCTGACCAAGCTGCGCCACTCGGCGGGGCAGGACGTGGACGCGGGTTGCGGGCAGCTGCGGGCGCGCTCGCTGGACACGGGCGAGCGCGTGGTGGCGCTGCGGCGGCGGGCCGCCGCCTAGGCCCTGCCGACATCCGCGTCGGCACCGGTTTCGGCGGCGCGCCGTGCCAGCATCGGCGCCACCATGGGAATGGTCAGCATGGTGCTGGCCACCGCCATCAGCAGCAGCGCGGTGAAGGTGGCGTCGGTGATGAGGGCCTTGTCCAACAGCACGTTGGCGAAGACGATCATGATCAGCGCCTTGGTCTGCAGCAGCCAGCCGATCAGGCGCGCTTCCTCGCGCGGCCAGCCCAGCCAGCGGCCGGCCAGGCGCATGGCCAGCAGCTTGCCCGCCACCGACACCAGCAGCAGCAGGGCGGCGGCGGCGAGCACCGCCGCGCCCCCGACGGCCCACTTGGTGCGCAACCCCGTGCTGAGGAAGAACACCGGCATGAGCACCAGCAGCACGTGGTGGCGCAGCTGGTCCAGGCGGTCCTGGTCGAACCAGTGGGCGTCGATCACCGCGCCCGCGAGGAACGCGCCCACCATGTAGTGCAGGCCTGCCCAATCGGCGCCCAGGCCGCAGGCCAGCAGCCACACCAGGGCCGCGGTCCAGCGGTCTTGTTCGGGCAAGGCGCGCATGAGCCGGCGGAACAACAGGGTGAGCAAGCCGAAGGCGAGCAGGAAACCCAGCTGGCGGCCCATGCGGTCCCATTCCATGAGGATCACGGCCAGCACGCCCCAGATGGCCAGGTCGTCCAGGCTGGCGTAGCGCAGCAGGCGCTGGCCCAGCGGCTGGCGCAGGATGCCCAGTTTTTCCATCAGCAGGATCAGGATGGGCAGCGCGGTGACGGCGCAGGACATGCCGATGCCCAGCAGGAACTGCCAGTCCTTGGCCCGGGGGCCGGCCCAGTCGGGCCAGGCCAGCAACACCGCGCCCGCCGCCGCGCCCAGCAGCAGCGGCACGCCCAAGGCCAGGCCGGCGGTGATGCCGCTCTCACGCCGCTTCGCCCAGGCCTGGCGCAGGTCCAGCTCGATGCCGGCGATGCAGACGAACAGCATCACGGCCCATTGCGCCACGCCCGACAGCGCCTGCGTCACCGGCGGGCTGAAAACGAAGCGGTGGTACTCGGGAAAGGCCGCGCCCAGCACGCCCGGCCCGAGCGCGATGCCGGTGAGGATCTGTACCACCACCAGGGGCGCGAGGTAGTCGGTGCGGCCGAGCCGCCAGACCAGGTAGGGGACGCTGAAGACGATCAGCATCGCGACCAGAAAGATCTCGGAAGGGGTCATGCCGGGCTCCGCGCCATCGAGGTGGCCTCAGTGTGCCCGCGCGGGTCGGCGCGGCGCCCCGGGGGTACCGGCGGCTCAGCCCATTTCCTCCAGCAGCTGACGGGCCGTGACGCTGACCTCGTCCGTGTAAGAGCCTCCTGCGGCCAGTTGCAGGTCGCTTTTGAACCTGGCCAGTTGGTCGTCGGGCAACCATTCGATGGCCGCAGCCAGTGCCTTGACGGTGGTATGGGGGGCGACAGTCACCCAGCGCTCAATGGCGGGCACTTGGATCTGGGCCCCGAAGCGCTTGATGAAAGACTGGCCCAGCGGCGCCGAGGCTGGGGGTGTCTTGACTGGCTGGTCGGGCACCTCAATGAAGTGCATCGAGGCGGCGCTTTCTTTGCTGTGGTAGGGCAGCATCCCGAGCGTCCATTCCGGTTCCTGCGGTCGCTCCAAAGACTCGGACACGTCGTCCCGCTGTTGCTTTGCTGAGGCCTTGAAAGTTGCCGTCTGCGCTTTGGGGTGCAGCGCCGCCAGCAGCTGCTTGGCAGCGGCGCCAAGGTTCGGGCGTATCTCCAGCTGGTACCTAAACCGTTGCTGCCCCAGGGAGTCCAGCGATCGAATGACTTCGGCAATGGTCTGGACGTCCGCGTCTGCCGCGATCTGGTCCGCAGCAGCGGAGTGGCGCAGCTCGCGAAGGATGACTCTGCTTGTCGGGGCAAGATCGAGGGGCGGATATATCAGCACCTTGAGGTCCTTCAGGAACGCTCTGTCCAGCACCACCTGATTGCTCGTGGCCAAGCGGCAAAAAATCGAGTTCAGGGCCTCCTTCACCTCCAACGGATGGTGCTGATCCGCAGTGAAGCGGCGCGCGAGGGTCCGCACAAGCCGCTCCGTGGCCAGCGAGGAGCTGGTGGTAGTGCCATTCGCATTCTGGACGTTGACGGAGAGGCATTGCGTGCGCTCGCCATTGGGCTCGATCTTGTCCTTGATGAGCAGAACGGTCGGCCCCATCCGCCATCCCCTGTTCACCGACTTGCCATACGCATACAGCTGTCTCAGGTCAAAGATCTCAGCCTTATCCGCTGAATCTGAAAGAAGCGCCTGTGTTTTGCCGGGGCGGGGGGTCGATCGAGGAATCATGGGCGTTGCGGAGGGACATGAGGGGCAGATGGCCATAGCAGGTGGCCTGGACGCGCGTTCAGTAACGCCTGAGAAAGCCGTGGCGCCAGCCAAATGGTTGTTCAGGCCGAACGGACGAGGGGTTTCGACGCCTGTCGCTAAAATCCCCCCTCTCTCAAGGAGCGTTGCAGCGGTCAGCCCAGGCCCCCCGGGCCGGGACCGTCAGGCTTGAGTGGGCTGGACCGGCCCCAACGACGCTCACCAGCTCGGTTTTTCGCAAACAACCCTGGTGAGCCGCATGTCCTCCGAGACCTCCCCCGCCCCCGCTTCCCCCGCCGTTCGCCCGATGCTGCTGTCGGGCCTGGAGCCGCTCGCCATCGGCGAAGGCAGCCTGTTCGTCAACGTCGGCGAGCGCACCAACGTCACCGGCTCCAAGGCCTTCGCGCGCATGATTCTTGAAGGCCGCTTCGAGGACGCGCTGGCCGTGGCGCGCCAGCAGGTGGAGAACGGCGCGCAGATCGTCGACGTGAACATGGACGAGGCCATGCTCGACAGCGAGGCCGCCATGGTGCGCTTCCTCAACCTCATGGCCGGCGAGCCCGACATCGCGCGCGTGCCGGTGATGGTGGACAGCTCCAAGTGGAGCGTCATCGAGGCCGGCCTGCGCTGCCTGCAGGGCAAGGGCGTCGTCAACTCCATCAGCATGAAAGAGGGCGTGGAGGAGTTCAAGCGCCAGGCGCGGCTCATCAAGCGCTACGGCGCCGCCACCGTGGTGATGGCCTTCGACGAGAAAGGCCAGGCCGACACCTACGAGCGCAAGATCGAGATCTGCGAGCGTGCCTACCGCATCCTGGTGGACGAGGTGGGCTTCCCGCCCGAGGACATCGTCTTCGACCCCAACATCTTCGCCATCGCCACCGGCATCGAGGAGCACAACAACTACGCGGTGGACTTCATCAACGCCACGCGCTGGATCAAGCAGCACCTGCCGGGCGCCAAGGTCTCGGGCGGCGTGTCCAACGTGAGCTTCAGCTTCCGCGGCAACGACCCGGTGCGCGAGGCCATCCACACCGTCTTCCTGTACCACGCCATTCAGGCCGGCATGGACATGGGCATCGTCAACGCCGGCATGGTCGGCGTGTACGACGAGCTGGAACCCACGCTGCGCGAGCGCGTGGAGGACGTGGTGCTGAACCGCCGCCCGGACGCCGCCGAGCGCCTGCTCGAGATCGCCGAGAGCGCCAAGGGCGCGGCCAAGGACGATTCCCAGAAGAACGCCTGGCGCGAACTGCCGCTGCGCGAGCGCCTGTCGCACGCGCTGGTGCGCGGCATCAACGACTTCATCACCGAAGACACCGAGGCCATGTGGCGCGAGATCGAGGCCGGCGGCGGGCGCCCGCTCAACGTGATCGAAGGCCCGCTCATGGACGGCATGAACGTGGTGGGCGACCTGTTCGGCCAGGGCAAGATGTTCCTGCCCCAGGTGGTCAAGAGCGCGCGCGTGATGAAGCAGGCCGTGGCCCACCTGCTGCCCTACATCGAGGAAGAGAAGAAGCGCCTGGAAGCGGCCGGCGGCGACGTGCGATCCAAGGGCAAGATCGTCATCGCCACCGTCAAGGGCGACGTGCACGACATCGGCAAGAACATCGTCACCGTCGTGCTCCAGTGCAACAACTTCGAGGTGGTGAACATGGGCGTGATGGTCCCGTGCCACGAGATCCTGGCCAAGGCCAAGGTCGAGGGCGCGGACATCGTGGGCCTGTCGGGCCTGATCACGCCGAGCCTGGAAGAGATGCAGTACGTGGCCAGCGAGATGCAGAAGGACGAGCACTTCCGCATCAAGAAGATCCCGCTGCTGATCGGCGGCGCCACCACCAGCCGCGTGCACACGGCGGTGAAGATCGCGCCGCACTACGAAGGCCCGGTGGTCTACGTGCCCGATGCCTCGCGCAGCGTGAGCGTGGCCCAGGGCCTGCTGTCGGACCAGGCCACGGCCTATATCGCCGAGGTCAACGCCGACTATGAGCGCGTGCGCCACCAGCACGCCAACAAGAAGCAGGTGCCGCTGTGGCCGCTGGACAAGGCGCGCGCCAACCGCACGCCCATCGAGTGGAGCGGCTACACCCCGCCCGTGCCCAAGTTCATTGGCCGGCGCGTGTTCAAGAACGTGGACCTGGCCGAGCTCGCGAGGTACATCGACTGGGGTCCCTTCTTCCAGACCTGGGACCTGGCCGGTCCCTTCCCCGAGATCCTCAAGGACGAGGTGGTGGGCGAAGAGGCGCGCCGCGTCTTCAGCGACGGCAAGCGCATGCTCCAGCGCATCATCGACGGCCGCTGGCTCACGGCCAGCGCGGTCATCGGCCTGTACCCGGCCAACTGCGTGAACCAGGACGACATCGCGCTGTACGCCGACGAGTCGCGCGAGCGCCCGGTGCTGGTGTGGCACGGCCTGCGCCAGCAGACCGAGAAGCAGGAGATCGACGGCGTGATGCGCCCCAGCCGCTGCCTGGCCGACTTCGTGGCGCCCCAGGGCGTGGCCCCGGACTACGTGGGCGTGTTCGCGGTGACGGCGGGCCTGGGCGTGGAGAAGAAAGAGAAGCAGTTCCTCGACGACCTCGACGACTACTCGGCCATCATGTTCAAAGCCCTGGCCGACCGTCTGGCCGAGGCCCTGGCCGAGCAGATGCACCACCGCGTGCGCACCGACCTGTGGGGCTACGCGCCGACCGAGGCGCTGAGCAACGAGGAGCTCATCAAGGAAAAGTACCAGGGCATCCGCCCCGCGCCGGGTTACCCGGCCTGCCCGGACCACACCGTCAAGCGCGGCCTGTTCGAGCTGTTGCAGGCCGAGGAGATCGGCATGGGCCTGACCGAGAGCCTGGCCATGTCGCCGGCGGCCAGCGTGAGCGGCTTCTACCTGAGCCACCCGCAGAGCACCTACTTCAACGTCGGGCGCATCGGCGAGGACCAGCTGGACGACCTGGCCCAGCGCAGCGCCGTGGCGCGCGCGGACCTGCAGCGCTGGCTGGCGCCCAATCTCTGACCCCCGGCGCGCGGGCCGCCGCGCCCCCGTGCGCGCGTTTTGGCCGCGCCAGGCGCGCTCAGGCTCAGCCGGTGCCATGCCCGGCGAGACCGCGCAGCCAGTCCAGGACCTCTGGCGAGCGGTTTCGCGCCAGCAGCGCCAGGCCGGCCAGGCGCCGGACGGCCTCGTCGTTCCCGCTCAGCGACAAGGCGTCGAGCACCCCTCCCAGGATGGGGTCGGGCATGTCGTGGATGGCCGCGAGGCCGGCCGTTTCATGGGCGCCCAAGGGACACCCGGACAGCCGCTTGATGGCGTGGAACACCGGCTCGGGCAGCGCCATGGCCTGAAGGTCGCGGGCGAGGTCGGCCAGCTCCTGCTCGGCATAGGGGGTGGTCTGTGGGGTGTCGCGGGGGGCACCCCAGTCCCACCGCGCGGCCGCCGGCCAGTGGGCCACCACAATGGCCTTCAGCCCCGGGGCCACCGCCCGGGTCCGCGCGCCGAGGATGGCCTTGGCCGCGACAAAGGCGAAGGCCTTGGCGGCGGGCGGGTAGAGCCGGCCCAGGCATTCCAGCACGCCCAGCAGCTGGCGCGGGGTGCTGTGCCGAAGGAAGGCCACGACGTCCCGCTCGGCCCCGCAGGCCGCGAAGGCGCTCAGGGCCCGCATCACCGTCGGCGGGTCCAGCAGCGGATCGGCGGACGACAGGGCCAAAGGATGGGCGTCGGCCAGGGCGAGCAGGTAGCGGGCGGCGGCGGTGGCGTGCATCAGCGGCGCGGAGACGACGTCGGGCGCGGTGGCTGGCGCGCTGGGCGCCAGAGGGTCGCTCGCCGGCGCCAACAGGCGCCGCAGACCCAGCGCGGCCCCGGGGTGGATGCCCCAGAGCCAGCTCAGCAGGGCGTCCATGTCGCCCGTGTTCGAGAACGTCGCCAGCCACAGTCGCAGCGGCGCGGCGCCGTGGCTGCCGCAGGACAGGTGGGACAGGGCGGTCCACAGCCTGGCGCTCAGGGGAATGGGCTTGCAGCTCACGATGTGCCGGGCCGCGCCGACGACGTACGGGAAGTCGGCCAGCGCGGGCTGGGTCGCGTTGACGTAGCCGGTGAGCGCGGGGTTCGCTGGCGCCAGGTGCCGCTCGACGTGGTGCTTGATCGCGCTGAGCGCGTCCCTGGCCCCCGGTCGCCGTTCGTACGCCTTGAAGCAGCCATTGAACCGGGCGAGGAACCGCTTCACACAGCGGTCCAGGTGGGGCTTCATCTCGGCCGGGCAGTCGGCGCTGGTGGGCAGGTGTTCGAGCAGCTGGTCCAGGTGCTCGGCGAGGCCGTTGCTTCTGCATGGCGCGGGCAGGGCCGCCAGCATCAGCACGGCGAACGCGGGGCGTGCGTGCAGGGGCAGCTTGTCCAGGAACACCAGCAGGCTGTACTGGCCCGCGCAGTCGGGGCTGGCGTGGGCTTGCGCGTCGAAAAACACCTCCACCAGGTCCGCGGTGCTGCTGCAGTCCCGCAGCTGGAGCGCCGTGTAGGCCATGTGGCAGCCGAGGTGGCCGATGCAGGCGTGCACCTCGTTCAGCAGCGCCGGCCTTGGGGTGGGCGCGGTGCCGTTGCGCCGCGGCACTGTCGTGACGGGGCTGGAAAAGCCCCCGACGCGCTTCACGCGAACGCCTCCAGCACGCGCCGGTACTGCACCGCCTCCGCCACGTCGGCCGCAACCACGCGCTCGTGCCCGGCCAGGTCGGCGATGGTGCGCGCCACGCGCAGCGCGCGGTGCGTGCCGCGCCCGCTCCAGGCCAGGCGCACGGCCGCCGCGTGCAGGAACTTCAGCGCCGCCGGCTCGGCGCGCGCGTGCTCCTCGAGCGCGCCGCCCGCGAGCGCGCGGTTGGGCAGGCCCTGGCGCCGCAGCGCGCGCTCGCGGGCGGCCACCACGCGCGAGCGCACCCCGGCGCTGCCCTCGCCGGGCGGGCCCTGCAGCAGCTGCTCGCTGGGCAGCGCGGGCACCTCCACCTGCAGGTCGATGCGGTCGAGCAGCGGGCCGCTGAGCCGGCCCTGGTAGCGTTGCACTTGCTCGGGCGTGCAGCGGCAGGCCCGCACCGGGTGGCCGCGGTAGCCGCAGGGGCAGGGGTTCATGGCGGCCACGAGCTGGAAACGCGCGGGGAATTCGGCCTGCTGCGCCGCGCGCGAGACGCGGATGCGGCCGGTCTCCAGCGGCTCGCGCAGCGCCTCCAGCGCGTGGCGCGCGAACTCGGGCAGCTCGTCGAGGAACAGCACGCCCTGGTGGGCGAGCGAGATCTCGCCCGGCCGCGGCGGCGAGCCCCCGCCCACCAGCGCCACGGCGGAGGCGCTGTGGTGCGGCGCGCAGAAGGGCCGTTCGCCCCAGCGCGCGGGATCGAAGCGCCCGGCCAGCGAGGCCACGGCCGCGGCCTGCAGGGCCTCGTCGGTGGCCATGGGCGGCAGCAGCCCGCCCAGGCGCTGCGCCAGCATGGACTTGCCGGCGCCCGGCGGCCCCACCAGCAACCGGCTGTGGCCGCCGGCGGCCGCGATCTCCAGCGCGCGGCGCGCGGCCACCTGGCCTTTCACGTCGGCAAGGTCGGGTCCCCCGGGCGGCGCCGGGGCGCCGTCGCGCGGCTCCAGCCGCGCCCAGCCCGCGTCGTCCGGCGGGGCCGGCTGCTCGCGGCGCAGGCGCGCCACCACGTCGATGAGGTGGCGCGCGCGCACCACATGGGCGCCGGGCACCAGGGCGGCCTCTTCGGCGCTGCCCGGTGGCAGCACCAGGGTGCGGGGGGCCGCGTCCTGCGCGAGGGCCAGCGCCATGGCCAGCGCGCCGCGCACCGGGCGCAGTTCGCCGCCCAGGGACAGCTCGCCCGCGTACACGCCGCGCGCCAGGGGTTCGGCCTCGATCTGCCCGCTGGCGGCCAGGATGCCCAGCGCGATCGGCAGGTCGAAACGCCCCGAGTCCTTGGGCAGGTCGGCCGGCGCCAGGTTCACGGTGATGCGCTGGCTGTGCGGGAACTCCAGGCCGCTGTTGGCGATGGCCGCGCGCACCCGCTCGCGCGCTTCCTTCACCTCGGTGTCGGCCAGGCCCACCAGCGTGAAGCTGGGCAGGCCGTTGGCCAGGTGGACTTCCACGCTCACGGGCCGGGCGGCCAGCCCCTGCAGCGCGCGGCTGTGCACATGCGCCAGCGCCATGGGTGTTCTCCCTGTTCAGGTGCGCGGCCGCCGGCGGCGACCACGGGGCGGCCGATTCTGCGGGCGCCGCTGGCGCGACACGGGTGGGGGTGTCGGGGCGCCGGCCCGTCCCCGATTCGGCGCACCAGGCACCTTGATGGTGCGTCCCGGCCCCCCGGGGGTGCCGCGGCGCGGGCGGGGCCTCATCCTGGTGCCGACCGCCCCTGGGGGCGGGCACCCGGGCGCTCCGGGTTGGCACACAAGCTGCTAAGGCTGACACCAGATCAACCAACCCCTGGAGGGATCGTCGTGAAAATGGTTTCAGCCGTCATCAAGCCGTTCAAGCTGGACGAGGTGCGCGAGGCGCTCTCCGGCGTGGGCGTGCAGGGCATCACCGTCACCGAGGTCAAGGGCTTCGGCCGGCAGAAGGGGCACACCGAGCTCTACCGCGGCGCGGAGTACGTGGTCGACTTCCTGCCCAAGGTCAAGATCGAAGCGGCCGTCGCGGACGACCTGGTCGAGCGCGTCATCGAGGCCATCGAAGGCGCCGCGCGCACCGGAAAGATCGGCGACGGAAAGATCTTCGTCTCGCCGCTCGAGCAAGTGGTCCGCATCCGCACCGGCGAGACCGGCAACGAGGCGATCTGACCCAGCCATCCCCTGAACCCAACCGAGTCCATCCAAATGAAGAAACTCCTGGCTTCCCTGTTGCTGGGCCTGGGCCTGGCGATCGGCGGTGGCGCAGCCATCGCGCAATCGACCACCGAGGCCCCACCGGCCGCTGCCGCTCCCGCGGCCCCCGCCGCCGAAGCGCCCGCCGCTGCCGCGCCGGCCGCCCCCGCCGCCGCTGAAGCGCCCAAACTCGACAGCGGCGACACCGCGTGGATGCTCACGTCCACGCTGCTCGTCATCCTGATGACCATCCCCGGCCTGGCCCTGTTCTATGGCGGCCTGGCGCGCTCGAAGAACATGCTGTCGGTGCTCATGCAGGTGATGGTGATCTTCTCGCTCATCTCCCTGCTGTGGGCCATCTACGGCTTCTCGCTCACCTTCGGCGGTGCGGGCACCTTCTTCGGCTCCTTCGACAAGCTGTTCCTTGCCGGCACCAAGGCCGACACCATGTCGTCGGCGCTGGCGACCATCCCCGAGTACGTGTTCATCGCCTTCCAGGGCACTTTCGCCGCCATCACCGTGGCGCTGATCGTGGGCTCCTTCGCCGAGCGCGTGAAGTTCGGCGCCGTGCTGCTGTTCTCGGCCCTGTGGTTCACCTTCTCGTACATCCCCATGGCCCACATGGTCTGGGGCGGCGGCCTGCTGGCGGCCGACGGCGCGCTCGACTTCGCGGGCGGCACCGTGGTGCACATCAACGCCGGTGTCGCTGGCCTGGTGGGCGCCTATGTGGTGGGCAAGCGCATCGGCTACGGCAAGGAAGCGCTGACGCCGCACTCGCTGACGCTGACCATGGTGGGCGCCTCGCTGCTGTGGGTGGGCTGGTTCGGCTTCAACGCCGGCTCGGCCGGCGCCGCCAACGGCGTGGCCGGCCTGGCCTTCATCAACACCGTGCTGGCCACGGCCGCCGCCACCCTGGCCTGGTGCCTGGCCGAGTCCCTGCTCAAGGGCAAAGCCTCCATGCTGGGCGCCGCGTCCGGCGCCGTCGCCGGCCTGGTGGCCGTGACGCCGGCCGCGGGCTTCGTCGGCCCCATGGGCTCCATCGTCCTGGGCATCGTGGCCGGCTTCGTCTGCGTCTGGGGCGTCAGCGGTCTGAAGAAGATGCTGGGCGCGGACGACGCGTTCGACGTGTTCGGCGTGCACGGCGTGGGCGGCATCGTCGGCGCCATCCTGACCGGCGTGTTCGCCGCGCCGGGCCTGGGCGGCACCGGCGCCGAGGATTTCGCCATGGGTCACCAGGTCTGGGTGCAGGTCAAGAGCGTGCTCGTGACCGTGGCCTGGTCGGGCGTCGTGGCCTTCATCGCGTACAAGATCGCCGACCTCACCATGGGCCTGCGTCCCTCGGAAGAGGCCGAGCGCGAGGGCCTGGACATCACCTCGCACGGCGAGACGGCCTACCACCGCTGATTGACTCCAGGGGGCGCCCCGTCCGAAGACGGGGTGCTTTCCGGCTCTGGCCCGAGGCCCGACAGGTCCTCGGGCTTTTTTTGGTCCGTACCCCGGGGAGCAGGGGGCGCAAGCAGGCCCTAGCATCGCCGCCCGAATCAAACAAGGAACGCGCGCATGGGCTGGATGAAGAGGCGGGGTGGTGTGGCGGTGGCAGTGGCGGCGCTGCTGCTGGTGGCTGGTCAGGCCGTCGCGGCCAAGGCCGACGATCCACCGGCGCGGCGCGCGCCGGGCAAGGTCACGTTCCACAAGGCGCCCTCCGAAGAGAGCCCGGCCGCACGCGAGCGGCGCCTCAAGCGCGAGTGCAAGGGCCGTCCCAACGCTGGCGCCTGCCTGGGATTCACCTCGCGCTGAAGCGGTGAGCTGAACGCCTGGCCAGCGTGTTATGGGGTGCGGTGCACACCCGCGCGCAGGCGCCGATAGGGATAGCGCGCCGGGTTGGCCACGGCGTCGCCGGGCGCCTCCACCAGCAGGATCTCGCGCGCCATCGAGCCGAAGTCGGCGCGGAAGTGGCAGGTGCTCTTGAGCGCCAACAGCGCGGCGGCGGCCGGGTCGGCGCCCAGGTGGTGAAAGGGCGCGGGGTCGAAAGCCTGCATGCGCACGGAGCTGACCACCACGCGCGCGCCACCGAGGCGCAGCAGTGCCATCGGGCCGAGCTCGGTGGCGTTGCCGCCGGCCACCTGGCCGGTGGTGGTGAAGCGCCCGTCGCCCAGGCGCTCAACGGTGAAGCGTCCCACGAACGCCGGCTGATCCGGTACCCCGTGGGTGCCCCCCAGCGCCAGGCCGAGGCAGGCGCCCTCGCCAGCGGCGTGCGCGGCGGCCGCGGCCTCGGGGTCGCACAGGATGCCCAGCAGCGCGTCGGGGGCCTGCTGGCGCACCAGCTCGGCGAGCACGCCCGTGCAGGCGGCGCTGCCGCCCGCGCCGGGGTTGTCCTGCACGTCGGCCAGCACCACGGGGCCGCGTCCCGGCGCCTGCGCCTGTCGCAAGGCCAGGCGCACGGCGGTGTCGCAGGGCAACAGCCGGGCGTCGAAGGCGGCTCGGGCGTCGAGCACCTGGCGGTGCAGGGCCTCGCAGGCGGCGTCGGCCGCCGCCTGGTGGGTGGCGTGCACCATCACCGACGGGCCACACCAGTGGCTGTCGCCCGGCGGGAAGCCGGCGGCATAGCAGCGGCTGACGACGTCGCCCGCGTCCGCCAGCGACATCGCAGCGAGTCCTCGGCTGGGCTCGGCCAGCGTGGACTGGGCGTGGAGCGGGATGAGGAAGGGCGGATGCGCGATGGCCACGCCGGGCACTCGACCGCCGCCCGCAAGCCGCCGCACCAGCCGGGCGGCGAGTTCGCCGCACTGCACGCGGTCCACATGCGGGTAGGTGCGGTACACCACGGCGCCATCGATCAGGCGCGCGAAGTCGGGTGAAAGGTTGGCGTGGTAGTCCAGCGTCACCACGATGGGCAGTTGGTCCCCGACGACGCCGCGCACGCGACGCAGCAGCTCGGCCTCGGGGTCGTCCAGGGCGGGCGTTGCCATGGCGCCGTGCAGTTCAAGGAAGAGTCCGTCGAGCGCGCCGACCGCGCGCAGGCGCGAAAGCAGGGCCTGCGCGATGTGCTCGAAGGCCTCGTCGCTCACCAGGCCGCCCGCGCCACCGCTGGCCCAGGCCAGGGGCCGCAAGTGGGCGTCGGCGCCGATCGCGCGCAGAAAGCCCGTGGTGGGAAAGCTGCCCCGGGCCAGGCCGCGGGGCAGCTCATCGCCCAGCAGCAGCGGCGGGCGGTCGCGCCGCGCGAGGAAGTGCGCCAGTCCCACGTCCTGCGCGGAAGCGAAGGCGTTGGACTCGTGCGAGAAGCCGCCGAGCGCGATGCGGGGCCCGGAGCGCATCAACCCGTCTTCACCCCGCTGCGCTCCACCATGGCTCGCCAACGCTCGCGCTCGGCCTGCATGAAGCGCGCGTGCTGCTCGGGCGTGTTGGGAGCGCTTGGCGAGATGCCCATGCCCACTACCTTGTGCAGCACCTCGGCGTCCCGCAGGGCGGCGTTGATGGCGCCGTTCAGCGTGCCCACCCTGGCCGCCGGCGTGCCGCGTGGCAGGAAGACGCCATTCCAGGTGGGCATGGCGAAGCCGGGAAAGCCCAGCTCCGCCACCGTGGGCAGATCGGGCGCGCCGCGCAGCCGCTCGGGCGCTAGCGTGGCCAGCTGGCGCAGCTTGCCTTCCTGCGCCAGCTGCCGCGCCAGTGACAGCGTCATCAGCGCCAGGTCCACGCGACCGGAGACCAGGTCGGACACCACATGGGCCTCACCCTTGTAGGGGATGTGGTTCAGCGACACGCCGGCCAGCTTCCACAGGTACTCCTGCGCCACGTGCAACGTACCCAGCGGGCCGGCCGACATATAGCTCACCTCGCCGGGGCGCTGCTTCGCGCGGGCGAGCAGGCCGGCCAGGTCCTGGTCGGGGCTGGCGGCGGCAACCACCATCACGAAGTCCACGAAGCAGAAGTTGCCCGCGCCGACGAAATCGCTCGCGGGCCTATAGGGCAGCGCGGGCTGCGTGTACTCGAGCAGGGCGTTGGTGCCCACGCCGCCGAACAGCGCGGTGTGGCCATCCGGGGCCGCGCGCGCCACGTGGGTGGCGGCGATGGCGCCGGCCGCGCCCACGCGGTTGTCCACCACCACGGGCTGACGCAGGGACTGCTCCATCGAGCGCGCGAGGTGGCGCGCGAGCACGTCGGTGGCGCCGCCTGCCGAGAAGGGCACCACCAGTTGGATGGGCCGGGCCGGGTAGCCCGCCTGGGCGCGGGCCAGACCCGCGAGGCCGAGGGCGCTGCCGCCGGCGGCCATGAGGCGCAGCCAGTGGCGGCGTGTGGTGCGCAGGGGGGGGTTTAGGGGTTGGGGCATGCCAGGGTCTCCTTCTTGGGGGTCATGAACGGCCATGGTGGCGCCTAGTCCAGCCGGATACCGGCTTGGCGCACCACCTGGCCCCACTTGTCGTACTCGCTGCGCACGAAGCGCTGCAGATCCTCGGGTGTGCTCCCGGCAGGTTCGGCGCCCAGCTTGGCCAGGCGCTCCAGCAAGGCCGGGTCCTTGAGCGCGCTCACCACCTCGCCTTGCAGGCGCTTGACGATGGCCGGCGGCGTGCCGACTGGCGCAAACAGGCCGTACCAGGCGCTGACCTCGTAGCCCGGCACGCCGGCCTCGGCGATGGTGGGCACCTCGGGAAAGGCGGTGGAGCGCTTCGCATTGGCCACCGCGATGGGCCGCAGCTTGCCGGCGCGGATGTGCGGCTCCACCGTGGCCAGGTCGAAGGTCATGTCCACCTGGCCGGCCACCACGTCGGTCACGCCCTGCACCACACCCTTGTACGGCACGTGCACGATGTCGATCTTCGCCATGGTCTTGAGCAGTTCGCCCGCCAGGTGCTGCGAAGCTCCTGCGCCGCCCGAGGCGTAGGTGAGCTTGCCCGGGTGGGTGCGCGCGTAGGCCAGCAGGGAGCGCATGTCGGTCACCGGCACCGACGGGTGGGTAACCAGCATCAGCGTGCCGCTGGCCACCAGGCTGATGGGCGCGAAGTCCTTCAGCGTGTCGTAGGGCATGCGCGAGAACAGGTGCGCGTTGACGGCGTTGGTACCGATCGAGCCCATCAGCAGGGTGTGGCCGTCGGGCTTGCTCTTGGCCACGGCGTCGGCGCCGATGTTGCCGCTGGCGCCGGGCTTGTTCTCCACCACGAAGGGCTGGCCCAGGCGCTGCGCGGCGTGCTGTGCGATGGCGCGCGCCAGGATGTCGGTGAGCCCGCCGGCCTGGAAGGGCACCACGATGCGCACCGGTGCGTTGGGGTAGTCGGTGCTGCCTTGTGCGGCGGCGGTGAGGCTGGCGGCGGCGAGCGCCAGGGCGGCAATGGTCTTGTGCATGGTGTCTCCTCGTGCTCCGTGGGGTGGGTGGCCAGGATCAGTGCGTCCCGTCCAGGATCGCGCCGTCCGCGCGCAGCCGCTCACGCAGGGCCTGCACGGGGATGGTGGCGAAATCGGCGTCGCCGCGAGGGCCGCTGTCCAGCAGCATGGCCGCTGCGGTGCCGGCTGCCTGGCCCATCGCCAGGCAGGGACCCATCACGCGCGCGGATCCGTGGGCGCCGCGATCGGCCGACAGGATGCGGCCCGCGGCCACGACGTTGGGCACGCCCTGGGGCAGCAGGCAGCCCCAGGGGATGTCGTAGGATCCGCCGTCCTGAACGGGGATGCGGATTTGCCCCGTGCCCGACTGGTGGATGTCCACGTGGTGCGAGCCCTTGGCGATGCCGTCCTCGCGCTTGCGCGCGCCCAGCACGTCGTCCTGCGACAGGCTCTGGCGGCCGACGATGCGGCGCGTCTCGCGCACGCCCACGCGGGTGGCGATGCCGCTGTAGGCGGCCTGCTCGAAGCCCGGCACGTGGCGCTGCATGAAGGACGCGCACTGAAGCACCTGATCGGACAGCGTGGCCAGCGTCGCGCTCAGCGCCTGCGTGCGCGTGCCGTCGATGCCACCGACGCGGGTGGTGTTCAGGCACACCTCGCCGCGCTGACGCGAGGTGGGCTGGATCATGATCAGCGCGGTGGGGTAGAGCTCGCCGCGCGCGATGGCGCCAGTCACCAGCGGGCCGTCGCCCTTGAGGAACACCGTGGGCTCGCCTTGCTGGCGCGCTGCCTCGGCCAGCTCGCGGTCGGTGCGGCCCTGGCGGATCGCCTCGCTCTCGCCGAGCGCGAAGTGCTCCGGGTGCGCGTGGAGGAAATCGAGCAGCGCCTGTGTGCGCACGCCGGCCATGCGGAACATCAGCGAGACCGGTTGCAGCTCGCCGTCGGTGCCGCCTTGCAGCACCTGGCCACCGACCGCGCGCACGATGTCGGCGTCGCCCGAGCAGTCGATGAACAGCGGCGCGCGCAGCTCGGTGATGCCTTCCTTGTTGCGCACCTGCAGCGCGCGCACCGTGGCGCCGTCGCGCAGCACGCCGGTGGCGCAGGTGTGCAGCAGCAGGCGCACCCCGGCGCGCGCCAGGCAGCGCGCCACCGCGAGCTTCATCACCTCCGGGTCCAGGCACACGTACCAGATCAGCCGCCAGTCGTTGAGGGGGCCGATGTAGCCGCCGAGCCGCTCGCACTCGGCCAGCAGCTCGCGGCCCGTGCCGCCCAGGATCCACTCGCCGCGCGCGTTCAGCGCGCCGTCGATGGCCATGCCACTGACCAGCTCGCCCCCGGGCAGGGCGCCGGCCTCCACCAGCGTGGTGCGCGCCCCGGCGCGCGCGGCCGCCAGCGCGGCCGCCACGCCTGCCGCGCCCGCGCCCAGCACCACCACGTCGCTCTCCATCACCTGCCGTGCGGCGGCGAAGTCTTCGTTCATAGTCATCGTCTGCCTTGCTCCATCTGCGTCCCGCTCAGGTGATCGGGCCTGGAAAAATTATTCCGGGGCCCCGTCGTCTTGTGGGCATGGATCGGCGCGGTTTTTCCGTATAGTGGACAAAATGTCCCGAGCCCCTTCCACCACCGATGGCGCGCGCAGCCTTCACCGCGCGATCGGCCTGCTGCGCCTGCTGTCCATGCGCACGGCCACCGGCTGGCGCCTGAGCGACCTCGCGCAGGAGGCCGCGCTGGAGCATTCCACCGTGCACCGCATGCTGGGCTGCCTGCTCGACGAGGGCTTGGCCGTGCGCGTGCCGGGCACGCGGCGCTATGCAATCGGTCCGCTGGCCTACGAACTGGGCGTGGCCGCCGCGCCGCACTTCGCCATCGAGCGCCTGGCCGCGTCCGCACTGGCGCGGCTCGCGGCCGAGACGCGCGACATCGTGTTCCTCAACGTGCGCAGCGGCGCCGAATCGGTCTGCGTCGCGCGCTTCGACGGCCGCAAGGCGCTCAAGGCCTACACGGTGGACGTGGGCACGCGCCGACCGCTGAGCCTGTCGGCTGGCGGGGTGGCCATGCTGATCGCGCTGCCGCGCGCGGAGCAGGCGCGCCTGGAAGCGCTCAACCTGCAGGCCATCGTGCGCCGGGGCGAGGCGCGCCAGACCGCCGTGCGCCGCATGGTGCAGCGCTCGCGCCGTCTGGGCTACGGCTTCAACCAGGAAGACATCATCCCGGGCATCGCCGCCATCGGGGTGGTGATCCGCGCGCCGGGTGGCGCCCCGGTTGCCTCGCTGAGCCTGGCCGCTACCGGCACCGACCTCATGCCGCGCCAGACCCGCCTGCTGGCGCAGCTGCGCCGCCAGGCCGAGGCCATCGAGGCCCAACTCGGGGCGCTGCGCTACCCGGGCTGACCCTGCCCGGATTGCAGCCGCGCGTGCAAAAAATTCAAGGCCCATGTGGTGAGTGGCCGCTACCATCGCCGCCACCATGTCCGCGCCCCACGACGCGCTGGCCCCCGCCGCTGCCCCCGGGCAGGGCTTCGTGCCGGCCAGCGACCACCCCTCAGCCCTTATCGACCAGGTGCGCGCCGCCGTGGCCACGCGCGCGCCGCTGCGCATCGCCGGCGGCGGCAGCAAGTCCTTCGTGCACGCGCCCGCCCAGGGCGCCGCGCTCGACGTGCGCGCCCACAGCGGCATCCTTAGCCACGAGCCCAGCGAGCTGGTGGTCACCGTGCGCGGCGGCACGCCGCTGGCCGAGCTGGAAGCCGCGCTGGCCGAGCACGGCCAATGCCTGCCGTTCGAGCCGCCGCGCTTCGGCGCCGGCGGCACCGTGGGCGGCGCCGTGGCCAGTGGCCTGGCCGGCCCGGCGCGCGCCAGCGTGGGCGGCGCGCGCGACTATGTGCTCGGCGCGCGCCTCATCAACGGGCGCGGCGAGCTGCTCACCTTCGGCGGCCAGGTCATGAAGAACGTGGCCGGTTACGACGTGAGCCGCGCGCTCGCGGGCAGTTGGGGCGCGCTCGGTGTGATCACCGAACTCAGCCTGAAGGTGTTGCCGGTGGCGCCGGCCGAGGCCACGCTGGCCTTCGGCGTCGACCAGTCCAACGCGCTGGAGCGCTTGCACCGCTGGGGCGGGCAGCCGCTGCCGCTCAACGCCTCGCGCTGGCAACGCGAGGCCGACGGGGACGATCGCCTGTTCCTGCGCCTGCGCGGCGCCGCCGCAGCGGTGGAGGCCGCGTGCGAGCGCCTGCTCGCCGAAGCGCCGGGCCAGCGCCTGGACAACACCTGCGCCAGCGCCGACTGGACCGCCTGCCGCGACCAGCACCTGCCCTTCTTCACCCACGCGCCCTCGGCCGACCATGGCCTGTGGCGGATCAGCGTGCCGCAGACCGCCGCGCCGCTGCTGGCCACCTGGCCGCAGCTCATCGAATGGCAGGGCGCCCAGCGCTGGCTGTGGGCGCCGGCGGCGGCGGCCGATGAGATCCGCGCCGCCGCGCGCGCGGCCGGCGGCCACGCGCAGCTGTTCCGCGCCCCGGCCTCGGGCGACGGTGGCGTGCCGCGCGCGGACACGCCCGGCCCCGCGCTGCAGGCCGTGATGCGCCGCCTGCGCGAGGCCTTCGACCCGCACGGCATCTTCCAGGCCCCGACCCTCTTCTGACATGCAGACCCAGCTCGCTCCCGAGTTCCAGGGCACCGCGCGCGGCCGCGAGGCCGAGTCCATCCTGCGCAAGTGCGTGCACTGCGGCTTCTGCACGGCCACCTGCCCCACCTACCAGCTGCTCGGTGACGAGCTGGACGGCCCGCGCGGGCGCATCTACCTCATCAAGCAGGTGCTCGAAGGCGCCACGCCCACGCGCAAGACGCAACAGCACCTGGACCGCTGCCTCACCTGCCGCAACTGCGAAAGCACCTGCCCCAGTGGCGTGCAGTACGGCCACCTGGTCGACATCGGCCGGGCCGTGGTCGAGGAAAAGGTGCCACGCCCCACGGGCGAGCGCGCCGTGCGCTGGCTGCTCAAGGAGGGCCTGAGCTCGCCGCTGTTCGGCCCGGCCATGAAGCTGGGCCAGGCGGTGCGCGGCCTGCTGCCCGGCGCGCTCCAGGCCAAGGTGCCCGCGCCGCGCCCCGCCGGCGCGTGGCCCACGCGTGCGCACCCGCGCCAAGTGCTGATGCTCGCGGGCTGCGTGCAGCCCTCGATGTCGCCCAACATCAACGCCGCCACCGCGCGCGTGCTGGACGCCGCCGGCATCCAGGCCCTGGTGGCGCCCGAGGCCGGCTGCTGCGGCGCGGTGAAGTTCCACCTCAATGACCACGGCGGTGGTCTGGCGCAGATGCGCGCCAACATCGACGCCTGGTGGCCCTTCGTGCAGCAGGGCGCCGAGGCCCTGGTGATGAACGCCTCGGGCTGCGGCGTGATGGTGAAGGACTACGGTCACCTGCTGCGCGACGACCCCGCTTACGCCGACAAGGCCGCGCGCATCAGCGCGCTCACGCGCGACCTGTCCGAGCTGCTGCCGGACCTGGTGCCCGCGCTGAAGCCCAAGCTGGCGCGCCGGCCCGACCCGCAGCGCGTGGTGGCCTACCACCCGCCCTGCACCCAGCAGCACGGCCAGCAGCTGCGCGGCGGGGTGGAGCGCGGCCTGGGCGAGCTCGGCTTCACCGTGCAACTCGCGCGCAACGAGGCGCACCTGTGCTGCGGCTCGGCCGGCACCTACTCGGTGCTGGAGCCGCAGATCGCCTACGAACTGCGCGACCGCAAGCTCGGCCACCTGGGCGAACTTCAGCCCGCCGTCATCGCCAGCGCCAACATCGGCTGCATCACCCACCTGCAGAGCGGCACGGCCACGCCCGTGCGGCACTGGGTCGAACTGCTCGACGAGGCGCTGCAGGCCTGAGAAGCTGCCAACCCACCCGCCATGGCCGGCATGATCCCCGCGCTCGCCACTCTCCTGCTGTTCCAGCTGTTCGGCGAGGTGGCCGTGCTGCTCACGGGCGCGCCGGTGCCGGGGCCGGTGGTGGGCCTGTCCCTGCTGCTGGCCGCGCTGGCGCTGCGTCCGGCCTGGCTGGACGCCATCAAGCCCACCGCGCAAGGTCTGCTGCAGCACCTGTCGCTGCTGTTCGTGCCGGCCGGTGTGGGCGTCATGCAGCACCTGCAGCGCCTGGGCGACGAGGCCCTGGCCATCGGCGTGGCGCTGGTGGTCAGCACGCTGGTGGGCCTGGCCGTCTCGGCCTGCACCATGGTGTGGCTCATGCGGCGCCAGAACCGCCGCGCGGAGGCTTCGCGGTGAATCCCGAGGCCCCGCGCCGCCTGATCGACATCTGGGTCTACCTCGCGGCCACGCCGCTGCTGGGGCTCACGCTCACGCTGCTCGTCTACCACGCCGCCTTCGTGCTCTACCGGCGCAGCGGCTTCCATCCCCTGGCCAACCCGGTGCCGCCCACGGTGCTGGTGCTGGCCACGCTGCTGTGGGCCACGGGCACGCCCTACGCCACCTATTTCGAGGGCGCGCAGTTCGTGCATTTCCTGCTCGGCCCGGTCACGGTGGCGCTGGCGGTGCCGCTGTTCGAGCAGCTGCACCGGCTGCGCCGCCTGGCGTTGCCGCTGCTGGCGGCGCTGGTGGCCGGCGCGCTGGCCGCCGCCGCCACCGCCATCGTGGTGGCCTGGGCGCTGGGCGCGTCGCCCGCCACCATGGCCTCGCTGGCGCCCAAGTCGGTCACCATGCCGGTGGCCATGGGCATCTCGGAAAAAATCGGCGGTCTGCCCTCGCTCACCGCTGTGCTGGTGATGGCGACGGGCGTGCTGGGGGCGGTGGGCGGGCGCTTCCTGTTCGATGCCCTGCGCATCCACGAGCCGGCGGTGCGCGGCTTCGCGCTGGGCACCATCGCGCACGGCATCGGCACCGCGCGCGCATTTCAAGAGGGCGAAGAGGCCGGCGCCTTCGCGGGCCTGGCCATGGGCCTGAGCGCCTTGCTCAACGCACTGGTGCTGCCGTCGCTGGCGGCGGCGCTGCTGCGCTGGCTCTAGTGCGCGCGGCCTGAGCCGGCCTGGTGTCCGCCGGCGTGCCGCATCGGGCCGAGTACCCGACGAACGAACGCGGGTGACGGCGCGTTCGAAGAGACCGGCCGGTAGGCGCAGACCGAATGCGCCAGCAGCAGCCCGACAGGATCTCGGTAGGGGAGAGCGCCCGCCGGTCAAGGCGCGGGCTACACCGTGGGCCGTTGCACGCCGGACAAGGCGCTGTCGTACAGCGCGTTCGCCTGCGCCGCGCAGCGCCGCAGTTCATCGGCCAGGCGGCCTTCGTGCATCGGTTCTTGCGCGTCGTTCAGGCGCACACGCAGCACCAGGTGCCGGCTTTCGCGCTCCAGGCCGATCACCTCGCCGCGCTCGCCGTCGAGCGAGAGGTTGATGGCCAGCGCCTCCTCCAGCAGCTCCGCGGGGTTGGCGTCCGGCCCGACCGGGCCGAGATCGGCGTAGCAGAAGACGCCCTCGGGGTCCTGGTCTTCCTCGTGAAATGCCCCGACCTTCACCCCGTCGAGGATCACCTCGCCACCATTGAACAGGGCGTTGGGTTCGCTCAGGCCCAGGGCGCGCGCCGTGCCGCGGCACAACTCCTGGAATTGGTCGGGGGTCATGGGGCGGCCTTTCGTCGGACGTGCGCCCGGCGCGGCGACCGGGCAGGAACCGGGATTCTGGTCGCCACGGGACCGCCCGGCCATCTGCCAAAGGGATGGGTGTCCTGGCGACTAGGCCGGGTAGATGGTGAAGGAACGATCACGGGACCTGTCGCTACTCAGGCCGCGAGTTGGGTTTTCTGACTTGCCACCGTCCCGGATCGGGATGCCCCCTGTTCTCCTTGCCGTTCTTCGCCATGGGTTTTTCTCCTCTCAAGCTTCAAAACCCCCACAAGACCCGACACGAGCTGTCGACCGCTGGAGCGGTGGGCCGCGCTGTCAAGGATGGTGCGCAAAACCTCGTTCGCGGCGTCAAGGCCGTGGCGCTGTTGCCGCACAACCTCAAGAAACAGGTCTACCGCAGCGACAAGTCCAAGCCCGTGCAGTGGATCGACGCCAGCCGCAAGGCGCAGCGCCATGGGCTGCGTGACCAGCACAAGGTCGAGCGCCAGGCCGCAGACGATGCCGAACGCGAGGTCCGCATGGCCGTTCGCCTCGCGATCAGGACCCAGTGGGCGGTTCAAGCCCAGGCGCCGGCGAAGGCCCCACTTGCCGCGCCACACGGCGCCGCCCCCACCCCAGCGCAGGCTGATGCCATCGCGCGGGTCGATGCGGCCCTGACGACCTATGCCCAGGTGCTCAAGGGCGACAAGTTCGAGACGTCGGATGCCAGCGAATTCGATCGCGTGGCCTCGATGGCCCTGCACCAGTTGCGCGACGACCGAGGGATTTCACAGAAGGACTACGAGCGGTTCATGAGGGCGGGCGACGGCTTCTCGACCGAATCAACCGCCGATCGCAACCAGCGCTTTTCCCCGTTCGGAGGCGAGGCGGACCCGGTGCGCCGGCTGTGCGAGGCCACCATTGGCGAGGCTTGGCAGCGCTTGCTGGAAGGCCAATGGGGCCGGCAGGGCGACCAGCAGCCCATGCGCGTGGACGCGGTGGTGGCCTGGGTGCAGGCCCATCCCGCGGCGCCGATCGACGCGCCCGCTGAGGGCGCGCCCGACGCGGTAGCCTCGCGGGGGAAGGACATCGAGGATGGCGCCAAGCAGGTGGCCCAACGCTTGCTGAACCTGAAAGACCGCCTGCTTGGTGGTGAGCGGGGCGGTGCGTCCGAGGGCCCCACCCCGAACGGGTCGGGACCTGCGCAAGAACCACCCATCGAGAAATCGGTGTCGGCCGCGACGGCTCCCGGCGATCTCGAGGGCGGCTCTTCACCCAAGGCCGCGGCCCAGTCGAGCACGCCGATCGCGGCGATACAGCAGGCGGTTCAAGACTTCGTCGGCCTGTTTGCCCACCCCGAACCCACCCGCTTGCCCGATGCGCCCGTGCAGCCGGAGGCGGTGGTCGAGGCGCCACCGGTCAGGGAGCCTGTGACGTTCACGCGGGAAGAAAAGCTGGCGCAGGTGGATGCCGCCTGGGCGACGTACGGCACGGTGCTGGGTGGCGAGGTGCCCGAAGGCGCGAGCACTTCGCTGGACGCCGAAACCCTTCAGCGCTTGGCCAGCAACGCGATGCTCCAGCTGCACGATGCGGGCTGGATCACGCAAGCCGATGTCGCTCGGTTCAACGAGCCGAATCGCTTCATCACGCGCGAAACCCCGGGCGAGCGCGCTCAGCGCTTCATCCCGGGCGAGGCCCCCAACCGGGTCGCGGCGCGCCAGCTGTGCGAGGTCGCCATCCGCGCCAGCTGTGCGAGGTCGCCATCGGCCAGGCCTGGGCCCGTGCGTACGGTGTCGAGGGGCGCAGCGCCCCGGTCCAGCCCTTCACCATCGGTGAGTGGCGCAAGCGCGGCGCTCCTGCGCAGGCGATCGCGCCGACGCCCCTCTCCTGATGGCCTGGCGGGCCTGCAAGGCCCGTGGTCAGCGAGCGATCAAGCCGCCAGCGCCGCCTCGATGTCCCCCGCCAGCTTGGCCGGCGCATCCTGCGGCGCGTAGCGCTTGAGCACCTGGCCGTCCTTGCCGACCAGGAACTTGGTGAAGTTCCACTTGATGGCCTTGCTGCCCAGCAGCCCTGGCGCCTCGGCCGTGAGCCAGCGGTACAGCGGGTGCGCCTCGGCGCCGTTGACGTCGATCTTGGCCATCATGGGGAAGCTCACACCGTAGTTGAGCTGGCAGAAGCCGGCGATCTCCTCGTTGCTGCCCGGGTCCTGCGAGCCGAACTGGTTGCAGGGGAAGCCCAGCACCGCCAGGCCGCGCGGGCCGTAGGCCTTGTGCAGCTCCTCCAGCCCCGCGAACTGCGGCGTGAAGCCGCAAGCGCTGGCGGTGTTGACGATGAGCATCACCTGGCCCTTGTAGTGGCTCAGGGGCACGGGCTGGCCGGTGATGGACAGGGCTTCGAAGTCGTAGACGCTGGGCATGAAGGGGCTCCTTGGGTGGGCGCGCGGTGTCCGGCGCGCGACAGAATCTTCACATGGCGGCACGAGCGGCGCCGCATGCCGTACCCAAAACCCAGGCGGCACGCCATACTGCGCCGTCCGACAAACGGTTTCAAAAAGTGTCGAACCACGTGGAGCGGGTAATGGAGGCTGCCTACACGGTGGCGCTGGTGGGTTTTGCCCAGCACGAAAGCGCCACATTCGAATCGTTCTTCCGGCTCGCCGCGCGGCGGCCCCCGGCCTACCGGGTGCAGGAGGAGGTGCTCGACGCGCAGCTGCTGCTCGTCAACGCCGACAACGCGCAGGCCGTGGCGCTGGTGCGCGGCGCCTCGCTGCCGGGGCGCGTGCTGCTCATCGGCGCCCACGACGCCGGCACCGGCTGGCCGGTGGAGCGCAAGCCGGTGCGCCTGGTCTCTCTGCTGGGCTCGCTCGACGCGCTGGTGGGCCTGCGCACCGCGCGTGCGGCGGCCTCGGCGGCGCCGCTGGCGCCGGGCTTCGCGGCCACCGAACCCTTCAAGGCCTCCCAGCTGCACGGCCTGCAGGCCAGCATGCGCCTGGCCAGCGGCAAGCCGCAGCCGATCGCGCCGCTGCCGCCCTCGGCCCGCGCCCGGCGCCGTTCGCCCGAGACCGAGTTCCCCCCCACGCGGCCCATGACGCGTGAGGAGGTCATGTCCATGATCGCGCGCGCGGCCGACATGGCCGGCGAGGCGGCTGGCGGCGCCCGGGGCGCGCCGCCGGCCAGCGCCGCGCCGGCGCCCGCCGTGCCCCCGGTCCCGCCCGCCGCGCCGGCCAAGGCGCCGGCCGCGCCGCGCGCCGGCACCGTCAGCATCCCCCTGCGCGGTGTCACCGACTACGCCGACCTGGAAGACCTGCTCAATGTCGCGCCGCCCGCGCCGCGTTCGCCGCGCTCGCGCCTGCCCTCGCGGCTGCGCCAGGGCGACGCCTCCGTGCCCGAGGTGGCGCGCGGCGACGCCCTGCTGGTGGGGCAGAGCCTCGTCGAAGGCCGCATCCTGCTCAAGCGCCTGCGCAAGTACGAACTGAGCGTGGACTGGTGCCGCGAGCCCGCGCAGGCCCAGGCCATGCTCAAGGCGCACCCGTACCGGCTGGTGGTCATCGACCGCCTCGGCGGCGAGCCCGACGCCTTCCAGGTCTGCCGCTGGGCCAAGCAGGCCAAGGGGCCCAAGGGCGCGGCCACGGTGATCCTGTTCGCGCCCAGCGCGGGCAGCATGGAGCGCATGAAGGCCGGACTGGCCGGCGCCGACGCCTACCTTTCGCGCTCGGTGAGCGAGGCCGACCTGTACAAGGTGCTGGCCCAGCACCGGCTTGTCAACCTCAACGGCTTTGCGCCGACCAACGTGGGCAGTTTCTGAGCGTCGCGCTTCGCGCGGTCTTCAGCCGTGCAAATCGTCCCGGCGGGCGATTTCGAGCAGCCGCTCGATCTCGTGCCCGTGCACGCGCTGGTTGCGCTTGTGCCACCAGCCGATCAGCCACATGGTGCCGGCCACCAGCAGGCCGAAGGCGGTGATGGCCGCGAAGGCCGACAGTCCCGCGCCGGTGGACGCCGTGTAGAGCGCGCCCAGGCCCAGGATGCAGGCCTGCTCATTGAAGTTCTGCACGGCGATGGAGCGGCCCGCGCCCATGAGGTTGTGGCCCCGGTGCTGCAGCAGCGCGTTCATGGGCACCACCAGGAAGCCGCCCAGGCCGCCCAGCAGCACCAGGAAGGGCGCGGCCACCCAGACGTTGTCGATGAAGTTCATCAGCACCACCAGCAGGCCCATGCCGATGCCCAGGGGGATGACTTTGGTGGCCTGGTCGAGCCGCATGCGCATGGAGGCCACCACCGCGCCCACGGCCGTGCCCAGCGCCACCACGCCCACCAGCGCCGAGGCCTTGGAGGTGCTGTAGCCCAGCGCCACCGCGGCCCAGGCCAGCACGATGTAGCGCAGGTTGCCGCTCACGCCCCAGAACAGCGTGGTGGTGGACAGCGAGATCTGGCCCAGGTGGTCGCGCCAGAGGCGCATGTTGCAGGTCCAGAAATCGGGCAGCAGCACCAGCGGGTTGCGCGGCATGGGGCGCGGTGTCACACCGGTGAGCGGGATGCGCAGGTTGAAGCCCGCGGCCAGGATGTAGAGCACCACCAGCATGGCGATGGCGGCGTCCGGGCCGTGGTGGATGCCGGGGATGTGCAGGGCCAGCAGCCAGGACGACATCGTGGGCCCCACGAGCTGGCCGCCCAGCAGCACGCCCAGGATGATGGACGCGATGGTCAGGCCCTCGATCCAGCCATTGGCCTTGACCAGCTGGGACGGTGGCAGCAGCTCGGTCAGGATGCCGTACTTGGCGGGCGAGTACGCCGCCGCGCCCAGGCCCACCAGGGTGTAGGCCAGCAGTGGGTGCACGCCCACCAGCATGAGCAGGCAGCCCCCCACCTTGATGGCGTTGCTGATGAACATGACCTGGCCCTTGGGCCGGGCGTCGGCGAAGGCGCCCACGAAGGGCGCCAGCAGCACATAGAACAGGGCGAACATGGGCACCAGCGCCGCGCTTTGCCATTCGTGCGCGTTGCGGTGGCGCAGCAGCTCGATGGCGGCGACGAACAGCGCGTTGTCAGCCAGGGAGCTGAAAAACTGCGCCGTCATGATGGTGTAGAAGCCGCGCTTCATGGCGATGAATCGGTTTGCTTGCCTGCCAGGATGAAGCGCCTATCGACGGACACCCCACACGTTTGTGCGACAGTTTGAGGCTTGTCTCCGTGAGGTGGCGCGGGTTATAGCACGCGTGTGCGCAGGCGCCGCCGGTAGGCCACCCCGCCGCTCGGACTGGATTTCCCTTCTTGACTTTTCTCACGCCATGCCCCGCCCCATCCTGGCCACCGTGCACACCGGCGCCCTGCGCCACAACCTCGGCATCGCGCGCGAGCGCGCGCCCGACGCCCGCGTCTGGGCGGTGGTCAAGGCCAACGCCTATGGCCACGGCATCGAGCGCGCGTTCGAGGGCCTGCGCGGCGCCGACGGCTTCGCCTTGCTGGATTTGGCCGAGGCCGAGCGACTGCGCGCCCTCGACTGGCGCGGTCCCATCCTGCTGCTCGAGGGCGCGTTCGAGGCGCGCGACCTGGAGCTGTGCTCGCGCCTGAACCTCTGGCACGCGGTGCATTGCAACGAACAGATCGACTGGCTGGCCGCGCACAAGACCCAGCAGCCGCACAAGGTCTTCCTCAAGCTCAACAGCGGCATGAACCGCCTGGGCTTCACGCCCGCGGCCTACCGCACGGCCTGGGCGCGGCTCAATGCGCTGCCGCAGGTCGAGGAGATCGGCCACATGACGCACTTCAGCGACGCCGACGGCGCGCGCGGCATCGCGCACCAGGTGGCGCTGTTCGAGCAGGCCACCGACGACCTGCCCGGCGAGCGCACGCTGGCCAACAGCGCGGCCATCCTGCGCCACGCGCGCGGCGCCCTGCGCGGCGCCGGCTCGCTGGCGGCCGACTGGGTGCGCGAGGGCATCGCGCTCTACGGCTGCGCGCCCGACTTCCCGGAGCACAGCGCCGCGCACTGGGGCCTGCGACCCACCATGACGCTGTCTACCCGGGTGATCGGCGTGCAGCGGCTGCAGGCCGGCGACACCGTCGGCTACGGCTCCACCTTCACCGCCGACGGGCCCATGCGCATCGGCGTTGTCGCCTGCGGCTACGCCGACGGCTACCCGCGCCACGCGCCCAGTGGCACGCCGGCGCTGGTGGATGGCCAGCGCACGCGCACCCTGGGTCGCGTGAGCATGGACATGCTCACGGTGGACCTGAGCGGGCTGCCGGACGCGGGCATCGGCAGCGAGGTGGTGCTCTGGGGCCGCGCCGGCAGCGGTGCGCTGCTGCCGGTGGACGAAGTCGCGCACGCGGCCGGCACCATCGCCTACGAGCTGCTGTGCGCGGTGGCGCCGCGCGTGCGCTTCGAGGCCGCCGACTGAGCGCCCGGGCGCGACGAACCGGCTCCAGTCCCCATGAACCGGCGCCGCGCCCCTCACCCGCTGCTGCGCCCCTTCGTGCGCGAGGTCTGGAGCTGCGCGGCCGAGCCCGCGGGCGAGGCGCAGGCGCGCATCGAGCGCCTGCTGCCCAGCGGGCTCATGCACCTGGTGCTGCGGCTGGACGACGCGCCGGTGCGCCTGCTGCGTTCGCCCGACGACCCCCTGGGCGAGCCGCTGGCCCCCGCGGTGCTCGGGGGGGCGCGCACCGCGCCTTACCTCAAGCGCCTGCACGCCCGCTCGGCCAGCGTGGGCGCCACGCTGCTGCCCGGTGCCGCGCAGTGGCTGTTGGGCCTGGACGCGGACGCCATCGCCGGCCGCCACGTGCCGCTGGAGGCCCTGCTCGGCGCCGAAGCGCAGCGCTTGCGCGAGCGCCTGCTCGAGGCCCCGGACACCGACGCGCGGCTCGCGCGGTTCGAGGCCTGGCTGCTGGCGCGCCGCCCGCCGGCGCCAGGCCAGGCGGGCGCGCTGACACGGCTGCTGCGGCAATCGCCTTCCGTGGGAGCGGCGGTGCGCGCCAGCGGCCTGGGCCGGCGCCGCTTCGAGCGGGCCTTTCTGCAGGCCACGGGCCTGAGCCCCAAGGCCTGGCAACGCGTGCGCCGCTTCCAGCGGGCGGTCGGCGCCCTCGCCGCCACCGACGCGCCCGCGCCAGCCGAGCTGGCCGCCGCGCTGGGCTACAGCGACCAGTCGCACCTGATCCGCGAATTCCGCGCCATGGCCGGCCTCACGCCCGGGCGCTTTCGCGCGCTGGCGCCCGAGGAGCCCAACCACCTGCCCCTGGAGCCGTTCCGCCGGGGCTGAGCCGGCGGCGCGAACAATTTCTTCTATACGCGGCGTGCCGCGGCCGGCACAGTGCGGGGTCCCACCAGCTGTCCACGGGGAGCCGCCCATGCGCATCGACGAAACCTACGCCTATCTCTGCGTGCACGACACCGCCGCCGCCATTCGCTTCTACGGCCAGGCCTTCGGCGCCACCGAGAAATTCCGCCTGGTCGAACCCTCGGGCCGCATCGGCCACGCCGAACTCGCCTTCGGCCCGCACACCGTGATGCTGTGCGACGAGTTTCCCGAGTGCGGCATCCGCAGCGCGAGCAGCCTGGGCGCCACGCCCGTGACCCTGCACCTGCACGTGGACGACGCCGACGCCATGCTGGCCCAGGCCGTGGCGGCCGGCGCCACGCTGGAACGCGAGGCCAGCGACGCGTTCTACGGCGAGCGCAGCGGCGTGGTGCGCTGCCCCTTCGGCCACCGCTGGCTGATCGGGCACGCCATCGAACAGGTGACGCCCGAGGAAATGCAGCGGCGCTACACGGCCCTGTTCAACTGATCGCGATTGGGCCCGCGCGCGGCGGCGCCAGCGGCCCCTTCGCGCGCGCCAGCGCGCCCTAGCATGGTGGCCCGCTCACGGACACCGCCGCCATGCACATCGCCATCCTCACCTTCGACGGCTTCAACGAGCTCGACTCGCTGGTCGCGCTCGGCATCCTCAGCCGCGTCAAGCGGCCCGGCTGGCGCGTCTCCATCGCCTGTCCCACGCCGCGCGTGCGCTCCATGAACGGCGTGGTGCTGGACGCCCAGGCCGACCTGCGGGAGGCCAGTGAGGCCGACGCGGTGATCGTCGGCAGCGGCATCAAAACCCGCGAGGTGGCGGCCGACGCGGCCCTGATGGCGCGGCTGCGGCTCGATCCCGCGCGCCAGCTGCTGGGCGCGCAGTGCTCGGGCACGCTGGTGCTGGCCAAGCTGGGCCTGCTGGGCGATCTGCCGGCCTGCACCGACCTCAGCACCAGGCCCTGGGTGGAAGAGGCCGGCGTGCGCGTGCTGGAGCAGCCGTTCGTGGCCCACGGCAACGTCGCCACCGCGGGCGGCTGCCTGGCCTCCCAGTACCTCGCGACCTGGCTGATCGCGCGCCTGGTGGACGAGCAGGCCGCGCGCGAGGCCCTGCACTACGTGGCGCCCGTGGGCGAGAAGGACCTCTACGTGCGGCGCGCAATGACCAAGGTCGCGCCCTTCCTCGACGCGCGTGTCTGAGGGGAGGTGCGCGAAGACGTCGATGGCACTGGGGCGGCGGTGATGGCGCATGTCCCCTGGGCGCGCCACCAGGGGGCATTCGTGCGTCAAAGCGCGCGGCTCAGCGCCCCGGCGAGCATGCCTCGAAGCCGTAGCGTTCGCAGAAGGGGTTGCCCAGCACGGGCAGCCAGCGCGGAATGTCGTGGAAGTCGCGCGCCACGGCGGCCAGCACCTTGTCTCGGTAGGGCGCGAAGCGGAAACCCTCGCCGTCGACGTACCAGAAGCGCGCGCCATCCACCACGAAGGCGTGCTTGCTCACGCGCTCGAAGTAGGGCGCGTAGTTCGCGAGATCGGGTTCGTCGTAGTGGAAGACGCGGATCGGCTGGCCGTCGTAGCGGCGGAAATCGATCACCTGGTCATCCTGGCGCGCGTGGTGGCGGCCCGGGCCGAACACCGGCACGTACTGGCCGTGGCGAAAGGCCAGCATGGCCGCCGGGTTGTAGGCCTGGGCCATGAGCGTGGCCCCGGCGGGCAGGCCATGGCGCAGGCCGGCGACCACCGCGGCGTTCTCGCGCAGGAACACGGCGCGATCGGCCCATTTTGTTGTGGCGAACCACGCCACCGGCGCCAGCGCGATCGCCAGCACCACCACCAGATGGGGCAGGGACAGCGCCGCCGTGTAGCCCAGCAGGCGGCGCAGCGGGCGCACCTCGCAGCGCAGTCCGGCCCAGACCACGAACACCGGCACGAAGCCCAGCACCCAGTGCAGGCCGATGGTGCGGCGCGTGGCCAGCAGGGCGAACACCACGAAGGGGAAGATCCACAGCACCGCGAGCGTGGTGCGCGCGCTGGCGCTCACGCCGGCGGGCGCGCGCGAGCGCGCGGCACGCCACAGCCACCACGGCGTCACCAGGTACAGCGCCATGCCGACGTAGGTGAGGAAGGTCTCCAGGGACCAGGCCGAGGCTTCGTTGCGGTTGAAGACGTTGAACATCACGTGGCTCCAGCCGTGCGTGGCGTTCAGGTAGAGGTTGGCGCCGATGGCGGGCAGCGCGGCCACGAACACCAGCACGGGCGCCCACCAGCGCTCGCGCCGCCAGCCCCAGGCGTGGGCCGCGTACGCAAAACCCAGCAGGGCCGCGAAGTACTTGCCGAAGAAAGCCGCGCCCAGCAGGGCCCCGCTGAGCAGGTACCAGCCGGCGCCGCGCTCGCTGGTGTCGGCGCGCACGTAGGCCCAGAACGACAGCGCCATGAACAGGATCAGCGGCGTGTCGGTGGTGACCAGCACGAACAGCCAGCTCCAGGGCAGGGCCAGGTACACGGCGCCGGCGAGCCAGGCCTGGGCCTCGCGTTCCTCCGGCAGCAGGCGGCGCAGCAGGTCCACCACCAGCAGGGCGATGGCGCTGGTCACCAGCAGCGTGGCGCTGCGCAGCACCAGGGGCGCGTCGCCGCCGATGGCGCGCAGCAGCGCGATCAGCCAGCCCACCAGCGGCGGGTGGTCCGAGTAGTGCCAGGCCGGGTGCGCGCCCCACTGGTAGAAGAAGGCCTCGTCGCCCGTGAAAGGAAACACCGCGGCCAGGAACACCTTGAGCAGCAGCGTGAGGCCAAAGGCCCACCAGAAAAGGCGGCGCGCGGCCGCGAGGGAGTTGTTGTCGGCTTTCATTGGCACGGAGTGTCGCAGCGAGCGGCGGCGCCTTCCAGGAACACGGCGCCAGCGGCTGGGCCGGGCGGTGGTTGCCGGGACGCGCGCCGCGCCGCGGGGGAGTTGTCTATTTCGCGCTCAGGGCCAGCAGGCTCACACCGACCACGATCAGCGTGCAGCCGGCCACGCGCAGCCACGAGAAGGGCTCGCCCAGCCACCACACGCCCAGCAGCATGGTGACCACGAAGCCCAGGCTCACCAGCGGGTAGGCCAGCGACACGTCGAGCCGCGACAGCACCCACAGCCAGAGCACGGCGCTGGCGCCATAAAGCAGGAGGCCCAGCCAGACCATGGGGCTGGTGAAGGCCTGCACGTAGGTGCCGGCCACGTCGGCGCCGCCGGGGCCCAGGCCGCGCTTCATGGCGAGCTGCGCCGCCGAAGACATGAGCACGCAGAGCAGCGCGAGCAGCAGGGCGAGGGATTTCATAGGTGGGGCTGCCAGCCGACGGTGGCCGCCAGGCCGATGCCGCCCATGACGAGCAGCGTGGCCCAACTGAAGGGGTCCTTCAGCGCGAAGGCCAGCGGGTCTTCGCCGTGGAGTTCGCGCCGGCCGGTCTTGAACCAGATGCGCATCACCCACATCAGCAGAACCGGCGCGGCGGCCCACAGCCAGTCGGGCTGGGCGTAGAGCGCGCGGCTGTTGGGCGAGTCGATGTAGAGCGTGAGCACCAGCACCGACATGAAGCCGCTGGTCATGCCCATGGTGCGCAGGGTGGCCAGGTCGCGCGGCTGGTAGCCGCGGCCCGGCGCCGGCGCCTGGTGCGCGTCCACCGCCTCTTCCAGTTCGGCACAGCGCTTGACCAGCGCCAGGCTCAGGAACAGGAAGATGGAGATGGCCAGCAGCCAGTTGGACAGGTCCACGTGCCCGGCCAGCGCGCCGGCGCCGATGCGCAGCGTGTAGAGCGTGGCCAGCAGCAGCACGTCGAACAGCGGGATGCGCTTCCAGCGCAGCGAGTAGCCCAGCGTCAGCGCGGTGTACAGCAGCAGCGCGCCGGTGAAGGCCTGGCCGACCCAGAAGGCCAGGGCGAAGGCGGCCAGCAGCATGGCCGCGCCGATGGCCACGGCGGCACCGATGCCCATCGTGCCCGCCGCCAGCGGGCGCAGGCGCTTGAGCCGGTGCGCGCGGTCGTTGGGCAGGTCGAGCAGGTCGTTGACCAGGTAGGTGGCCGAGGCGCAGAGCCCGAAGGCGACGAAGGCCACGAACAGCGTGAACCACAGCGAGGGATCGGTGGTGTGCGCCGCCAGCAGCGGCACGAACAGCAGGCCGTTCTTGGACCACTGCTTGAGGCGGACCGCGCGCAGCACGGTGGCGAGCGTGAGCGGCCGCCGTTCGAAGACGCGGGCGGGCGCCTGCGCGGCCTGCAGGCGCCGCAGCACGCCGGCCGGGGCGTTCACCGCGATGGCCTGCGCGCCGCCGGCCCAGACGGGCAGGTCATCGGCGCTGTTGCCCGCGTAGGCCCAGCGCTCATGGCCCGCGGCGCGCGCGTGCGCGGCGATGGCCTCGCGCTTGTGGGCGCGGCTCAGGTTGGGGCCGCCGTCTTCGGTGGCCAGCACGTCGCTGAACACGCCCAGGTGCTCGGCCACGCGCCGCGCCACGCGCGCGTCGGCGGCGGTGGCCAGCACCAGGGGGCGGCCGCGCGCGTGTTCGGCGCGCAGGAACTCGATGAAATCCGCGCGCCAGGGCAGGCGCTCGGGCTCGGGCAGCACGGCGTCGGCCAGGGCGCGCTTGAAGCCGGCCTTGCCACGCGCCAGCCAGCCCACCATGCGCAGCAGGTTCAGCGGATGGCGGCGCGCGAACAGCACGATGGATTCGTGCAGGGTGTCGCTCGGCGTGAGCGAGCCGTCCAGGTCCACGTAGAGCGGACAGTCGTCCAGGGGTGGGTTGTGCATCGGGCCTGTGCTGCGGGTCTCGGGCGATTCTAGGGGCCGCCCGCGGCGGCTTCAGGCGCCCATCAGCCAGCCCCAGCCGCGCTGCGCCAGATCGATCGCGAGCTGGCCGAAGGCCAGGGTGTAGGCGATGGCGGCGGCGCCGGCCAGGGTGGAGCCCGCCAGCGCCAGGCCGTCGCGGAACAGCCAGCCCAGGCCCAGCAGCACCAGGCTGGCGCTGGGCAGCACGTTGCCGAAGGGCAGGGGCAAAAAGATGATGGCCGCCATCGCCGCGATCCAGGCGCCCCACCAGCCGCGCGTGCGCTCGTGCCGCCAGGCCTGCCAGCGCGGGCCCAGCCAGCGGTCGGCGAGGGCGTACAGCCAGGCCAGGGCGTGCAGGCTGCGGCGCGACCATTGTTCGTTCAGGGTGAAGCCGCCCAGCGCCCCCGGCAGGGCCACGCGCTCCCGGCCGCGCGCCCAGGACCAGCCCAGCGCGGCGATGAAGAAACTCACGAACCAGCCCGCGCCGCCCACCGGGATGAGGGTGAACAGCGAGAGCACCATCACCAGCACCGGCAGCGAGGCCTCGCCGTGCAGGTTCAGCAGCTCGGCCAGCGTCAGGCGCAGCGGGGCGGTTTCGTCGGCCTCGTGCGAGCCGCCCAGGCCGTGCGCGCGCCAGCGCCGTTCCTGGCGGATGGCGGCGCGGCGCAGGCGGCGGGCGAGGCTGTGGTCCATGGGGCGGGCAGATGCTGGTGTCCCTGCATGACCCGCTGACGACAGCGGGGTTCCCCGCGCCCGGCGGGCGCCCGCCTCAGGCCAGGGCCGGCTCGGGCGCGCCGAGCGGGCTGCGCGGCGACACCAGCACCGCGTCGCCCTCGCGCAGGCCCAGGGAGTGGAACTGCGCCGTGCCCAGGCGGGCCTCGATCAGGTCGTGCGCGCCGGACTCGGGCTCGAGTTCGAGCCGCACCACCGGGTCGAGCACCAGCGCGCGCCGCAGCGTGGCCACCACGGCGCCGCGCGTGTCGGTGCCGGGCAGCAGGCGCTGCACCTCCAGTTCGTGCGGGCGCAGCGGGCGCGTGCCATCGCCCACCAGCGGCACGCCGCCGAGGAAGCGCGCCACGAAGGGCGTGGCCGGGTGTTCCCAGACCTCCCGCGGCGAGCCCACCTGCTCGATGCGGCCGCGGTTCATCAGCACCACGCGGTCGGCCACTTCCAGGGCCTCCTCCTGGTCGTGCGTGACGAAGATGCTGGTGACGTGCAGCTCGTCGTGCAGGCGGCGCAGCCAGCGGCGCAGCTCCTTGCGCACCTGGGCGTCGAGCGCGCCGAAGGGCTCGTCGAGCAGCAGCACCTTGGGCTCCACCGCCAGCGCGCGCGCCAGGGCGATGCGCTGGCGCTGCCCGCCCGAGAGCTGCGCGGGGTAGCGGTCGGCCAGCCAGTCGAGCTGCACCAGCTTGAGCAGCTCGAACACCTTGGCCTGGATCTGCTTGTCGCTCGGGCGCTCGCCGCGCGGCTTCACGCGCAGGCCGAAGGCCACGTTCTCGGCCACCGTCATGTGGCGAAACAGCGCGTAGTGCTGGAACACGAAGCCCACGTTGCGCTCGCGCACGTGCACGTGGGTGCTGTCCTCGCCGCTGATGACGATCTGGCCGGCGTCGGCCGTTTCCAGGCCCGCGATGATGCGCAGCAGGGTGGTCTTGCCGCAGCCCGAGGGGCCCAGCAGGGCGAGCAGCTCGCCGCTCTGGATGTCGAGCCGGATGTTGTCCAGCGCGTGGAAGGCGCCGAAGTGCTTGGAGATGTTCTGGACGTTGATGCTCATGGTGAAACCTTCGCGCAGCGCGCTGCGGTGCGAGTGCCTTCGGGCGGCCGTGCGGCACTCATGTGGACGCTCCTGCGAGGGAGGTGTCGTTGCGGGGCCGCTCGGGCGGCAGTTCGGCCAGGGCCTTGAGTTCACGCTCCATGCGCCACTCGGCCACGGTCTTGATGACCAGGGTGACCAGCGCCAGCAGGGCCAGCAGCGAGGCCACGGCGAAGGCGGCCACCGACTGGTACTCGTTGTAGAGGACCTCCACGTGCAGCGGCATGGTGTTGGTCTGGCCGCGGATGTGGCCCGAGACCACCGAGACCGCGCCGAACTCGCCCATGGCGCGCGCGTTGCACAGGATCACGCCGTAGATCAGGCCCCACTTGATGTTGGGCAGCGTGACGTGCCAGAAGGTCTGCCAGCCGGTGGCGCCCAGCACCTGCGCCGCCTGTTCCTCGTCGTTGCCCTGGGCCTGCATCAGCGGGATGAGTTCGCGCGCGATGAAGGGGAAGGTGACGAAGACGGTGGCCAGGACGATGCCCGGCACGGCAAAGACAATCTGGATGTCGTGCTCGGCCAGCCAGGGGCCCAGCCAGCCCTGCGCGCCGAACACCAGCACGTAGATCAGGCCCGCCACCACCGGCGAGACGGAGAACGGCAGGTCGATCAGCGTGGTGAGGAAGGCCTTGCCGCGGAACTCGAACTTGGCCACGGCCCAGGCCGCGGCCACGCCGAACACCAGGTTCAGCGGCACCGCGATCGCGGCCGTGAGCAGGGTCAGGCGGATGGCGGCCCAGGCGTCGGGCTCCTTCAGCGCCGCCCAGTAGGCCTCCCAGCCTTTGCGCAGCGCCTCGGTGAACACCGCGGCCAGCGGCAGCAGCAGGAACAGCGCCATGAACGCCAGGGCGATGCCGATCAGCGTGCGGCGCACCCAGGGCGCCTCGGTACGGGCCAGGCTCATGCCATCGCTCCACCGGAACGTTGGCGCTGCCAGGCCTGCAGGGCGTTGATGACCAGCAGCAGCACGAAGGAGATGCCCAGCATCACCGAGGCCACGGCGGTGGCGCCGGCGTAGTCGTACTGCTCCAGCTTGGCGATGATGATCAGCGGCGTGATCTCCGACACCATGGGCATGTTGCCGGCGATGAAGATCACCGAGCCGTACTCGCCCACGGCGCGCGCGAAGGCCATGGCGAAGCCCGTGAGCAGCGCGGGCGCGATGCTCGGCAAGATCACGCGCGAGAAGGTCTGCCAGCGCGTGGCGCCCAGGCTGGAGGCGGCTTCCTCCAGCTCCTTCTCGGCGTCTTCCAGCACCGGCTGCACGGTGCGCACCACGAAGGGCAGGCCGATGAAGATGAGCGCAATGACCACGCCGTTGGGGTTGAACGCGAGCTGCAGGCCCAGCGGCGCGAACACCTGGCCCACCCAGCCGTTGTCGGCCAGCAGCGCGGTGAGCGAAATGCCGGCCACGGCCGTGGGCAGGGCGAAGGGCAGGTCCACCAGGGCATCGACGATCTTCTTGCCCGGGAAGCTGTAGCGCACCAGCACCCAGGCCACCAGCAGGCCGAACACCACGTTGACCAGCGCCGCGATCAGCGAGGCGCCAAAGCTCAGTCGGTAGGCGGCCAGCACGCGCGGCGAGGCCACGGCTTCCCAGAACTGCGCCCAGCTCATGGAGAAGGTCTTGAAGACCAGGGCCGAGAGCGGGATCAGCACGATCAGGCTCAGGTAGAGCAGGGTGTAGCCCAGGGTGATGTTGAAGCCCGGCAGCACGCGGCGCGTGGGGCGCCGCGGGGTGGCCATGGAGGACCTGGGCAGGGTGGCGGTGGTCATGCGAAGCGCGGGGGGCTTACTTCACGTACAGCTGGTCGAACCTGCCGCCGTCGTTGAAGTGCACCTTCTGCGCGTCGGCGAAGGAGCCGAAGTACTGCTCGACGGTGAACAGCTTGATGGGCTTGAAGACGTCGGCGTGCTTTCTGAGCACCGCTTCCGAGCGCGGGCGGATGTTGTGCTTGGCCGCGATTTCCTGGCCCTGGTCGCTGTAGAGGAAGTCGAGGTAGGCCTTGGCCTGGGCGGCCGTGCCCTTTTTGTTCACCGTGCGCTCGACGATGGCCACCGGGTTCTCGGCCACGACGCTCGCGCTCGGGTGCACGGCGTCGACCTTGCCGGCGCCGAACTCGTTGTTCACCGACACCACCTCGGACTCGAAGGTGATCAGCACGTCGCCGATGTTGCGCTGCAGGAAGATGCCGGTGGCGTCGCGCCCGCCGCGCGCCAGCACCGGCACGTTGGCGTAGAGCTTCTTCACGAACTCGGCGGCCTGCTCGTCGCTGCCGCCCTTGGCGCGCACCTGGCCCCAGGCGGCCAGGTAGGCGTAGCGGCCGTTGCCGCCGGTCTTGGGGTTGACCACCACGACCTGCACGCCGGGCTTGATGAGGTCGTCCCAGTCCTTGATGTGCTTGGGGTTGCCGTTGCGCACCAGGAACAGCATGGTGGAGGTGGTGGGCGCGGCGTTGTGCGGGAACTTCTGGCGCCAGTCCTTGGCGACCACGCCCTTGTCGGCCAGGAAGTCCACGTCGGTGGTGGTGTTCATGGTGACCACGTCGGCCTCCAGGCCGTCGGCCACGGCGCGCGCCTGGGCGCTGGAGCCGGCGTGCGACTGGTTCACCACCACGGCCTTGCCGGCCTTCTTTTGCTGTTCGACGAAGGCGGTGTTGATGTCCTTGTAGAACTCGCGCGCCACGTCGTAGGAGACGTTGAGCAGCGTGGTGGTCTGGGCCGAGGCCAGCGTGCTCAGGGCCAGGCCCAGGGCGGCGGCGGTGGTGCGCAGTGCGGTTGTCATGGTCGGAAACTCGGGGCGTTCGGGAATCGGGAAGGGCATTCTGGAAGTGCTCTTCACAAATGCAAACGACAGTTTTCTTGTTTCTTTATGCCGTTGCGGCATGTAGCCTCGACCCGGTTCCTGTGGGCTCAGACCTTCATGGCATAGGCCGGCAGTGGGCCGGCGGCCGGCTCGGGGGCGTCCCCGTGCCAGGACGCCCCCGAGGCATCGAACGGGCCGTCGATCTCGGACAGCGCCTCATCGCCCTCGCGCCCGCAAGACCACCGGTCGAACCGCTCCGCCTCGTCGTCCGCCAGCCGGAAAACCGGCGGGCCATCGACCAGTTCGTCCCACCAGGGTTCGGGCTGGGCGCGCTCCTGCTGCACGGCCTGTACCAGGCGCTCGGCCAGTTCGGCGCAGTCGCGCAGTCGCCGCCGCATCCAGCGGTCGGACCATCGCCCCTTCTCCTGCTCGTCGGCCAGGGCGAGCTGGCCCAGCCGGCAGCTGTCCTGCAGCTCCCGCAGGCAGCGGATCAGGCAGTTGGCGGTGTCCGGGTCGTCATCGCCATTGCCCCGGTAGCGCTCGGGCCAGGCGATGCCCAGGCCGTCGGGGCGCAGCGGCAGGCCGTTGAGCAGGGGCTGGAGCAGGTCGCGCCGCAACTGGGCGAGCGCGTCGGTGTCGCCGCGCCGTTCATGGCGCTCCAGGGCCTTGAGCGCCTGCCTGGGGGTGGCGAGGGACTTGCGCCAGAGGCCGCGCGCGAGGCGCCCCACGCGGTTGTGGCCCCTTCGCCGCTCCGCCTTGCCGGCGCGTTTGACGGCGTCGATCAGGTCCGCGAGAGGGGCAAAGGGCGTGGGCGCGTGGGCCGCGTGCGTGCGCAGCACCGGCACCGGGGCGCGATCGCCCTCGAGCGGTGCGCTCGGGCGCGAAGCCAACAGCCGCAGGCCGATGGTGCCCGTGGCCACGGCGCGCACCAGCTGGCCGTGCTGCTCCCGCGTCTGGACCCCGGCCGCCTGGCGCAGCGCGCGCAAGGTGTCGGGCGTTGCGCCGGCGTCCAGCAGGGCCTGTTCGGCGTCGCACAGCGGCGGCTCGCCTTCGGGGCCCCGGCTGGCCTGCAGCCCCGCTGCGTAGAGCTGGCCCTGCAGCCAGCCGAGGCTTAGGAAGGTGTTGTGGCGCAGCGCCTGCCGCTGGGCCTCGCTCATCGAGGTGTCGCCGTCGAGGCGGCCGGCGTACAGCAGGCCGGCCTTGACGCCGTCCGCATCGCCGAAGGCCTGGGCTTCCCGGTCGCGCCGGCGCATGCGCTGTCGGTCCGCCGCCAGGTAGGCCTGGTACTTGGCGAGGTGCGTGAGCAGGAAGAGGCCCAGTGCGGAGCCGACGACGGCGGCCGGGATCGTCCCATACGAACCGGTGCCCGCCGCCATCGCGGCCAGGCCCAACAGGCTGAGCAGAAAATTAAACAGGTTGAGCTTGCCCCGGAATTGGCGGGCCCAGGCCACCCGCTTGGCCTGGTTGCTGCGCTGGATGGCCTTGACCAGTTGCCGGGCGAGGTTGCGGCGCACCTGCTGGGCCTGCTTCACCTGCTCGGGGTCGGCGCCTGGGTTGAAGCTGTCGGGGGACAGGCCCCACACCACGCGCTCGAAGGTCAGCAGCTTGGCGCGGCGGGTGGCCCGCGCCTTGCCGATGCGCTGGCGACCGCCCCTGTGGTCCCCGTGCGCGGTGAGCAGACCGGCCAGCGCCAGCAGCGCCGCCACCGGCGGCACGGCCTGGCCCACGGTGTCCAGGGCGGCGCCGGCCGCGCCGCTGGTGATCAGCTGGGGCAGCAGCGTGGCCAGCGCGTTGAAGAGCTGGAAGGGGGCTTTGGCGCCCTGCAGCACGCCGTCGCGCAGGACGGCGACCTGCTCGTCGCTGAGGCCGCCGAGCAGGTCGAGGGGGCGGTGCAGGCCGTCGCGCATGCGCTCGAACAGCGGCACTCGCGACGCGGCGTCGAAGGCATCGATGCGCGCCTGCAAGGCGTCGCGCTGCCGCTCGGCGTGGTCGGCCAGGCCTTGGCGCCGTTCATCCGGGTAGGCCAGGGCCTGCTGGCGCAAGCGCAGGGCCACGTCGGCGCTCACCAGATGGTCGAGGTGCAACAGGCGCCGCTCAGCGGCCCGCTCGCGCTCCGGGCCCAGCAGATAGGCCTTCTCGAAACCCTTCAGCAGGCCGATCAGCGCGTCCACGTTGAATTGCGCGAGGTCGCGCGCGGCCTGCACGCGCGGGTCGGGGCCGTGGCGCAGCTGGTGGTTCAGCTGGTGCAGCAGGAGGTGCTGCGCCCCCAGCAGCGCCTCGAACACCTGGTACTGCTGGCGGGCCTCGCGCCAGGCGTGCAGGGTCAGGCCGGTGTCGACGAGCGAGCACAGCAGGTTGAAGGCGCCGCCCGCCAGCAGCGTGGCGGGCAGCGCGTCGCCGCCGGCGCTGTCGGTGAAGGCGTTCGCCAGGCCGGCGCCGCTGGTGGCGCCCACCCCCGCCGCCCAGCTGGCGCAGACCGCGCTCAGGAGGTCGGGCCTGTCCAGCAGACCGGGGGCGACGTACGCGGCACCGACGACCGGGGCGTCCGCGGGCGCCGCCGCCCGCACGCCCTGCCGCGGCGACGGCCGGGGACTGCCGGGTGCCGACGGCTGGCGCGACGCGCGCTGGTCGTGCAGCTGCCGCAGGTTGTTTTGGGCGTGTGATGGGCTGCCGGGGGGCTGGAGCGTGCGCGGGCGGCGCGGCGCCGAGTCGCTGCCGTGGCCGCCGTCCGGCGACGGGCGGGTTGGGGGGCTTTCGACCCGGGCCTTGCGCGGGGAAGGCGGCCGGCGGATCCAGCCTAGGGACAGTGACTGCACGGGGTCGTTCCTTCCTGTGTCGTGGCCGCTCGGCGCGGGGCGGGGCCGTGGTCCATGGTCCAGCCTTTGTAGGTGTCGGGATACGCGTGGCTGCGACCGATCTCGACGTCTTCCAGCACCGCGAGCGCGTCGGGCGCGTGCCCGGCCAGCGCCTGGTGCAAAACGATCAGGTAAGTGGCGATGGCCCGGCGCTGGTTGCCGCAGGCGCGCACCGGTGGGGTCGGGCGCCCGTCGCCCGCGCACAGCAGCAGGACCTTGCCCTTGCCATCGACCAGGGACAGCGTGTCGCAGGGGATCAGGGGCGTGTCGCGCCAGGTGAGGACGCGTGCGTCGAACAGCACGGTGGGGGCCGGCCGCACACCGGTGCGTGCGCATTCGCGTTCGAAGGCCGCGATCACCAGGGGGTGGGTCAGGAAGAAGGTCGGCGTCCGCCCGGCCTTGGCCAGCAGATCGTCCAGGTCGTCGGGCGTGGGCGGGCCGGACAGCGGGAGCAGCACCTGGGTGGGGGGTACGCGCGAGAGCCAGCCGTGCCGGGGGTTGTTGATGAGCTCGCTCGTGCACCAGGCCTCGACCGCTTCGGTCGCCCGGCGCAGCGGCGCCTGGGCGTCCGCCGCCAGCGGGGTGGGTGTCCGTGCGCTCGACATGGCCAGGTCCAAAAGTTTCGGTAATGAAATAGGCTTACGAATGGGCGCACTCTAGGTGCGCCGGCCCGTTTCACCAACCAATGTTTGGTTCTGTGCTCATGACAGAAACGTCTGAGCGGCCATGCCGGGGGGGCGTGTCCGCTCGCCGCTTCGATGATGCGGATGTCGCGTTCCGCGCCCTGGCCCAGGTCCGCAGGCCCGGGCCCCCTTTCAGGCCACCCCGGGACCCGGCGGTGCCCCGGAGGCTGGTGACGGCGGCGGCGCGCTCACTTCCTGGTGTAGATCTGGTCGAAGCTGCCGCCGTCGGCGAAGTGCGCCTTCGCGGCCTTGTCCCAACCGCCGAAGGCCTGGTCGATGGTGAACAGCTTGAGCGGGGGCAGTGGCCTGGCGACCTTGGCCTGGGCCTTGGCCGAGACCGGGCGGTAGAAGTTCTTGCCGATGATGTCCTGCGCCTCTTCGGTGTAGAGGTACTCCAGGTAGGCCTGGGCCACGGCGCGCGTGCCCTTCTTGTCCACGTTCCTGTCCACCACGGTCACCGCGGGCTCGGCCAGGATCGACAGAGAGGGGTAGACGAAGTCGAACCGGGTGCCGAACTCCTTCTCGAGCAGGTAGGCCTCGTTCTCCCAGGCGATCAGCACGTCGCCCTGGTTGCGCTGCGCGAAGGTGATGGTCGAGCCGCGCGCGCCGGTGTCGAGCACCGGCACGTTGTTGTAGAGCCGGGCGACGAAGTCCTTGGCCTGGGCGTCACCGCCGAACTTGCGCTTGGCGAATTCCCACGCGGCCAGGTAGTTCCAGCGCGCGCCGCCCGAGGTCTTGGGGTTGGGGGTGATGACCTTCACGTCGGGGCGCACCAGGTCGTCCCAGTCCTTGATGTTCTTGGGGTTGCCCTGGCGCACCGCGAGCACGATGGTGGAGGTGTAGGGCGAGCTGTTGTGCGGCAGGCGCTTCTGCCAGTCCTTGGGAATCCACTGGCCGTTGGTGTGCAGCGCATCGGTGTCGCCGGCCAGGGCCAGCGTGGCCACGTCGGCGTCCAGGCCGTCGATGATGGAGCGCGCCTGCTTGCCCGAGCCGCCGTGCGACTGTTTGATCGTCACGTCCTGCCCGGTCTTGGCCTTCCAGTGCTTGGCGAAGGCCTGGTTGATCTCGACGTAGAGCTCGCGCGTGGGGTCGTAGCTCACGTTGAGCAGGGTCGCGGGTGCGGGGGTCTGGGCCTGGGCAGCGCCCACGCTCAGGGCGAGGGCGGCGGCGCCCAGGGTGGTCAGCAGGTGGCGGCGGGCGGTCATGGATCGTTCCTTCTTCGGATGGCGGTGCTGTGAGACAGCGAGGCCGCGATGTTCCCGAGAACACCGCCAGGAAGGAACGAATACGTTGTTGGTTGTTTATGACGAAAACGTCTATGGCCACCGCTTGCGGGGCTCAGCCGCGCAGCGGAAACCCCTCCGCCAGCGCCTCGCGCAGCCAGGCCACGAACACCGACACCGCGCGTGGTACGTGGCTCGCGTAGGGACGGATGGCGTAGAGGTGGTCGCTGAAGGTGCCCACCGAGGCCCAGTCCGGCAGCACCTCCACCAGCTTGCCCGCGCGCAGGGCGGCCTGCGCGCTGAAGTCGGGCACCAGCGCGATGCCCAGGCCCGCGATCGCGGCGTCGCGCAGGGCCTCGCTGTTGTTGGCGGCGAAGGGCCCCGCCACCGGCACGGTGAGGCGCTGGGCCGGCGCCTGGCGGCGCGCCTCGCCGGCCTGCTGGAAGTGCCAGGCCGGCGTGTCCTGCGCGCGCGGGTAGTGCAGGCAGTCGTGGCCCGCCAGGTCCTGCGGCGTGGCGGGCGTGCCGCGGCGGCGCAGGTAGGCGCGGCTGGCCACCAGCACCGAGCGCGTGCGGCACAGGGTCCAGGCCACGTGCGTGTCGGGTGGCGTGGCGGTGTGGCGGATGGCGAGGTCGAAGCCCTCGGTGGCCAGCGAGCTCAGGCGGTCCGACAGGTCCAGCTCGAGGCGGATGCCGGGGTGCTCGCGCAGGAAGCCGGCGATGCGCGGCACCAGCTGCTGGCGCGCGAAGGCCACCGGCGCGGTGACCCGCACGCGGCCCACCGGCACCGCGGCCAGGTCGCGCACGCTGGCGAAGCCCTGGGCGATGCGCTCGAAGGGCTCGCGCAGGCCGTCGACCAGGCGCTGGCCGGCCTCCGTCAGGCGCACGCTGCGCGTGGTGCGCTGCACCAGGGGCACGCCGGCGGCGCGCTCGAGCTCGCTGATGTGCTGGCTCATGGCGGCCTTGCTCACGCCCAGGCGCTGCGCCGCCGCCGTGTAGCTGCCGTGTTGCGCCAGCACCGTGAGCCAGTGCAGGTGGGACCAGAGGTGTTCGGCTTTTTCCAGACTCATGCGGCGATTGTTCACCATGGCAAACAAAACGTTCAAGCCACGGGCCTAGGCGCGGGCAGGCCCTCTGCCTAGACTGGACCGCTTCTTCACCGCCCACGCCCGCCCGCCATGACCACGAACCCCAGCGCCATCACCCACTTCATCGGCGGCCGCGCCGCCGCCGGCACGTCCGCGCGCGTGCAGGACGTGACCAACCCCGCCACCGGCGCGGTGACCGGCCGCGTGGCCCTGGCCAACGCCGCCGACGTGGACGCCGCCGTGGCCGCCGCCCAGGCCGCCTTCCCGGCCTGGGCCGACACGCCGCCCATCCGCCGCGCGCGCGTGATGTTCAAGTTCCTCGAGCTGGTGAACCAGCACAAGGACGCGCTCGCGCGCCTCATCACGGCCGAGCACGGCAAGGTGTTCACCGACGCCCAGGGCGAGGTGGCGCGCGGCATCGACATCATCGAATTCGCCTGCGGCATTCCGCAGCTGCTCAAGGGCGACTTCACCGACCAGGTCTCCACCGGCATGGACAACTGGACCCTGCGCCAGCCGCTGGGCGTGGTGGCGGGCATCACGCCCTTCAACTTCCCGGTGATGGTGCCCATGTGGATGTTCCCGGTGGCCATTGCCGCGGGCAACAGCTTCGTGCTCAAGCCCAGTCCCATCGACCCCTCGCCCTCGCTGTTCATTGGCGAACTGCTGAAGCAGGCCGGCCTGCCCGACGGCGTCTACAACGTGGTACAGGGCGACAAGGAGGCGGTGGACGCGCTGCTGGTGCACCCCGACGTGAAGGCCATCAGCTTCGTCGGCTCCACGCCCATCGCCAACCACATCTACGAGACCGGCGCCCGCCACGGCAAGCGCGTGCAGGCCCTGGGCGGCGCCAAGAACCACATGGTGGTGATGCCCGACGCCGACCTCGACCAGGCGGTGGACGCGCTCATCGGCGCGGCCTACGGCAGTGCGGGCGAGCGCTGCATGGCCATCAGCGTGGCCGTGCTGGTGGGCGACGTGGCCGACAGGATCATGCCGAAGCTGGTCGAGCGCACGAAGGCGCTCAAGGTGCTGGACGGCATGAACCTCGCGGCCGAGATGGGCCCCATCGTCACGGCCGCCGCGCACCAGCGCATCAGCGGCTACATCGAGACCGGCGCAAAGGAAGGCGCGAAGCTGCTGGTCGATGGCCGGGGCTTCAAGGGTGCTTCGGCGGGCAAGGGTTGCGACCAGGGCTTCTGGATGGGTGGCACGCTGTTCGACCACGTGGGCACCGACATGCGCATCTACAAGGAAGAGATCTTCGGCCCCGTGCTCAGCTGCGTGCGCGTGCCCGACTTCGCGCAGGCGGTGCAGATCATCAACGAGCACGAGTTCGGCAACGGCGTCTCCTGCTTCACGCGCGACGGCAACGTGGCGCGCGAGTTCGCGCGCCGCATCCAGGTGGGCATGGTGGGCATCAACGTGCCGATCCCCGTGCCCATGGCCTGGCACGGCTTCGGCGGCTGGAAGAAGAGCCTGTTCGGCGACATGCACGCCTACGGCGAGGAGGGCGTGCGCTTCTATACCAAGCAGAAGTCGATCATGCAGCGCTGGCCGGAGTCGATCGGCAAAGGCGCCGAATTCGTGATGCCCACCGCGAAATGAGCGCCCCCCTGCGCGCCTTCGGCGCTTCCCCCCCGCGGGGGGACGCCGCCTGAAGACCGGCGAAGCCGGATCCTCGGCTGCCGCGGTACCTTTTCCGGCGACATTGCACGAACAGGAGGCACGCGTGAGCAACACCCGTTTCGATTTCATCGTCATCGGCGCCGGCACGGCGGGGTGTCTGCTCGCCAATCGCCTGTCGGCCGATCCGTCGAAGCGCGTGCTGCTGGTGGAGGCCGGCCGCAGGGACGACTACCACTGGATCCACATCCCGGTGGGCTACCTGTACTGCATCGGCAACCCGCGCACCGACTGGTGCTACCAGACCGAGCCCGACCCCGGCCTCAACGGCCGGCGCCTGCGCTACCCGCGCGGCAAGACCCTGGGCGGCTGCTCCAGCATCAACGGCATGATCTACATGCGTGGCCAGCGGCGCGACTACGAGCGCTGGGCCGAGGCCACGGGCGACGACGCCTGGCGCTGGGACGCCTGCCTGCCCGACTTCATGGCGCACGAAGACCACCACCGCCTGGACGCCGCCCAGGACGCGGCCTTCGCGGCGCTGCACGGCAACGGCCGGCGCGGCAGCACCGGCGAGTGGCGCGTGGAGAAGCAGCGCCTGCGCTGGGACATCCTTGACGCCTTCGCCCTGGCCGCGCAGCAGGCCGGTGTGCCCGCCACGGCCGACTTCAACGGCGGCGACAACGAGGGCGTGGGCTATTTCGAGGTGAACCAGAAGGCCGGCTGGCGCTGGAACGCGTCCAAGGCCTTTTTGCGACCGGTGCAGCACCGGCCCAACCTCACGGTGTGGACCGAAACCCTGACCGAGCGCCTGCTGTTCCAGCGCGGCGCCGATGGCGCGCTGCGCTGCACCGGGGCCGAGCTGCGCCGGGGCGGCGAGCGGGTCCGCGTGAGCGCCGCGCGCGAACTGGTGCTGAGCGCCGGCAGCGTGGGCTCGCCCGCGCTGCTGCAGCGCTCGGGCCTGGGCCCGGCCGGGCTGCTGCGCGGGCACGGCGTCGAGGTGCTGCACGAACTGCCCGGCGTGGGCGAGAACCTGCAGGACCACCTGCAGATCCGCGCGGTCTACAAGGTGCAGGGCGCGCCCACGCTCAACGTGCTGGCCAATTCGCTGTGGGGCAAGGCGCGCATCGGCCTGCAGTACGCGCTGTCGCGCAGCGGGCCCATGAGCATGTCGCCCAGCCAACTCGGCGCCTTCACGCGCAGCGATCCTTCACAGCCGCACGCCAACCTGGAGTACCACGTGCAGCCGCTGAGCCTGGACGCCTTCGGCGAGCCGCTGCACGCCTTCCCGGCCTTCACCGCGAGCGTGTGCAACCTCAACCCCAGCAGCCGGGGGCACGTGCGCATCACCGGTGCCGACCCCGAGGCCGCACCGGCCATCGCGCCGCTGTACCTGGCCACCGAGGAGGACCGCCGCGTGGCCGCCGACAGCCTGCGCGTGACGCGGCGCATCGTGGCCCAGCCCGCGCTGGCGAGGTACCGGCCCGAGGAGTTCAAGCCCGGCCCGCAGTACCAGAGCGACGAAGAGCTCGCGCGCCTGGCCGGCGACATCGCCAGCACCATCTTCCACCCCGTGGGCACCACCAAGATGGGTCGCGCGGACGACGACAGCGCCGTGGTCGACAGCCACCTGCGTGTGCGCGGCGTGGCCGGCCTGCGCGTGGTGGACGCGGGCGTGATGCCCACCATCACCAGCGGCAACACCAACAGCCCCACGCTGATGATCGCGGAGAAGGCCGCGCGCTGGATCCGCGAAGGCGCCTGAGTCCGCCGGCGGCGGATCGGATCGGCCTCAGCGCAAACCGCCCACGTATTTGTGGGGCGGCTCGTCCAGGGGCGCCGGCCCGGGCGCGGCGCGCAGCGCCTCGGCCGCCACGTCCAGCAGCGTCTTGCGCGGCGCCGCGCCCATGGCCACGATGGCCGCCTCCAATTTGTCGGCCCAGGGCAGCAGGTCCGCGTGGCCCTCGGCGGCGGCCCGCTCGCGCGTGAAGCGCACGATGGCGCGCGCGTACTCGGCGTTGGTGGCCAGCCATTCGGTGTCGATGACCCGGCCGGTCTTGCGCCGCAGCAGCACGTGCAGGTGCGCCGCGATGGCGAACAGCTCGCTGCCGCCGCTCACCCGCCCAGCCTCTCGTTGTGCAGGGCGGCGTCCAGGCCCTGGCGCTCGGCGTCGGCGCCCACGCGCAGACCGGCGAAGCGCGAGACGATGAACAGCACCACGGTGGTCATCACCAGGCTGTAGGCCAGCACCGCCGCGCAGGCGATGAGTTGGGTGAGCAGGCTGCCCTGTTGGCCCGAGATCGCCGGGTCGGCCAGCGCGCCGGTGAGCAGCGCGCCCACCAGCCCGCCCACGCCGTGCACGCCGAAGACGTCGAGCGAGTCGTCGGCGCGCAGCAGGCGCTTGAGCCCCGTGGCACCCCAGTAGCAGGCGAAGCCCGCCGCCACGCCGATGAGCAGGGCCGCGCGCGGGCCGACGAAACCGGCGGCCGGCGTGATGGCCACCAGCCCCGCCACCACGCCCGAGCACAGACCCAGCAGGGTGGCGCGTTGGCGGGTCCACCATTCGGCCAGCATCCAGGCCAGGGCGCCGGCCGCCGCGGCGATGTGCGTGACCACCATCGCCAGGCCCGCGCGGCCGTCGGCCGCCAGGGCCGAGCCGCCGTTGAAACCGAACCAGCCCACCCACAGCAGGCCGGTGCCGGCCATGGTGAGGCCCAGGTTGAAGGGCAGGAAGGGCTCGCGCCCATAGCCCTGGCGCGGGCCCAGGGCGTAGGCGCAGACCAGGGCGGCCGCGCCGGCGTTGATGTGCACCACGGCACCGCCGGCGAAGTCCAGCGCACCGAGCTGGGCCAGCCAGCCCCCCGGTTCCCAGACCCAATGCGCGATCGGCGCATAAACCAGCAGCAGCCACAGGCCAGCGAAGCCGAGCAGGGCGCCGAACTTCATGCGCTCCACCAGGGCGCCCACCACCAGGGCGCAGGTGATGACGGCGAAGCTGAGCTGGAACAGGGCGAACACCGACTCCGGCAGCCGCGGCGCGATGTGGCTCACGGCCACCCGCCCGTCCGGGCCGAGGTATTGCAGCCCGGCGAAGCCGGCGCGCGACAGGCCACCGATGAAGCCACCCGACTCGCCCCCGGGCGTGAAAGCCAGTGAGTAAGCGATCGCAAACCACAGAACGCTCACCAGCGCGGCGATCGCCATCACGCTGGCCATGGTGTTGAGGGCATTGAAGCGGCGCACCATGCCGCCGTAGAACAGGCCGATGCCCGGCAAGGTCATGAGCAGCACCAGGGCGGTGCTCACCATGACCCAGGCGGTGTCGGCGCCCGAGAGGCTGTCCAAGGCCGCCAGGGCGGGGCCGCTGATGTTGTCTGGCATGGCTGAAGTCCCAGGTGGTGGTGGGCGGCGTTCTGCATTTCCTGTGCCAGCGGTCGGTCCCATGCAAGGGAAAGCCCCGATGCACCCGGGCGGTGCAAGCGGCTACAGTCTCCGAGTTGCCTGGTGCTCCCTAGGGGTATCCGGGTCGTTGGAGACCGAGGAGACAACCCATACCGGCAATGCCGGGCGTGCCGAACCGGCGCACTACACGACTGGAAGAGCCGACCCAAAAGGTCGGCTTTTTCTTTTGGTGGGCCGCTTATTAATTCAATAATTCTTGTATTATTGAAGGATGGACGAACCCACCGCCATTCAATGCCTCGCCGCGCTGGCCCACGAGCACCGCCTGCGCGTATTTCGCGCCTTGGTCGTGGCCGGCGACGAGGGCCTCACGCCCGGTGCCATGACCGAGCGGCTCGACATCGCCGCCACCAAGCTGTCCTTTCACCTCAAGGAGCTGGCGAACGCCGGCCTGGTGACGCAGCAGCGCGAGGGGCGCAACCTCATCTACCGCGCGGTCTACGCGCACATGAACGGCCTGCTGGCCTACCTCACCGAGAACTGCTGCCAGGGCGCGCCGTGCGCCGTGGACGGCCCGTCCTGCGCTTGCTGATCTTTCACCGCCATGACCTCACCCGCTCCCCTGAACGTGCTCTTCCTGTGCACGCACAACGCCGCCCGCAGCATCCTGGCCGAGGCCACGCTCAACCACTTGGGCCAGGGCCGTTTCAAGGCCTACTCGGCCGGCAGCCAGCCGCGCGACAACCAGCAGCCCCACCCTTTGGCCCTGGAGGTGCTGCGGCGCGCGGGCATCGCCACCGAGGGGCTGCGCAGCAAGGGCTGGGACGAATTCGGCCGCCCCGACGCGCCGCCCATGGACCTGGTCATCACCGTCTGCGACAACGCCGCGGGCGAAACCTGCCCCTACTGGCCCGGCCAGCCGGCCACGGCCCATTGGGGCTATGCCGACCCGTCCTCGGTGACGGGGACGCCCGAGCAGCAGCTCGACGCTTTCCGGCAGACCCTGCTGGCCATCCGCCGACGGCTTGAGCTGCTGGTCAATCTGCCCGCAAGCGCCGTGGACCGCCTGGCGCTGCAGGACTCGGCGCGCGCGCTGGCCAAGGACTGATCCCATGGCCCTGCAGGACAGCGCCCTGTCGGCGCCACCGGGCGCCGCGCCCGCCATCGGTTTCTTCGAGCGCTACCTGAGCCTCTGGGTCGCGCTGTGCATCGTCGCCGGCGTGGCGCTCGGGCGGCTGCTGCCCGGTCTGTTCCACGCCATCGCCGCGCTGGAGCTGGCCCGGGTGAACCTGGTGGTGGGCGCGCTCATCTGGGTGATGGTCGTCCCGATGCTGCTGAAGATCGACTTCGCCGCACTGGGTCAGGTGCGCGCGCACGCGCGGGGCATCGGCGTCACCCTGTTCGTCAACTGGGCCGTCAAGCCCTTCTCCATGGCGCTGCTGGGCTGGTTGTTCATCCGCCACGCCTTCGCGCCCTGGCTGCCGCCGGACCAGATCGACAGCTACGTGGCCGGCCTGATCCTCTTGGCGGCCGCGCCCTGCACGGCCATGGTGTTCGTGTGGAGCCAGCTCTGCCGCGGCGACCCGTACTTCACGCTGTCGCAGGTGGCGCTCAACGACGCCATCATGGTCGTGGCCTTCGCGCCCATCGTGGCGCTGCTGCTGGGGCTGTCGTCCATCACCGTGCCCTGGGACACGCTGCTCATCTCCGTGGGCCTGTACATCGTGGTGCCCGTGGCCCTGGCCCAGGCCTGGCGCCGGGCACTGCGGCGGCGTGGCCAGGCCCGCTTCGAGGCGGTGGTGTCGCGGCTGGGGCCGCTGTCCATCGGCGCGCTGCTGCTCACGCTGGTGCTGCTGTTCGGTTTCCAGGGCGAGGCCCTGCTGGGGCAGCCCCTGGTCATCGCCCTGCTCGCGGTGCCGATCCTGGTCCAGGTGCTGCTCAATTCGGGGCTGGCCTACTGGCTCAACCGCCGGTTCGGCGTGGCGCACTGCGTGGCGGGGCCGTCGGCGCTGATCGGCGCGAGCAACTTCTTCGAACTGGCGGTGGCCACCGCCATCGGCCTGTTCGGCTTTCAGTCCGGCGCGGCGCTGGCCACGGTGGTGGGCGTGCTGATCGAGGTGCCGGTGATGCTGGCCGTGGTGGCCGCCGTGAACCGCAGCCAGGCCTGGTACGAGCGGGGCGCGGCGGGGCGGCGCGGCGCCTGAGCGCGGGCGGAGACAATCGCCGCCGTTATGGAACTGCTGCTCGTCTCGGCCGCCTCGCTGCTGGCCGGCTTCGTGGACTCGATCGTGGGCGGGGGCGGGCTGATCCTCGTGCCCGCGATGTTCGCGGTCTTTCCCCACACCCACCCGGCCACGCTGTTCGGCATCAACAAGGGCGCGGCCGTGCTGGGCACGGCGGCGGCCACGGTGCAGTACGCGCGGCGCGTGGACATGCCCTGGCGCGCGCTGCTGCCGGCGGCGGCCATGGCCTTCGCCGGCGCCATGGCGGGCGCCTGGACGGTCACCGTGGTCTCGCCCGACTTCCTGCGCCGCGCGCTGCCTTTCGTGCTGGGCGCGGTGCTGCTCTACACCCTGGCGCGCAAGGACCTGGGCCACGCGCACGATCCGGCCTTCGCCGGGCGCCGGCTGACGGCGGCGGCCTGCCTGATGGGCGCGGTCATCGGTTTCTACGACGGCTTCTTCGGCCCGGGCACCGGCAGCTTCTTCGTCTTCCTGTTCGTGCGCTGGCTGGGCTTCGACTTCCTGCACGCCAGCGCCAGCGCCAAGCTGCTGAACACGGCGTCCAACCTGGCGGCGCTGCTGCTGTTCGCGCTCAAGGGCCATGTGTGGTGGCACTACGCCCTGGTGATGGCCCTGGCCAATGTGGTGGGCAGCCTGGCCGGTACCCGGCTGGCGCTCAAGCACGGCAGCGGTTTCGTGCGCTGGGTGTTCATCGGGGTGGTGGGGGCGCTGATCCTCAAGACCACCTGGGACGCCTGGCTGCGCTAGTTCCGGCCGTGGCCTTGGTGCATCTGCACTATTCGCGTGCTGGGAAACCCTGCCTAGTATCAAGCTGGCCGCCCGTGCGCCGATGCCAAGGCCAGGGTGGCTTGGTCCGCCTTCGACGATGGAGATCCTGTCCGCCATGCCCCATACCCGCCTCCCGCGCTTTCTGCTTGCCTGCCTGACCGCCACGCTGCTGGGGTCGGGCGCCGCCACCGCTCAGGGCCTGCCGCCGACCGTGGAGGCCGACCGCCAGTTGCAACTGGCCTCCGGCGAAATGGAGAAGGAGGACAAGGGCGGCAAGGCCGACTGGCCCAAGGCGGCCGCCGCGCTCAAGGCCGCCGAGGCCACTGGCGTGCCCATGCCGGCCAACTTCGACTACCACTACGGCCGCGCCCTGCAGGCCACGGGCCAGCACGCCGCCGCCCTGGAGCGCCTGGAGCGCTACCTGCGCGTGCACGGCACCAAGGGCAAGTACTACAGCCAGGCGCTGCAGATCTACACCAGCGCCCAGGCGGGCAAGGCCGCGGCCGACGAAGCCGCGCGCCAGCGGGCCGCGGTGGCCGCGGCCTGGGTGAACGTGAAGACCACCTGGTGGAGCGTGGACGAGCTGGAGGACGGCTGCGAACGCGCCGAGAGCCGCATCGAACGCTACGCGCCGAGCGCGCGCAACCTCGATTGCTCGTGCAAGACCGGCTTCATCGAACACCCGGCCTGGCGCGACCACCAGGAGATCAGGTGCACGGTGACCTGGCAAGGCAACCTGCTGCAGGAGAAGCGCGAAACCTTCCACGGCGAGCGCAAGTACCGCACCCATTCGGGCAGCGGCTCCACGCTCGAAGGCATGAGGTCGCGCCAGGAATGAGCGGCGGGCTTGCGCGGCACGGCGGGCGCCTGGTGGCGCTGGGGGTGGCGCTGGCGGCCCTGGCGCTGTCCGCGCTGGGCGGGGCGTCCGCCCGGGCGGCCGAGATCGGCGGCCAGGGCACGCTGCGCCCCGGCGGCGGTCTGGCCCGGGTGGAGTGCTTCAAGAGCGCGACCCCGGACGTCCCCGAGGTCTGCGGGATCCACGAGATTCGCTGGAAGCTCACGACGCTGATGGGCGAGCCGGTGGCCAACGCCGGGCTCGTGTGGACCATCAGCTCGGTGAAGATCCGCGTGGGCAAGGAGGTCCGGGGCTTTCCCGTGGAGCAGCTGCCCGCGCCGCTGGAGCGGGCCGCCCGGCGCAGCGAGCTCATGGTCTACGGCCTGGGCCTCTTCATCGGCAAGGGCGGGGCGATCCTGGCCGTCGATCTGGACACGGGCGCGCCCGTGCGGCCCGATGGCCAGGTGTCGTTCAACGTGCCGGGCAGCCCCGACTGGTCGCGCTTCATCATCAGCGGCGGCTCCAGCCGGCTCCCGAGCGGCGACTTCACCATGGGGCAGCAGGGCTGGTGCGCCCGGGAGGGGCGAAGCCACCTGTCGCCGGCCGACGCCAAGGACGCCATGCGCGGGGGCGTCAAACTGACGGAACTGATCATCTGCCCGCGCAGCTCGGCCAGCGCCAGCGCGCTGGCGAGCGCTTTGCAGGCGTTCTGCGAGAAGACGCCGCAGCTCGCGTACTGCGAGAAAAAGCCGAAGCCGGACAAACCCGATCTGGCCCATGCCGACGCCCTGGACAAAGCGGCCGACGCCCCCGACGTGCGCCGCGTGCACGCGCGCCTGGTCGAGGCCTTCCGCCAGGCGTCCGAGGCGGCCTGCCGCCAGGAACTGGCGCCCGTGCAGGCCTGCCGGCGCCAGCAATGCCCCGACCCGCAGGGCCCCGACGAGGCCCGCTGCAAGGCGATGCCGGGCCGGCCGTGGCGCGACATCGGCCCCTTGCTGACGCGCGTGGACAACTCGCCCTGCGACGCGCGCTGCGAACGCGAGCGCGAGCGCAACCGCGAGGAAGCGCGCCAGGCGCGCGAGCGCGAAGCGCGCGAATTCGAGGCCAGGGAAGCGGCCTGGGTGTCGCAATGGGGTGAGCTGTCGCGCCAGTGCCAGGCCAACCGGGAGGCCCGCGCGGCCCAGGCGCGCTGCGTGCAGGCATCGGAAAGCCGCTGCAACCCGGGCGGGCTCACGCCCCAAACCTGCCTGGACCGGCGCATGGCCGGCGCGCCCACGTCCGCCGCGGCGCAGGCGGTGTTCGACCAGCAGACGCAGGAGCGTCGCCGCGCCGACGAGCGCCCGCGCTTCCTGGACTGAGGCGGGGAGCCCGCCCTGGCGGGCCGGGCGGGCACCCGCGCCGCCGGCGCCGCCTCAGGGCGCCGTGGCCGCGGGCACCTCGGGTGGCCAGACCACGTCGCTCACGCGCCGCGGCGTGCCGATGGGCGGACCGCCCCCGCCGGCCTGCAGGGCGGCGATGTCCTGCTCGCTCGGGTACTGGCCGAGCAGCAGGTAGTCGAACACGCGGCGCGCGATGGGCGCGGCCGCGGCGGCGCCGAAGCCGGCGTTTTCCACGATCACGGCCAGCGCCACGCGCGGCTCGTCGGCCGGCGCGAAGGCCAGGTAGAGCGAGTGGTCGCGCTGGTGCTCTTCCAGCTTGCGGGCGTCGTAGCGCTCGCGCTGGCCGATGGTGACGGCCTGCGCCGTGCCGGTCTTGCCGCCGCTGGTGTAGCCGGCGCCCGAGAACACGCGCGCCGAAGTGCCCTCGGTGGTGACGGCCTGCATGGCGCTGAGCACGACGCGCACGTGCTCGGGCTTGAAGTTCAGGTTCTCGGTCGGCGGCGTGGGCAGCGGCTCGACCTGGCCGGTGAGTGGGTTGCGCCGCGCCAGCGACAGGTGCGGCGTGCGCTTGACGCCGCCGTTGGCCAGGGTGGCCATGGCGTTGGCCATCTGCAGCATGGTGAAGTTGTTGTAGCCCTGGCCGATGCCCAGCGAAACGGTCTCGCCCGCGTACCAGCGCTGTGCCTCGGGGCGCTTGTAGGTGTCGCGCTTCCATTGCTGGCTGGGCAGCACGCCGCGCACCTCGCCCTTGAGGTCGATGCCCGTGAGCTGGCCGATGCCCAGGGGCTTCATGAAGTCGTGGATGGCGTCCACGCCCATCTCGTTGGCCAGCGAATAGAAGTAGACGTTGCTCGACTTGATGATGGCGCGGCGCATGTCCACCGCGCCCAGGCCGCCGTCGCCGTGGCTGCGGAAACGGTGGTTGCCCAGCATCCAGTAGCCGGGGTCGTTGATGGCGGTCTCGGCCTTGCGCGCGCCGGTCTCCAGCGCGGCCATGGCCATGAAGGGCTTGTAGGTGGAGCCCGGCGGGTAGGTGCCGCGCAGGGCGCGGTTGAGCAGCGGCTTGTCGATCGACTCGTTGAGCGCGCGCCAGTTGTCGACGTCGATGCCCTCGACGAAGAGGTTGGGATCGAAGGTGGGCTTGGAGACCAGGGCCAGTACCTCGCCATTGCGCGGGTCGATCGCCACCAGGGCGCCCCGGCGATCGCCGTACAGCGTCTCGACCAGGTTCTGCAGCTTGGCGTCGATGGTGAGCACCACGGTGTCGCCCGGCGTGGGCGGCGTGGCCGCGAGCGAGCGCACCGCGCGCCCGCCGGCCGAGGTCTCCACCCGCTCGAAGCCGGTGGTGCCGTGCAGGGTCTGCTCGTGCTGCTGCTCGGCGCCGAGCTTGCCGATGTACTCGGTGCCGCGGTAGTTGGCCTGGTCTTCCTCGGGCCAGTCGGCGATGAGCTCCTTTTCGCGCTGGTTGATGCGGCCGATGTAGCCGATCACGTGGCTGGCGGTTTCGCCGTTGGGGTAGTGGCGCAGCAGCCGCGCGCGCACCTCCACGCCGGGGAAGCGGTAGCGCTGGGCCGTGAAGCGCGCCACCTCCTCGTCGCTCAGCCGGGTGCGGATGGGCAGGGAGTCGAAGCGGTGCGACTCCTCCAGCAGCTTGCGGAAGCGCCGCTCGTCGCGCGGGGAGATCTCCACCAGCTCGCGCAGGCCGGCGATGGTGTCGTCGAGGTCCTCGATCTGCGAGCGCGTGATCTCCAGGGTGTAGGCCGAGTAGTTGCTGGCCAGCACGCGGCCTTCGCGGTCGACGATCTGGCCCCGGTTGGGCACCACCGGCAGCACCGCCGTGCGGTTGCTCTCGGCCTGGGCCATGAACTCCTCGTGCCGGGTCACCTGCAGCCAGGTCATGCGCGCCACGATCAGGCCGAAGGCGAACAGCACCGTCAGCGCGATCACGATCACGCGCTGGCGAAACTGCCAGATGTCCGCGTCGACGTTGCGCAGTTCAGTCATGTGCGTTCACCCGAGGGCTCTGTGCGCGAGGTGGCCCGACCCAGGGCACCCCGGACCGGCTTTGCCGGGCCGGGGGCGCGCCTTGCAGGCCGCGCCCGTGCCAGAGGCGCAGGCTCTTCGGGCCGCCCAAGCCTGCGCAGGCAGGCTCGGAGCCGCGGCCCTCAGCCCCCTCGAGGGGGGCGCGCGAAGCGCGGCGGGGGTGTCCATCTAGATCGGTCGGTTGTCGTCCGGGTCGGGTGCGCGGCGCTGGGGGGCCAGCAGCATCACCGTCACCACGGGCCACAGCATGGCCTCGAACAGCGGCGAAAGGAAGTAGGGCCAGCCCGGGAAGCTGCCGCCGGCCAGCAGGCGCACCACCATGCCGATGAGGTGTGCCGCCACGAACAGCGGCAGCACCTGCAGCGACTGCGCCGGCACCGGGAACCACAGCAGCCGCCGGTGCATGGCCACGGCGCCGAAGGCCATGACGGTGTAGGACAAGGCGTGCTGGCCGAGCAGGGCGCCCTGGTGCACGTCCATGACCAGGCCGAAGAAGAAGGCCGTGCCCACACCGATGCGCAGTGGCTGGTGCACGCACCAGAACACCAGGCTGAGCGCGAGCAGGTCGGGCACCCAGGCGGCGCGGCCGAACAGGCCCATGTTGAGCAGCATGTTCAGCGCCAGCGCGCAGATCAGGCTGAACCAGATGAAGACGGGGTTGGCGGGCAGCAGCAGTTGCTGGCCGGGGCGCATGATCATGGCCGAGCCCCCTGGCGACCGGGCCGGCTGGCGGCCTTGGCGCCCGGCACGGGCCCGGGCTGGGTGGCGTCCGCGGCGGGTGCGGCCGCGGGGGGCGGCGGCAGCTGCGCGCCCGCGGGCTCCAGCACCAGCACGTGCAGCGCGCCGTCCATGCGGGCCAGGGCCTCGGCGCGGATGCGCATGAAGGACGAGCCGCTCTGGCGCTCCACGGCGGTGACGCGCGCCACCGGCAGGCCGGGCGGGTACACCGCGTCCACACCGCTGGTGGTGAGCAGGTCGCCTTCGCGGATGTCGGTCTCGGCCAGGGTGTAGCGCAGTTCCAGGCCGTCGCCGTCGCTGGCCGGCTGGCCGTAGGCCACGCTGCGCACGCCGGAGCGGACGTCGAGCACGGGGATGGCCTGGTCGCGGTCCACCAGCAGGCTGACCTCGGCGATCAGCGGGTACACGCGCGTCACCTGGCCCAGCACGCCCGACTCGTCGATCACCGGCGCGCCGGCCACCACGCCATGCGTCTGGCCGCGGTCGATGACCACGCGGCGGGAGTAGGGGTCGGCGGCGTCGTACACCACCTGGGCGCCGATGGCGCCGGCCTTCACGCGCTCGCGCATGGACAGCAGTTCGCGCAGGCGCTGGTTTTCATTCATCAGCTGGTCCACCTGCAGGCTGCGCGCGGCCTGGTCGGCCAGTCGGCGCACGGCATCGGCTTCGTTCTGCTGGGCGGTGTGCAGGCTGGTGACGTAGCCGCCGGCCGCGCCCACCAGCTGCACGGGCTGAAGCACCGCCCACTGCACGGGGTACAGCGCCGTGGCCAGTGCCGCGCGCACGGGCTGCGCCACGCGAAAGCGCAGGTCGGCCACCATCAGGAACAGCGCCACGGCGCTGAACACGATCAGCTTGGACAGGGCCGAGGGGCCCTGCTTGAAGAACGGCGGTGGGGTGCGGTCCAGCGTGCCCAGTGGCATGGCGGCTCGCCGCGCGGAACGCGGCCTTTATTCGCTGGTGAAGATCGTGCCCAGGCGCTCCATGCGCTCCAGGGCCATGCCGCAGCCGCGCACCACGCAGGTCAGGGGCTCTTCGGCCACCAGCACGGGCAGGCCGGTCTCTTCGGCGAGCAGGCGGTCGAGGTCGCGCAGCAGCGCGCCGCCGCCGGTGAGCATCATGCCGCGCTCGGCGATGTCGGCGCCGAGCTCGGGCGGGGTCTGCTCGAGCGCGTTCTTCACCGCGCTGACGATCTGGTTGAGCGGCTCGGTGAGGGCTTCCAGCACCTCGTTGGAGCTGATGGTGAAGCTGCGCGGCACGCCCTCGGAGAGGTTGCGGCCCTTGACCTCCATCTCGCGCACTTCCGAACCGGGAAAGGCCGAGCCGATTTCCTTCTTGATCGCCTCGGCGGTGGGCTCGCCGATGAGCATGCCGTAGTTGCGGCGGATGTAGGCAATGATGGCGTCGTCGAACTTGTCGCCGCCCACGCGCACGCTGCCCTTGTAGACCATGCCGCCGAGGCTGATGACGCCCACCTCGGTGGTGCCGCCGCCGATGTCGACCACCATGGAGCCCGAGGCGTCGGACACCGGCAGGCCGGCGCCGATGGCCGCGGCCATGGGTTCTTCGATCAGGTAGACCTCGCTGGCGCCCGCGCCCAGGGCCGACTCGCGGATGGCGCGGCGCTCGACCTGGGTCGAGCCGCAGGGCACGCAGATGATGATGCGCGGGCTCGGCTTGAACATCGAGCGCGGGTGCACCATCTTGATGAACTGCTTGAGCATCTGCTCGGTGACCGTGAAGTCGGCGATCACGCCGTCCTTCATCGGGCGGATGGCCTCGATGTTGCCGGGCACCTTGCCGAGCATGGCCTTGGCTTCGCGGCCCACCGCCTGGATGGTCTTCTTGCCCTGAGGACCGCCTTCGTGGCGGATGGACACGACCGAGGGCTCGTCGAGCACGATGCCCTTGTTGCGCACGTAGATGAGGGTGTTGGCGGTGCCGAGGTCGATGGCCAGGTCGGTCGAAAAACTCCGACGGAACGCTTCAAACATGGTGGGTGAATCCTGTGGGATGCGTCAGCTCACGCGCACGCGTGCAGCCGGGGGTGGGGCCGGGGTCGGACCGGGGCATCGGGGCTAAGTGATTGATTCGGTGGCGAAAACCGGGCCAAAAGGCCGGCTCCGCTGAACGCAGGATAATACCCGAACGCCTGTGTACAACCGCATCAAAACAGGCCTGTTTGCCCCTCAAACGGGCCGTTTTGCATCCGGTTGCAGGCCCGTGCCGCCCTGGCGGCGCGGGTCCCTTCACCTCCCAGCACCATGTCCCTGACCCCCAACGACATCGGGCGCATCGCCCACCTGGCGCGCCTGGAACTCGACGCCGAGCACAGCGAGCGCCTGCTTGGCCAGCTCAATGGCTTCTTCGACATCGTCGAGCGCATGAAGGCCGTCGACACCACCGGCGTCGAGCCCCTGGCCCATCCCACCGCCGTGATGGAGGACGTGGCCTTGCGTCTGCGCCCCGACGTGGTGAGCGAGCCGAACGCGCGCGAGGCCAACCAGAAGAGCGCCCCGGCCGTGGAAAACGGCCTGTTCCTGGTGCCGAAGGTGATCGAATGAGCGCGCCGGATCTGCACCAGATGGGCGTGGCCGAGCTGGCCCAGGCCCTGGCCGACAAAAAGACCAGCAGCACCGAGGCGACGCAACACCTGCTGGCGCGGGCGAAACAGCACGAGGCCCTGGGCGCCTACCTGGCGCTCGACGAAGAGGTCTCGCTGGCCCAGGCCCGGGCCGCCGACGCGCGCATCGCCGCCGGCGAGCGCACGCCGCTGCTGGGCGTGCCGATCGCGCACAAGGACATCTTCGTCACGCGCGACTTTCCCACCACCGCCGGCTCCAAGATGCTGGAGGGCTACCGCAGCCCCTTCGACGCCACCGTGGTGGCCCGGCTCGGGCAGCAGGGCGCGGTGACCCTGGGCAAGCTCAACTGCGACGAGTTCGCCATGGGCTCGGGCAACGACAACTCCGCCTTCGGCCCCGCGCGCAACCCCTGGGACCCGGCCCGCGTGCCGGGTGGCTCGTCGGGGGGCTCCGCCGCGGTCGTGGCCGCGCGCCTGGCGCCCGCCGTCACCGGCACCGACACCGGCGGCTCCATCCGACAGCCCGCCGGCTTCTGCGGCGTGACCGGCATCAAGCCCACCTATGGCCGCTGCTCGCGCTACGGCATGGTGGCCTTTGCCTCCAGCCTGGACCAGGCCGGCCCCATGGCGCGCAGCGCGGCCGATTGCGCCACGCTGCTCACGGCCATGGCCGGGCCCGACATCGACCGCGATTCCACCAGCCTGGACCACCCGGCCGAGGACTACGGCCGCCTGCTGGGCAAGACCTGGGGCGAGGGGCGCGACGGCGCCAGCGCCGCGCAGCCGCTCAAGGGCCTGCGCATCGGCATCCCCGAGGAGTGGATGAACTGGGCGGACGACGCCCCGACCACGGACCAGCGCGTGTCCGGCGACGTCACCCTGCGGGTGTCGGGCGCGCTGAAGCAGCTCGAGGCGCTCGGTGCCAGCCTGCGCCGCATCCGCCTGCCGCGGACGGAGATGTCCATCCCGGCGTACTACATCATCGCGCCCGCCGAGGCGAGCTCGAACCTCAGCCGCTACGACGGCGTGAAGTTCGGCCACCGCGCCGCGAAGTACGACGACCTGCTGGACATGTACAAAAAGTCGCGCAGCGAGGCCTTCGGCGCCGAGGTACAGCGGCGCATCATGATCGGCACCTACGTGCTGAGCCACGGCTACTACGACGCCTACTACCTCAAGGCCCAGCAGATCCGCCGCCTCATCGCGCAGGACTTCCGCGCCGCCTTCGCCGAATGCGACCTGATCGCCGGGCCGGTCGCGCCCACGGTGGCCTGGAAGATCGGCGAACTGGCCGACGACCCGGTCGCCGCCTACCTGGCGGACATCTATACCCTGCCCGCCTCGCTCGCGGGCCTGCCGTGCATGAGCGTGCCGGCCGGGCTCGGCGCCACCAGCGGCCTGCCCGTCGGCCTGCAGCTCGTCGGCGACTACCTGAAGGAGGCCGAGCTGCTGCAGGTGGCGCACGCCCTCCAGCAGGCCACGGACTGGCACACGCACGCCCCCGCGGGGTACTGACCATGAGCAAAGCAAGCCCTTCCCTGCTGGTGCACGGCTACGAGGTCGTGATCGGCTTCGAGACGCACACCCAACTGGCCACGCGGTCCAAGATCTTCAGCCGCGCGGCCACCGCCTTCGGCGCCGAGCCCAACACCCAGGCCAGCGCGGTGGACCTCGCCTTGCCTGGCACCCTGCCCGTGATGAACCGCGAGGCCGTGGCCTGCGCCATCCGCCTGGGCCTGGCCGTGGGCGCGCACATCGCCGAGCGCAGCGTTTTCGCGCGCAAAAACTACTTCTACCCCGACCTGCCCAAGGGCTACCAGATCAGCCAGTACGAGATTCCGGTGGTGCAGGGCGGCGCGGTCAGTTTCTACCTGGGCGACGACAAGAAGACCGTGCGCCTGGTGCGCGCGCACCTGGAGGAAGACGCCGGCAAGAGCCTGCACGAGGACTTCATCGGCCAGAGCGGCATCGACCTCAACCGCGCGGGCACGCCGCTGCTGGAGATCGTGACCGAGCCCGACATCCGCTCCAGCGCCGAGGCCGTGGCCTACGCGAAGGAGCTGCACAAGATCGTCACCTGGATCGGCATCTGCGACGGCAACATGCAGGAGGGCTCGTTCCGCTGCGACGCCAACGTCTCGGTGCGCAAGCCCGGGGCGCCGCTGGGCACGCGCCGCGAGATCAAGAACCTGAACTCGTTCAAGTTCATGCAGCAGGCCATCGACTACGAGGTGCGCTGGCAGATCGAACAGATCGAGGACGGCCACGCCATCGAGCAGGCCACGGTGCTGTTCGACCCCGACACGGGCGAGACGCGCGCCATGCGCACCAAGGAAGACGCGGCCGACTACCGCTACTTCCCCGACCCCGACCTGCCGCCACTGGTGGTGTCGCGCGACTGGGTGGCCGAGGTCAAGGCCGCCATGCCCGAGCTGCCGCGCGCCATGGCCGAGCGCTTCGTGCAGCAGTACGCCCTGCCCGAGTACGACGCCACCACGCTGACGCAAAGCCCCGCGATGGCGGCCTACTTCGAGGCCGCGGCCCAGGCCAGCGGCCAGGCCAAGATGGCCAGCAACTGGGTGATGGGCGAGGTCTCGCGCCGGCTCAACAACGAAAACAGGGACTTTGCCAAAGTGCCGGTGAGCGTTTCGCAATTGGCGTTGCTTCTCGAACGTATCGCTGACGGCACGCTGTCAAACAAAACAGCCAAGCAAGTGATGGACCAGCTGTGGGACAGCGGCGGCGCTTCCGTGGACGCCGTGATCAAGGGTCAAGGCCTCCAACAGGTCAGCGACAGCGGTGCGATCGAGAAGATCATCGACGAGGTGATGGCCGCCAACGCCGAGATGGTGGCCCAGTTCCGCGCCGGCAAGGACAAGGCCTTCAACGCCCTGGTGGGCCAGGCCATGAAGGCCAGCAAGGGCAAGGCCAACCCGCAGCAGGTGAACGACCTGCTGCGCCAGAAACTGGGTTGAGGCCCCTGTTGGGGTCCTTGTTCGCGGACGGGGGCCGGTTCAGCGGCTCTGCGCGGCGGTGCCGGCCCAGAGCTGCTTGAGCTTGGCCAGCTCTTCGTCGAAGCGCGCGTTCACGCGCTGCTTCTCCTGCGTCTGGTCGACCAGGAAGCGCTTCTGCACGTCCATCTGCTTGTCGTTGTCCTCGACCTTGCGCCGCAGCCACAGCGGGGCCTTGGCCAGGTCGCCCTGGTAGAACTCCAGCTCCTGCGCGATGCCCTTGCGCTGTTCGATCAGGGCCGCTTCGCGCTTGTGCACGGCGGCGATGACGTCGTCGATCTGCGCCAGCGCCTCCTGGCGCTCCTTGTCGTGCACGCCCTGGTTGGGGTAGCGGATCAGCAGCGCGCGCTCGCGCCGGCGCTCCTCTTGGAGGCGGGCCTGCTCTTCCTGCTCGGCGCGGCGCTTGGCCTCGACCTTCTCGCGCTCCTCGCGCGTGTAGCTGGGCGGGATCACCTCGCGCACGGTGCCGGTGCGGCCCAGGCGCTGCTGCTCGCGGTCCAGGCAGTCGACGATGGGACGGTCGGAGGTGATGCGCCGGCCCTTGCCGTCGGTGCAGGTGTAGATGGACTGCGTGTTGTTCTGCGCTTGCGCGCCCAGCGACAGCAGCAGCAGGGCCGCCGCGCCAGCGAGTCGGGAGCGGTGGGGCAGGGACATCGGCAGCGGCAGGCGGTTCATGGTGGTGGGGTGGGTCAGTTCACGCCGTAGCGGGCCCGGTAGGCCAGCACGCGGTCGCGGTGCGCCGCGACCTCGCCGCCCGCCTGGGCGGACAGATACTGAAGCAAATCATCGAGCTTCGCAATCGAACAGACCTGCAGGCCGAGCTGGCGTTGCACGTACTGCACGGCACTGTGATCCACGTCGCGGACCACGCCGTCGGGGCCGGGCTCGGTGGCCTTCTCCTGGCGGTCCAGCGCGATGGCGACGGCGCTCGGCGTGGCGCCGGCGGCGCGGATTAGGGCGATGGACTCGCGCGCGGCCGTGCCGGCGCTCATGACGTCGTCGACGATCAGCACGCGGCCTTGCAGCGGCGCGCCCACCAGGGTGCCGCCTTCGCCGTGGTCCTTGGCTTCCTTGCGGTTGTAGGCGAAGGGCACGTTGCGGCCCAGGCGGGCGAGCTCGATGGCCACGGCCGCGCCCAGCGGGATGCCCTTGTAGGCCGGGCCGAAGATCATGTCGAAGGCAACCCCGCTGTCGAGCAGCGCGCGTGCATAGAATGCCGCGAGCCGGCCCAGCTTGGCCCCGTCGTCGAACAGGCCGGCGTTGAAAAAATAGGGCGAGAGGCGCCCGGCCTTGGTCTTGAATTCGCCGAACTTCAGTGCGCCGGCCTCGACGCAGAACTTCACGAACGCCTGGGCCAGCGGCTCATCGGCCGCGCCTGCCATCACCATATGAGGATTTCCTTGTGTTCAATCTGACCAGCCTCAACCTCAACGGCATCCGCTCGGCCACCACCAAAGGCCTCGAAGACTGGCTGGCGAAAAGTGCGCCGGATTGTATTTGCATGCAGGAAGTGAAGGCCCAGGCGGCCGATGTGGCCGGTCGCTTCGAGGAACTGGCCGGGATGCGCGGGCACTTCCATTTCGCGCAGAAAAAGGGCTACGCGGGCACAGCCGTCTTCACGCGCCACGAGCCGAGCGCGGTGCTCACCGGCTTCGGCACGCACGAGTTCGACGACGAGGGCCGCTACACCGAGCTGCGTTTCGACACGCCCCGGCGCAAGCTGTCGATCATCAGCGTGTACTTCCCCAGCGGCTCGTCCGGTCCCGAGCGGCAGGAATCCAAGTACCGCTTCCTGGCGGCCTTCTTCCCGCACCTGGTGACGCTCAAGTCGCAGCGCGAATTCATTCTCTGTGGCGACGTGAACATCGCGCACACGCAGAACGACCTGAAGAACTGGCGCAGCAACCAGAAGAACAGCGGCTTCCTGCCCGAGGAGCGGGCCTGGATGACCCAGCTGTTCGCCGAAGTGGGCCTGATCGACGTCTACCGCCAACTGCAGCCCGACACCACCGACGCCTGCTACACGTGGTGGAGCAACCGCGGCCAGGCCTGGGCCAACAACGTGGGGTGGCGGCTGGACTACCACCTGGCCACACCGGCGATGGCCGCGCACGCGCGCACCGAGGCCATCTACAAGGCGCAGCGCTTCTCGGACCACGCGCCGATCACCATCGGCTACGACTTCACGCTCTGAGAGGGCCACGGCGCCTGGGCCGCCGGCCCGCGGTGCGCGCATGCCCCGACGAAACACGCCCCACCCATGACCGACTTCCCCCTGCGCCTGGCCACGCGAAAGAACGGCGCCCGCGACGGCGAACTCATGCTGGTCAGCCCCGACGCCCGGCGCTGGGCGCCGGCCGCGGGCCCCGCCCGCACCCTGCAGGCCCTGCTCGACGACTGGGCGGCCCTGACCCCTGCGCTGGACGAGCAGCGGCGCGGGCTGGACGCCAGCGGCTGGGCCTCGGCGGCGCCGTTCGAGGCGTCCGCCTGCATGGCCCCGCTGCCCCGCGCGTTTCAGTGGGCCGACGCCTCGGTCTACCGCAACCACGCCCGCCTGATCTACCAGTGGCGCCAGGAGCCCATTCCGCCGCGCTACGAGGAAGAGCCCCTGGTGTACCAAGGCGGCTCGGACGTGATGATCGGCCCCGAGGACCCCATCGTCGCGGTCGACGAGGCGCACCAGATCGACCTGGAGGCGGAGATCGCCGTGGTGACGACGGACGTGCCCATGGGCACCTCGGCGGCCCAGGCGGGCGATTGCATCGCCCTGGTCGTGCTGCTCAACGACGTGTCGCTGCGTGGCCTCATCCCCAGCGAACTGGCCAAGGGCTTCGGCTTCTACCAGAGCAAGCCGGCCACGAGCTTCGCCCCCATCGCGCTGACCCCCGCGGCCCTGGGCGCCGCCTGGAAGGACGGCATGCCTGACCTGCGGGTGCGCATCCGCATCAACGGCGGCTGGTTCGGCGAACCCTCGGCCAACGAGGACACGGTCTTCAACTTCCCGCAGATCATCGAGCACCTGGCGCGCACGCGTGGCCTGGGCGCGGGCAGCATCGTCGGCGCCGGCACGATCAGCAACGCCGACCCGCGCTCGGGCAGCGCCTGCATCACCGAGGCCCGTGTGCGGGCGCAGCTGGGTGGCGCGCCCGAGGCCGATCTGCCGCGCTACCTGCGCCACGGGGACCGCGTCGGCATCGAGGCGGTCGGCGCGGACCCGTCCGACGCCCTGTTCGGCGCCATCGACCAGCGCGTCGAGGTCCGAGGGAGGCGCTGAGCGATGCTGCGCTACCGCACCATTCCCGTCACCGCTTTCGCCCAGAACTGCTCCATCGTCTGGTGCGACGAGGCGATGGAGGCCGCGGTCATCGACCCGGGCGGCGACCTGGACACCCTGCTGGAGGAGGCGCGGCGCCTGGGCGTCGCGCTCAAGGCCATCTGGCTCACGCACGCGCACATCGACCACGCGGGCGCCACGGCCGAGCTGGCGCGGCGCCTGTCGCTGCCCATCATCGGCCCGCACGAAGGCGACCGCTTCTGGATCGACGCCCTGCCGCAACAGGGCGCCATGTTCGGCTTCCCGCCGGCCGAGACCTTCACGCCCACGCGCTGGCTGGTCGATGGCGACACGGTGCGCATCGGCCGCTGCGAACTCGCGGTGCGCCACTGTCCGGGCCATACGCCGGGGCATGTGGTGTTCCATTCGAAGGACGCGCAGCGCGCCTTCGTGGGCGACGTGCTGTTCGTGGGCAGCATCGGCCGCACGGACTTCCCCGGCGGCAACCACGCGCAACTGCTGGCCAGCATCCGCGAGCGGCTTTGGCCCATGGGGGACGAGACGGTGTTCATCCCCGGGCACGGGCCCGAGGGCCGCTTCGGGCAGGAGCGGCGCTCCAACCCCTTCGTGGGCGATCGGGGCTGAGCCTCAGCCCTTGCGGGCCCGTTCGTACAGCCCCTGCACCTTGGGCACGTTGGCCTCGAGCTGGCGGATGCGCTCCGGCCCCGTCGGGTGGGTGGACAGGAAGCCCGGCGCCGCGCCGCCGCCGGCCGCGGCCATCTTCTGCCACAGCGTGACGGCCGCGCGCGGCTGGTAGGCCGAGCGCGCCGCGAGCTCCAGGCCCACCAGGTCGGCCTCGGTTTCGTCGTCGCGGCTGTACTTCAGGCTCAGCAGCTGCGTGCCCAGGTTGGCCGCCACGTCGCCGAGCTGGCCCAGGCCCAACAGCTGCGCGGCGATGGACAGACCGATGCCGGTGGCGTTGGTCTTGGCCACGCGCGAGCGCGCGTGTTCGCGCAGGGCGTGCGCCATCTCGTGGCCCATGATCATCGCGGCCTCGTCGTCGCTGAGCTTGAGCTTGTCGAGGATGCCGGTGTAGAAGGCGATCTTGCCGCCGGGCATGCAGAAGGCGTTGATCTGCTCGCTGCGGATGAGGTTGACCTCCCACTGCCAGCGCGTGGCGCGCTTGTTCCACTGCGGGGAATGCGGAATGAGGCGCTGCGCCATGTTGCGCAGGCGCAGGACCTGCGGGTCGCCACCAGCCACCAGCGCGCCCTTGGCCTTGGCCTCGGCCATCATCTGGCCGTACTGCTGGGTGGCGGCGTTTTCCAATTCCTCGGCCGGCACCAGGTTGCGCAGGGCCGAGCCCTGGCCCACGTCGACCTGCGCGAGCGCCGGCGCGGCGGCGGCCGCGCCGGCGGCGAGCACGAAGGCGCGGCGCGCCGACCACACCGGTTCGGTGCGGGGCGGGGCGCCGTCACGGGTCTTGAGGTCGCAGAGGAAGCACATGGGCGAATAATAGGCAAAGCCGCGCGCGCCTGCGTGACGGCCCTTCACCATCCATCGCATGCCGACCGACGCCAACCCGCCCACGCCCGCCGCCGATCAACGCCTGTCGTGGGCCCAGACGCTGCGCGTCTACCTCGAACCCGCCAGCCTGCGCATGTTCGCGCTCGGCTTCTCGGCCGGCCTGCCGCTGCTGCTGGTGCTGGGCACGCTGAGCTTTCGCCTGCGCGAGGCCGGCATCGACCGCACCACCATTGGTTACCTGAGCTGGGTGGGCCTGGCCTATGGCTTCAAGTGGTGCTGGGCGCCGCTGGTGGACCGGCTGCCGATCCCGCTGCTGACGCGCGCGTTGGGGCGGCGCCGCAGCTGGCTGCTGCTCTCGCAACTGGCCATCGTGGCGGGGCTGGTGGGCATGGCGCTGGCCGACCCGCGCGCCGGGCTGGATGCCGTGGTCTGGTGCGCCCTGGCGGTGGCCTTCGCCTCGGCCACGCAGGACATCGCGCTGGACGCCTTTCGCATCGAATCGGCCGACACCCAGCGACAGGGCGCGCTGGCCGCCACCTACCAGACCGGCTACCGCCTGGCCATGATCTGGGCCGGCGCCGGGGTGCTGTGGCTGGCCGCGCGCGCCGAGACCACGGGCGGTGGCTACCAGCAGGGTGCCTGGTCTACGGCCTACCTGGCGATGGCCGCCAGCATGGCCGTGGGCGTGCTCACCGTGCTGTTCTCGCGCGAGCCGGTGCGCGTGGAACTGCCGCCCGCACGCGACTTCCGCGAGTGGCTGCGCACCGCCCTGATCGAGCCCTTCGCCGACTTCCTGCGCCGCTACGGCAAGCACGCGGTGCTGGTGCTGGCGCTGATCGGCGTCTACCGCATCAGCGACGTGGTGATGGGCATCATGGCCAACCCCTTCTACGTCGACATGGGCTACACCAAGGACCAGGTGGCCGCGGTGAGCAAGGTCTATGGCGTCATCATGACCCTGCTGGGCGCCTTCATCGGCGGCGCGCTGTCCATGCGCCTGGGCGTGATGCGCGTGCTCATGCTGGGCGCGGTGCTGTCGGCCGCCAGCAACCTGCTGTTCGCCTGGCTCTCCGGCCAGGCGGCGAGCCTGACGGCGCTGATCCTGGTCATCTCGGCCGACAACCTGAGCGCCGGCGTGGCCTCGGCGGCCTTCATCGCCTTTCTCTCCGGCCTCACGAACGTGAGCTACTCGGCCACGCAGTACGCGCTGTTCAGCTCCATGATGCTGCTGGCGCCGAAGTGGGTGGCGGGGTACTCGGGCGCCTTCGTCGACCACTTCGGCTACACGCCGTTCTTCATCGGTACGGCGCTGCTCGGCCTGCCGGTGCTGCTGCTGATCTGGCTGGCCACGCGCTGGCTGCCGGTGCCATCCACGGCCGCGGTCCCTAGCGCTGACTCACCAGCCAGGCCCGGATCGCCGGCTTGACGACCTTGCCCAGCGCGGTGCGCGGCAGGGCGTCGACGCGGTGCCAGTGCCGCGGCCACTTGTAGCGCGCCAGGCGGCCCTCCAGCGCGGCGGACACGCCGCTCTGCCAGTCCTCGGGAGCGGTCTCGCGCAGCACCACCACGGCCACGCAGGCCTCGCCCCAGCGCTCGTCGGGGCGGCCGACCACGGCGCACTCGGCCACCCAGGGGTGCTCGGCGAGCAGCTGCTCGATCTCGGCCGGGTAGATGTTCTCGCCGCCCGAGATGATCATGTCCTTGGCGCGGCCCACCACCACGTAGCTGCCGTCGGGGTCCTGGCGCGCCAGATCGCCGCTGTGAAAGAAGCCCTCGGCGTCCAGCGCCGCGATGTCGGGCCAGTACAGCCCCACCACGTTGGGGCCGCGCACGCAGATTTCGCCCACACGGCCGCTCGCCACGGGCTCGCCATCGGTACCGACGAGCCGGATCTCCACGCCCGGCGCGGGCCAGCCGCAGGAGCCCACGTGGTCCATGGCCTCGGCCGGGCCGAGGGCGATGGAGAACGGGCCGGTCTCGGTGCTGCCATAGACGTTGCACACCGGCAGGCCGCGCGCGTGGCAGGCCCGCAGCAGGTCGGCCGGCAGCAGGCTGGAGCCCGCCCACAGGGCGCGCAGGCAGGACAGATCGGCCCGGGCCCAGCGCGGGTGCTGCACCAGGGCCTGCAGCGTGGCGGGCACCTGCAGCGTCAGCGTGGGGCGCGAGGCGGCCAGGGCGTCGAACACGGCGCCGGGGTCGAAGCGGCGGTGCAGCAACACGGTGGCGCCGCGTGAGAGCGCGGGCAGCGTCTGGATGCACAGGCCGCCCACGTGGAACAGCGGCAGCGCGGTGAGGACCGTGTCCCGCTCGGTGATCTCCTGCACTTGCGCGGCGATGGCCATGTTGGCGAGCAGGTTGGCCTGGGTGTGGACCGCCCCCTTGGGCTGGCCGGTGGTGCCCGAGGTGTAGACCAGCAGCACCGGGTCGTCCGGGCCGCCCTCGTGGGCCGCGTGGCCGTCCGGGGGCTCGGTGGGCGGCTCGTCGCCGCCATCCAGGGCTTCCACGGGCATCGCCGCGAGGCCGTGCGCGGCGGCCAGCGCGCGGGCCGGTTCGGCAAAGGCCTCGTCGTGCACCAGCAACACCGGGGCGCTGTCGTTCAGCACGGCGGCCCATTCGGCGGGCGCCAGTCGGTGGTTCAGCGGCACCAGCAGGGCGCCGCGCCGGGCCAGCGCGAACAGCAGGGCGATCTGTGCGGGGTGGTTGAAGCCCAGCCAGGCCACGCGCAGGCCGCGCTCCACGGGCAGGGCCTGCGCCAGCGCCCGGGCGCGCTGCGCCAGCGTGGCGTAGTCGAGAGACTGCCACTGCGGATCGCCGCCGTCCCAGCGCAGAGCGGGGTGGCGGGGATGGATCTGGGCGCGTTGCGCGAGCAGCGCGTCCAGGGTGTCGGCGGCGGTCGTCGGCATGGACAGGGGCATGGCGGGGGCGGGATGGTCACCGGGTGGCGGACATGGAGAGCACCATGATTTACCCAACTTTACGTGCAGCGCAAGGCCGGTTCATCCCGCGGGTGCAGCATCGGCCGCTCCGGCAGCCGCCGCTACACTGAATCGCATGACGACCGCCCACCTGCTGATGATCGAGGACGACGCCCGGCTGGCCCAGATGGTGCAGGAGTACCTGGGGCAATCGGGCTTCGCGGTGGCCCACGCCGCCGACGGCGAAAGTGGCCTGGAGCAATTGCCGCTGGTGCAACCCGAGTTGGTCATCCTCGATCTGATGCTGCCCGGCATCGACGGCCTGGAGGTGTGCCGGCGCATCCGCTCGCTGAGCACCGCGCAGGCGCGCGTGCCGGTGCTCATGCTCACCGCCAAGGGCGACCCGATGGACCGTGTCATTGGCCTGGAGCTGGGGGCCGACGACTACCTGCCCAAGCCCTTCGAGCCGCGCGAGCTGCTGGCGCGCGTGCGCGCCGTGCTGCGCCGCCGCGCCGAGAGCGGGGGCAACGGCGGCAGCCGTGCCACGCCGGTCATGCGCTTCGGTTCGCTGGAGATCGACCGCGACGCGCGCACCGTCACCGTGGCCGACCAGCCGGCAGAGCTCACGTCCTACCAGTTCGATCTGCTCGTGGCCATGGCCGAGCGTGCGGGACGCGTGCTCACGCGCGACCAAATCATGGAAGCCGTGCGCGGCCGCGAGCTGGAGGCCTTCGACCGCTCGATCGACGTGCACATCGGGCGCATCCGCGGCGCGATCGAAGCGGACAGCAAGAACCCCAAGCGCATCCTCACGGTGCGCGGCGTGGGCTACGTGTTCGCCAAGCAGCAAGACTGAGCCCGGTGAGCCTGTCGCTGTTCGGTCAACGCCTGTACCTGCGCATCTGGCTGGCGGTGGTGGCCGCCGTGACCGTGCTCACGCTGGTGGTGGGCTGGCTGTGGCAGCAGGCCCTGGAGCGTGACCGCGAGGAGCGCGAAGCGCGCGTGATGCGCACCATCATCGTGGAGAACACCGCGGGCGACGTGCTGGGCGATGCGCCCGCGCGGGCCGAGCGCATCCCCGGCGAGGGCTGGCGCTTCGAGGTGATCATGCGGGACGGAGAGAAGCTGTACGTGATGCTGCCGTTCTCCAACCGCGGCGCGCCCTCCAACCCGGGCAGCCGGGCGCCGGCCTGGCTGCTCACGCCCGCCGGTTTTGCCTGGCTGCTGGGCCTGGTGGCCTTGGCTGTGGCGCTGGGGGCCTATCCCATCGTGCGCCGCCTCACCAAGCGCCTGGAGACCCTGCAGAAGGGCGTGGAGCGCTGGGGGGCGGGCGACCTGTCCACGCGCCTGTCGGTGAATGGGCAGGACGAGGTGGCCTTTCTGGCCAAGCGCTTCAACGTGGCGGCCGAGCGCGTGCAAACGCTGCTGCAGTCGCACAAGCGCCTGCTGGCCAATGCCTCGCACGAGCTGCGCTCGCCGCTGGCGCGCATCCGCATGGGGCTGGCGCTGATCGGCAGCGATCCCAGCCAGCAGGCCCAGCGCGCCGAGATCGCGCGCAGCATCGACGAGCTGGACCAACTCATCGATGAGATCCTGCTGGCGAGCCGGCTCGACCTGAGCGATCCCTCCGACCCGGCCGCGCTGGGCCCGGAGGAAGAGGTGGACCTGCTGGGCCTGGCCGCCGAGGAGTGCGCGCGCGCCGGGGCCGAACTCGAGGCCGCGCCCGCCGCGGGCGGGGTGGTGGTGCACGGCCACGCCAAGCTGCTGCGCCGCGTGCTGCGCAACCTGCTGGAGAACGCGCGCCGCTACGGCCGCGGTGCCGGCAAGGCCGATGCCGAGGTGCGGCTGGGCCTGAGCGTGCGCGAAAGCGGCCGATCGCGCGTGGCGGTGCTGACGGTGGACGACCATGGCCCGGGCGTGCCGCCCGAGCTGCGCGAGCGCATCTTCGAGCCCTTTTACCGCCTGCCGGGCGCCAGCGAGCGCGAAGGCGGTGTCGGCCTGGGCCTTGCGCTGGTGCGAACGATCGTCGAACGCCACGGCGGCGCGGTGCGCTGCGAGGACCGGCCGGGCGGCGGGGCACGGTTCGTGGTCACGCTGCCGGCCTGAACGGCGGTTCGGTGCCGGGGGGTGCCGCCCGCGTCCCCCAAATTGGGGATGTCATCGGCGTGGGAGACCCGTGAGAATGCAGCAGTTGCTGTCACGACACCCGTTCAGAGCCCAGGTATGTGCGTGGCGCATATCGACCAGGCCCGAGACACCGCATCGATCAGGTCTCCCAACGACGTCCTCTCGAGGACTTGGCAAAGCCACCGAAAGGTGGCTTTTTTTTGCTCAGGCCGACTGGGTTGGTGTGAGCGGGGCCTGCGGGTCGGTGTGCAGCCAATCCACCACCTCGCCCGCCGGCTGGTAGCCCTGCACCGCCTGCTGCAGCAACGCGCGAATGGCGTTGACGTCGTTGGACCGCATGGCGGTGTCCAGGGCCTCCAGCAGACCCAGCAGCGTGTCGGGGGGGAGCAGCGCTTCCTGGGCGCGCAGGATGCGCGGGTGTTGCGTGGGCAGCGGGTTGTCGCCGATCAGCAGCTCCTCGTAGAGCTTTTCGCCGGGCCGCAGGCCGGTGATCTGGATTTCGATCTGGCCCCAGGGCTGCTGCTCGTTCTTCACTTGCAGGCCGGAGAGTTCGACCATGCGGTGGGCGAGGTCGACGATGCGCACCGGCTCGCCCATGTCGAGCACGAAGACGTCGCCGCCCTCGGCCATGGCGCCGGCCTGGATGACGAGCTGCGCCGCCTCGGGGATGGTCATGAAGAAGCGCGTGATGTCGGGGTGCGTGACCGTGACGGGCCCGCCGGCGGCGATCTGCCCGCGAAACAGCGGCACCACCGAGCCGCTGGAGCCCAGCACATTGCCGAAGCGCACCATGCTGAACACGGTGCGGGCGGCGTGCCGCTCGGCCAAGGCCTGCAGCACCAGCTCGGCCAGGCGCTTGCTGGCGCCCATGATGTTGGTGGGGCGCACCGCCTTGTCGGTGCTGATGAGCACCATGTGGCGCACGCCGGCCTCCAGCGCGGCCTGGGCCGTGACCCAGGTGCCCCAGACGTTGTTGCGAAGGCCCTGCACCGCGTTGTGCTCCACCAGGGGCACGTGCTTGTAGGCGGCGGCGTGGTAGAGCGTGTGCGGCTGCCAGGCCTTGAGGATCTGGCCCATGCGGTCCTCGTCCTGGACGGAAGCCAGCAGCGGAACGACCTCCATGGCGTCGGTGTCCACCCGCTGCATGAGCTCCTGGTGGATGGCGTACAGGGCGTATTCGCTCTGCTCGATGAGCAGCAGGGTGCGAGGCCGCAGCGAGGCGATCTGGCGGCACAGCTCGCTGCCGATGCTGCCGCCTGCGCCCGTGACGGCAACCACCTGATCGCGGATCAGCTTGTCCAGCAGGGCGGGGTCGGGCGTCACGGGTTCGCGACCCAGCAGGTCCTCGATGTCGAGCTCGCGCAGGTCGCTGAGGTTGACGCGGCCCGAGGCGAGGTCGGACATGCCGGGCAGGGTGCGCACGTGCAGGGGCAGGGGGCGCAGCGATTCGAGGATCTCGCGCCGGCGCTTCTGCGAGGCCGAGGGCAGGGCCAGCAGCACGTCGGTGGCGCCGATGGCGGTCACCAGTTCGCGCAGCTTGTCCGGCGGATAGACATTGCGCCCGTCCAGGCTGTTGCCCTGCAGGGCCGGGTCGTCGTCGATGAAGCCGAGCAGGCGGTGTTCGGGACTGCGCGCCAGCGCGGCGGCCAGCTGGCGGCCGGCGGTGCCGGCGCCGTAGATCAGCACGCCGGGCAGCCCCTTGCGCATCAGCACCTTGCGGTACAGGCCGCCCAGCCAGACGCGCACGAACAGGCGGCTGAGGCCGATGAAGATGAACAGCAGCAGGGGTTGGATCACGCCCACCGAGCGCGGCACGCCCGGCACGCCGATGGCGGTGAAGACCGTGGCATAGAACAGGCCATAGAGCGCCATGGCCTGGCCCAGGCTGAGCATGGCGTTCCAGCCGGCGTAGCGGAAGATGGCGCGGTACAGGCCGAACCTGGCGAAGAGGGGGATGGCCAGTGGCACCGAGCCGATCACGGCCCAGAGGTATGGCATCTCCAGGCGCAGCCAGACCTCCAGCCGCAGGTACAGGGCGACCCAGACGGCGAGCACGCACAGGGCCACGTCGACGGCCACGGCGAACGCCCGCTTCAGCGGCCGCGGCATGTGCAGCAAGGCGCCGGCCAGGCCCTCGTCGGCCTGCTCGCGCGATCGGCTCTGAAGCTCGCTCATGAGCGCCCCTCGCCTGGGGCGACGATGGCGTCGTCGGGCAGGTGCACGCCGTAGCCGAGGGCGGCGCCGGCTTGCAGCCAGGCGCGCTCGCCGATGGTGCTGCCGCCGGCCATGGTGGCATTGGCGCCGAGGTGGCCGAAATTCGCGACCTGCGCGTGGTGGTCGACCACGGCGCCGACGTTCACGATGGCGCCTTCGCCCAGCCGGGCCTGGGTGCCGAGCACGGCGCAGGCCATGAGTGCCGTTCCGGCGCCCAGCACGGCACTGGGCGAGGCGACGGCGCGGGGGTGCACCAGCGTGGCCAGTTCAATCCCGGCCGCGCGTGCGCGCGCGCAAAGGGTCTGGCGGGTGCGGTTGTGGCCGATGGCCACATGCACCCAGGGAACGCCGCGGACGGGCAATTGATCGAGCAGGGTCGTCGGTCCCCAGACCGGCACGCCCATCACGTCCGTGCCGGCGGGCTGCTGGTCATCGAGGAAGGCCTGGACCTCGTAGCGGCCGTCCAGGCGCACGAGCTCGAGCACGCTGCGGCCGTGGCCGCCGGCTCCAACGATGACGAGCGGCGTCGGCTGGCTCATTCGACCTTGTCTCCCTGGATGTCCAATAGGTCAGTGCTGCACGCCCTCGCGCCGCAGCACCTTCACGGCCGTGAGCCATAGGATGCGCAGATCGAAAGCCAAGCTCCGGCGCCGAAGATACTCGATATCCAGGGCGACCTTCTGTGGAATGGGCAGCTCGTCGCGGCCATTGATTTGCGCCCACCCGGTGAGCCCGGGAACGAGTTCGTGCACGCCGGCCTCAGTGCGCAGGGCAATCAGGTCGTCCTGGTTGAACAGCGCCGGCCGCGGACCGACGAAGCTCATGTCGCCCTTGAGGATGCTCCAGAGTTGCGGCAGCTCGTCCAGGCTGGTCTTGCGCAGGAAAGGACCGATGGGCGTGAGCCAGCGCGCCGGGTCGTCGAGCAGATGGGTGGCCACCGCGGGGGTGTCGGTGCGCATGCTGCGGAACTTGGGCATGCGGAAGAGGCGGTTGCGCCGGCCCACGCGGTCGCTCCAGTAGAGCGCGGGGCCGGGGGAGGTGAGGCGCACGGCCAGCGCGATGAACGCGACGGGCAGCAGCAGCAGCAGCGCTGCCGGTACGCCCAGCGCAAGATCGAACAATCGCTTGCTCATGTTGCTAGCCCCGTCGCGGCGCGGCGAAGGCCTTCGTCTACCGACACGGGAGGTGTCCACCCCAGGGCCTTGCGGGTGTGCGCGATGTCGACCTGCAGGCTGCCCAGCAGCCGTTGGGCCACGGCACGTCGGCCCACGAGCGCCGCGCCGATCTCCAGCAGCGAGACCGGCACCGGCAGCAGGCGTGCGGGGCGACCCAGGGCCTGCCCCATGCGCTTGAGCAGCTCGGCCGTGGACAGATCCTCGCCATCGCTCGCCAGGAAGGTTTGGCCGGCCGCTGCGGGATGGTGGATGCAATGCACCAGCAGGTCCACCAGATTGTCCAGCGCGACCAAGCTTCGGCGGTTCGACGTCACGCCGCCCAGCGGCAGCGGCCAGCCGCTGCGCACGGCGCGCATGAGGGCCGCGAAATTGGCCTTTACGCCGGGGCCATAAACCAGGGGTGGTCGGACGATCACGATCTCCATGCCGCTGGATGCGCCCAGTTGGCGCAAGCCGTCTTCCGCTTCGCGCTTGGATACGCCGTAGGGATCGAGCGGGGCCGGCACATCGTCGAACCGGAAGGCGCCTCCCGGGGGCGTCTGTTCACCATTGACTTTGATGCTGCTGACAAAGACGAAGCGCCGCACGCCGACGGCCGCCGCTTGGCGGGCCAGATTCAGGGTGCCGGCGGTGTTGGCCAGGCGAAAGGCGGCCAGGGGATCGGCGGCCCGTTCGTCCATCACATGCACGCGAGCAGCCAAATGAACGACGGCGCGCGTGTGGACCAAGCAGCCGGACCAGTCCTGGTCGGGCGTCAAAGCCATGGCCGCGATGGGCGTGCCCGACGCGAGCTGGCCAGATCGACGCGCTGTACCCAGCACCCGATGGCCATCGCGCCGGAGCCGTGCATCCAGCGCCTGGCCAACAAATCCGCTCGCTCCAGTCAGCAGAATGTCACCCGGGGCGGTGTTCATGGGCGTGCGGGCTTGGACCAAACGGTGCGGTTCACGTAGTCCACGTAGCTGAGAACGACACGCAGCACTTGGGTGGACACGGCCGGCGCTTCGTAGTCGCCGACCGGGCGCGCTGGCCCGGCGGGGTCGCTGGTCACGACCCGGATGGCGTCCAGGACGCGCTCGCGCTTGAGCCCGGACATGATCAGCACGCCAGCGTCCATGCCCTCGGGTCGCTCGTGCGCGTTGCGGATGGTGATGGCCGGAAAGCCCAGCAGAGCGCTCTCTTCGGTGATGGTGCCGCTGTCAGAGATGGTGCAGCGCGCTCGCGTCTGCAGGTGGATGTAGTCGTTGAAACCGAAGGGTTTGAGGAACTGAATCTTCGGATGGTGTTGGCGCGTGCCCATTGCATCCAGCCGCTTGCGCGTTCGGGGGTGCACCGACACCACCACCGGCAGGCCGAAGCTGTCGGCAATGCCGTTCAGTGTGTCAAGCAGGTCATCGAGGTTGGCCTCGCTGTCGACGTTTTCTTCGCGGTGGGTGCTGACGATGAAGTACTGGCCGGCTTTCAGGTTCAAGCGCTCGAGCACGGTGGACCGTTCGATGCCCTCACGGTAGTGGTCCAGCACCTCGCGCATGTGGGAGCCCGTCTTGATGATGGTCTCTGGCCGAATGCCCTCGGCGATCAGGTAGCGGCGCGCGTGCTCGGTCAGGACCAGGTTGATGTCGCTCAGGTGATCCAGGACCTTGCGGTTCAGCTCTTCGGGCACGCGCTGATCAAAGCAGCGGTTGCCTGCTTCCATGTGGAACACGGGAATTTTCCGCCGCTTGGCCGAGATCACCGAGAGGCAGGAATTGGTGTCACCGTACAGCAGCACGGCATCGGGCTGTTCCTGCGCCATGACGGTGTCTGAGCGCTCAATCACTCGGGCGATGGTCTGGGCGGCGTTCTCGCCGGCGGCATCGAGGAAGTGGTCCGGCTTGCGAATGCCGAGATCGTCGAAGAAGACCTGGTTGAGTTCGTAGTCGAAGTTCTGCCCGGTGTGTACCAGCACATGCCGGGTGTGCGCGTCAAAGGCGGCGATGACGCGCGACATCTTGATCAGCTCGGGGCGCGTGCCCACGATGGTCATGACCTTAAGCACGCAGCCGCTCCTGGATGTAGTTCAGCTTCATCAGCAGTTGCTTGACGCCGGGAATATCGAGCCGCTCTGCGTTGTGCGAGGTGTAGTCTTCCAGTGCAGACACTCGGGTTTCGCCCTCGACGAAATACTTGTTGTAGTTGAGATCGCGGTCGTCCGAGGGCACGCGGTAATAGCGGCCCATGTCTTCCGCCTTGCCCATTTCCTCGCGCGACAGCAGCGACTCATAGAGTTTTTCACCATGGCGGGTGCCGATGATTCGAACAGCCGCCGGGCTATTGAACAGTTCGAGCAGCGCCTGAGCCAGGTCGCCCACCGTGGACGCTGGGGCTTTCTGAACAAAGATGTCGCCTTGGCTGCCGTGCTGGAACGCGTGCAGCACCAGGTCAACAGAATCCTCCAGCGACATCAAGAAGCGCGTCATGGCGGGATCGGTGACGGTGAGGTCCTGGCCGGCCTTAATTTGGTCGATAAACAGGGGAATCACCGACCCACGCGAGGCCATGACGTTGCCGTAGCGCGTGGCGCAGAGCACGGTTTCGTCGGGGCCGCGCATGCGCGACTTGGCCACCATCAGTTTTTCCATCATGGCCTTGGAGATGCCCATGGCGTTGATGGGGTAAACGGCCTTATCGGTACTCAGCACGACAACGCGGCGCACCCCGGCTGCGATGGCGGCATTCATGACGTTCTCGGCACCCAGCACGTTGGTGCGCACCGCTTCCATGGGATAGAACTCGCATGACGGCACTTGCTTGAGCGCGGCTGCGTGGAAGACGAAGTCCACGCCATGCATGGCCTGGTGCACGCTGTCGTAGTCGCGCACGTCGCCGATATAGAACTTCAGCTTGGGGTGCGACAGCGCGATGCGCATGTCTTCCTGCTTCTTCTCATCGCGGCTGAAGATGCGGATCTCGCGCACATCGGTGTCGAGGAAGCGTTGCAGCACTGCGTTGCCAAAGGAACCGGTGCCACCGGTGATCATCAGGACGCCATTGGAGAACATGTCGAATCAGGTATGAGAGTGGAATTGGCGCATGTCGGCGATCAACGCCGGCCAGTCGGGCGCAACGTAGCCGGTGGCCATCTGGAACTTCGACGCGTCGAGCGAGCGGTCGATCACCAGCGAGGCGTCGGGCACGATCTCGATCTGGCGGCCATAAGCGGACGCCACGAGCGCCAGAAGGTCGGCCTTGGCGATGGCCCGCGTGGCCACGTGGTAGAGCCCGTGCAGGTCGGGGCGCGGCAGCACGTGGTCGCGCACGACGCGAGCAAGCTCCACGGTGGGCAGGCCCGAGAAGATGGCACGGGTGAAGCCCCTGACGCTGCCCGACTGGGACAGGAACCAGCCGATCAGGCCGTTGGCGCTGCCCTCCAGCTCCTCGCCAATGATGGAGGTGCGCAAAGTGATGGTATGGGGGTAATACACCTCGCCCAGGTGCTTCGAGCGCCCGTACAGATCGGTGGCGTCGGCCGTGTCGGTCTCCACATAGTGGCCGCGCTGGCCGGAGAAGACGCAGTCGGTGCTGACGTGGATCAGCCGAGCCTTGGCGACGTCGCACAGGCGGGCGAGCCGATGCGGCAGCAGAGCGTTGATGGGCAGCGCGGCCAGTGGATCATTGGCCGCCGCCAACTGCTTGATGAGGCCAATGCAATTGATGACCACGTCCGGACGCACGCGCGCGAAAATCTGGCTCAGCGTGTCGGCGTTCTCCACGTCCACTCCACTGACCAGGCGATCGGCCAGCGCGTGCGGGAAGTGTCGCCGGGCCCCGCCCGAGCGCACGGTGGCCCAGGTTTGCAGACCGGGATTCTGTGACAGCAGACGGAACATGGCATGGCCGAGCATGCCCGTGCCGCCCAGGATCAGTACATTCACCGGGAGATCTCCTGCGGGGGGGCGGTGTGTTGCATGGTGAGTTGTTTCAGGTGCTCGATCAGCTTGTCCGTGAGCGTCGGCAGGCTGAAATGCGCGGCCGCGTAACGGCTGGCATTGTCTCCCATTGCCGCACGGCGCCTGTCATCCAGCGCGTGCATGGTCTGCACGGTCTCGGCCAGTGCCGCAGCGTCACCGGCCGGGCAGTCAAGACCAGCATCGGCCTCGCGCACCAGACGCGCGCCTTCGCCGTTGATGGCCGCGATGATGGGACGACCCGCTGCCAGGTAGGCCTGCAGCTTGCTCGGCACGGTATAGGCGAAGATGGGTTCGTCGCGCAGCGTCAGCAGCACCGCCGAGGCGGCCGCCAACAAGGTGGGGATGTCGGATGGGGCGAAGCGTCCGGGCAGCACGAGGTTGCGCAGGCCATGCTCATGCACCTGCTGCGCCAGCCATTCCGACTGGCTGCCGCTGCCGATCAGGTAGAGGCGCACCGGGGAGCCGCCGGCCTGCAGCCGGCGTGCCGCGTCCACGACGGTATCAAGCGCCTGCGCGGTACCCAGGTTGCCGGCAAAGGCGATGGAGAAGCCCTGGGCCATTTCGCTGGCCAGCTGGCGCGCCGCTTCGCTGGCCTGGGCCTCGAGGCCTTCCCCGGTCCAGGCGTTCGGGTAGTAGTGGATGCGGGCGGGCTCTGGCGCGATGGCCGCGATCGGCTCGCGGAATGCTTCCGAGGGGATGAGGATGCTGTCGGTGTGCCGGTAAATGAAGCGCACGACCTGGCGTATGGCCGACAGCACGCGCTGATTGCGAATGAAGCCCGTGGCGGACAGGCTTTCGGGCCACAAGTCTTGCACCCATACCACCAGTGGCGCCCGCTTCAGCCAGGCGATGGGAATGGCCGGCAGGGCCTGCAGCAGCGGCGAGGGCGCATACACCAGCACCGCGTCGAACGACCGGCCACGCAAGGCCCAAGGGCCCAACAGGCCGGCCGACAGGATGAATGACAGGTAGTTCAGCGCCAGGCGCGCGGCGCCTTTTCCGCGTGGCGCCAGCGGCACGCGCAGTATCTCGACATCACCCCACTTTTCGCGTGTCAGTCGGGTGGCCCGATAGCCCGCGAAGACGCGGCCCTCGGGGTAGTTGGGCTGGCCCGTCAAGACGGTCACCTTCACACCCCGTTGGGCCAGCGACTGCGCCAGCGCATTGATGCCAAACACCTCGGGCCAAGCGTACTGGCTGAAGATAAGCAACCTCATGCCTGTGTCGCCATTGGCTTCTTTGGGTCCACAACAGGGTGTTTCAGGCGCGAGATCAGCAAGCCCCAAATAAAGAACGTGATGATGCCGGGATACGGCTGTCGCATGCCAACCTTTAGCATGTTCTCGAAAAGCAAAAGGTACAGAGCCGCCATCGCGGTGCCCAGCAGCACGGGGGAATCCCACGCCGCGCTCCGTTGTCGCCACAACCAGCGGAGTGTCCCGAGCAGCAGCACAATCAAGGGCAACATGGCGACGAATCCGAAGTTGTACAGCGCGTCGAGCCAGTAGTTGTGTGCGCTCGGGTGTAGCACCCGGTCGGGCGGCGTTGCATGTCCCAGGAGAAACGTCCTTGGTGTTTCAACGATGCCCGCCGCATAGAAGCGCCAGTGCGTCATGCGGGTCGCGCCAGCCGCGGGCGATGTCGTCTCCGCTCTTTCAAGGTACGGCGCCAACTTGTTGTGCCATTGCAGGGTATCCCGAGGCCCGTTTTCGTCGCTCAACGACCGCGACAGCACGCCCGTTTCGGACAAAGCGATGTAAGCCACTGCGACTACTGCGGCAAGGCCCATGGCTACGCCAGCGCGGCGGCCGATGCGAACCCGCCGTAGGTGCGTTAGCGCAAAACACAACAGGCAAACCGCGGTGCCTAGCACCGCGCCCCAGGAAAGTGAAGCCACGACATAGACCATCGCTATGGGCAGCAAGATCGCCAACCCGACGCGGTACTTGAGGCTTGCGCCCCACAAAGACTGGCTTGTCATCATCAACAGCGCGACGATGACCATGGGGACGTACTGGAGGTGCTGGTAGATGCTGAAGAAAAACACCTTCGGGTGCAGCAGCGTGTAGCCCTGAAGCCAGGTGGCAAGCAGTTGGGCGGGCAGGATCAGCAGCAACACCCACAGCGCGGTGCGTTCAAACACGGTGGCCGGTGTACAGGCGCCAAACATCTGACCGAGGACCAGGCCGAACATCGGCAGGAGAAACTGGGCTAGCAGAATCAGCTTGGCCCCCTGTTGCGCGGGATTGCCTTGTGCGACCGTGAGGGAGGTGGTCACGAAAAGCAGTGCCGTAAAGAACAGCACGGCCATGCTGGTGCGTGCGGCGGTGTACTTGCCCAGCAGCGCGATACCCGAAAACAGGGCCAGGATCGACAAGGGCAGCGGCAGTTTGAGGATGCTTCCGCCGGCATCGAACACGAACGCCGGGTCCCGGAACAAGCCGCCTTTGATCTGAACGAAGACGGGGACGAGCAGCAGGAACGCAATACACCATGGGACGATGCGCGATTGCGTCAAGGAGGCGCTTCGCTGCCGCAAGCCCACGCCAGCAAGGAACGCCAGGCTGAGGCATCCGCTCAATCCATACAAGCCCGCGAGCGCACCGGGTCCCAGGACGTAGAAGAGGAACGGGACGCAAGTGGCGATCAGCACATTGGCCAGCAGGTCGGGGCCGAAGACGTCATCGCCGCCAGCTTGCTGGATGAGGCGGGTCCGAATGGCCGCCGCCACGCTCATGAGTGCCCCACCCGCGATCGATAGGCCCACGGTGATCCAGAACAGGGGCGCACGGCCCATGGCGTTCAACCACGCAGGTTGCATCCACGCGACTGTGCTCAAACCCAGGCCCGCCAGCAGCATGGTGGTCGGAACCAGCAGCAGCCACTTGGGCAGCTTGTTGCTGCCATAGCGATGGGCCAGGGTGGGTGCCAAGGCCTGCCCGTAGATAGTCGGAATCAAGCCACCGATGGCGAAGGCGGTGAAGAGGTCGCCCGCCGCCGCCTTGCCGGCGAGCAACACGATCGAGATGCGAAAGACATAGACGCTGGTGCCGATGATGGCCGTGGAGCCAAAGTGGGGCAGCAGAGTCTTCAGCGAGAAGCGCTCCCCGTCTTTGCTGAGGGAGAGCTGCGCCTGCCGTGTCGCGAGGAGTGGAGCAAGGGCCCATGGCAATGCACAGAGCGCGAGGCTCCAGTCAAGAGCGAGTGGCAGCAGGCACAGCATGAACGCGCCGGACTCCGCCATGATGGTTTGGCCGGGGATGGCGAACCGATGCTTCTGCTCGTGGCGTGCCAGGCCGATCTCGCCGAACCACTCCGATGCCCGCCGAAGGATGAGCACGACGGCCAGTGCAGCGCTTGCATCGCCGACCCCAACGCTGAGCACATAGGCTGTGGCGGACAGAGGCACAAGCAGCCACAGACGCGTTCTTAGCAGGCGCGCCGCTGCCGACCCGGAACCATCGGCAAGAATCAGGTTACGCGCGTTGGCGGAAAACGCATAGAAGAGCGCAAGCGTGGCGCCTTGGACAAGGCCGATGTTGGCAGCGATCTCCGAGTGGCCGGCGACGCCGAACACCAGGAGCAGTGCCGTCATCGAAAACGAATTCAGCAAGGCGGCCATCGGAAAGATGAGCAGCGCACGTCGCGGTGCGTTGCCAGCGGTGGATTTTCCAGCAGACTCCATCGTGTTGATTGGTTAGCGAGAGACGTGAGGCGGTTGCATCCAACGCCGCGCCATCCAGTCCACCACGGCAATAAGCAGCACGTTCAGCAATACCGTGCCAAAGAGCAGGTGGGATTGACTTGGAACATAGCCAAAACTCGCGTACCGAAAAGCCACGACCTGGGCCAGCAAGGAGCACAGCACCCAATTCTGCCCAGCCAGCCGATACGACAGGAACTCGAACAGCGCAGCCACCAGTCCGAGCAGAAAAAGCCCAGCGAACAAGAAGGCCATCGAGCCGGGGTAGTAAAAGAACGCGATGACGCCGGGAAGGGATACGAAATGGTGCTTGGTCTTGTCGATCGCCGGCTCGTTATAGGGTGAATCGATGAAGTAGCGGTCGAAGAGACTGAGCTGGCCCTCTTGAAACGTTTCTTGCCATGCTTCCTTCCATAGGGACCAGCCCAGTCGCTGGGAAGAGGACACGGCCATCACGCCCTCAATGCCAACCCACCGATCAATGAACAGAGGCCCTGTCATCTTCTTTGCACTTTCGGCAAAGTCCTTGGTGTCATAGGCGAGCGTGGGCGTTGAGGACTTCGCCGAGGGAAGCTCGTAAATTCCCCCCAGCACGCTGCTGGCGCGCAGGTAGTTGACGCTGAGCACTGACGCCGCAAACAAGGCCGCGAATGTGATCGAAGCCACGGCTACGGTGCGCAGCGGCAGACGCAGGTTCATGCCCAGCACGGTGCGCAGGCCACCGAGCCCTAGGGCGGCGGAATTGAGGACCATGCCGCGGCTGAGCAGAGAGACATTGGACGTAAAGCACTCCATCAAAGGCGGGAAGATCGCCACCATGGACACGTTTCGCTGAAGTTCAATCTCAAACCGGATGATCAGCGCCGCCATCGAGGACAAGCCGAATTGCAGCAACCACTTGTAGATACCGTTTAAACCAAACGGCAGTACCGTTTGCGTCACCATACCCCTCTGGTAGATGCCCAGCACGATGTTGCTGACACCAACGCCGAGCACCAGTACGACGAACAGCGCAATGCAAGTCTTTCGGTAGGCCCGGTAGAGTTCGAACAGCCCCTGGCCAGTGCATGAAAGTGGTGTCACGGGGTAATGAAAGAACCGCTGCCTGACGAAGCTGGCCAACAGCAGACCACCAAAACCCCACGAGGCCACCGTCAGGGCATGATCAAATGCGGCGCCCGAACCATCAAAGGCGCCGACCGATTCATGAAACTGACCCGCGGTGAAAGCCACGCGCAGCGACAGCTTCAGCCAAAAGCCCAGCCACAGGAAGATGCCGATGAAGGTGTCGAAATAGATGGCCTGGCGACGAAACCCGATGAATAGCAGCGCGTTTGCTGTCAGCGTGAACACCGCATAGACGATCCAGTGGCCCTCGTAGTGTGTACCTGCCACAAGAGCCAGCCCCAGGCAGGCCAGGGCGAACAACGAGGCAAAAATTCGGATCATGGGTATTCAGGCTCCCGACACGGTGCAGCGCAAATGCGCTTCCTGGCGCTGTCTTCGGCCGTGATGAGGACGGATTTTACGTGGGGGGTCACTTGCTGGCGGACTGCGGCGGCGTCGTTGCGCCAATGACGTCGCTCAAGAAGGCCGCGCCGGACAACACCGGCCGCGGCGCCTGGTTCTGCCGCAAAAAGCGGCTCACGGCGCGCGCGATGGACAAAGGAGAGTTGGGGTCGAACGACTCGGCGGGTGTGACTACGTCGCGCACGTAGTCTTTCTCGGACGCGAGGATGGGCAGACCCCGTTGCGCCGCTTCGATGAGCGGAAGCCCGAACGATTCCAGCGTCGATGGGTAGATCAATGCGCGCGAGCGCTGGTAACAACGCGCCATGTCGGCGGGGGCCACTGTGCCGAGGTTGGTGATCCTCAGGCCATGGCGCTCTTGCGCTTGTTGCAGATGGTGGAGCAGCGCCGTGTGTTTTTGCGGGTCCAGCGTCAGGCACAGAGAGGGGAACGCGCCCTGTGTTCCAAGCAAGGTCCACGCATCAATTAATTGACGGTGGTTCTTGTGAGGCTCGCCAGAGGCCACATAGATGAAGTCAAATTCAGGCGGCTCGACCCGGCCGGGGTCGGACGTCGATGGGGTGTCGGTCGGGATGAACGGGAACACGCGAGCCACAACGCCGGTTTCTCGCAGGAGTTCATCCGCCATGGACGCGGTCTGCACGTAGACCTGCATCGCCGCTGTGTCCAGGCGCTGAGAAAACCAATATCTCTCCAGCCTGATGCGCCAGCGATCCCGCCAAGCAAATGCGCGCAAGTCCCGTTGTCCAAAGAGGTAGCGGTTCTGCAGAAACACGACCACCCGCCCCTTATTGCGAAACAAGGGGGGCAGGTTGCCAAAACACAGCACCGTGTCCCCGGGCTGACTGAGCCGCCGGACGCGCCTTTCGGCGTTCCATCGCCCCAGCAAAGTGGGCCGAAAGCGCTCGAGGACCAGATCCGGCGGCAGGCTCGAGGTGTCTAGCCGCGCATCAAGCAACGCAATGCTGTCCTGCGCGGCGGCGGCGTTCAACACGGACAGCAGCAAGGTGCGTCCGCCGCCATGATGAACGTTGGGCGCGTGAACGATCAGCGTCACGCGGTCTCCTTGGGCCTGGCAAGGACCAGCAGGGTTTCCCCCCCCATCAGGCGCGCGCCCAGATCGTGATTGACGGCGTAGACCGCCCGACGCAACAGGCCCGCGAGCCGGGTTTTGAACGATCGGCGGGGGGCATTGAGCGAAGCGCCCGTGTAGCGGGCCTCCACGACTTCGTAGCCGCATTCCTCGAGCATGGCCAGGGCCAGCCCGCGCGTGAAGTAATGCAGGTGACCGACTTTGCGGCGCACGTGCAACAGGGGGCGCTCGCGCAGCACGCTGATGGCCGAGAGGTCAAGCGGGATGTGGAACACGGTCCACGCAGTTCGCTCGCGCAGGCCCGCGAGAAAGGCGAAGGGATCTCCCAGGTGCTCGAGCACGTCGAGCATCAACGTCAGTTCGGGCGTGGGGCCGTCGCTGGACAGGTAGTCACCCAGGGTGAAGCGGATGCCATCGGCTCGGCGCCGCTCCCACAGCGCGGGCAAACCGGGGGCGATGTCGAAGCCCTGCAGATCGGCCTTCGGCAGTTGGGCACGCAGCGCAGACAGCACGCCGCCCGCGCCGCAGCCCACCTCGACCACGCTGGCCGGCGCCAGGCCGTGGCGCGCCAGCAAGGCGAGGACCTGCTGGGCCTTCCAGGGCGAATCGGCGCTGTCCCAGTCGGGGTTCTGCTGCGCGTAATCGCCTTCGGTGTAACGGCGGGTGACGGGGTCGTGGCTCATGGGTTTCGGGCGAAGAGGCCGGAGCGCAGGACCCACAACAACCGGTGACCTGCGCGATTGAACAAGGCATTGCTTAGCAGGCGCAGCGCCCGCACGGACAGCACGCGCGACCAGGACTGGGACCATGCCGCACGCACGGAGCTGGCCGCCGCGCCCCAGCGGCCAGCTCGCAGATGCAGTTGCGCGCTGATAAGGTGCGCATGGGCCAGCGCTTGCGCTCCCTGGGCCGCGATGTCTGGCGCCACGCCCGGCGTGCGCAGCAGGCTCTCTATGATGGTGACGGGCTCGGCGGCGCGTTGTGGTGTGGTGGGCGCGAACGACTGGGAATGGTCATGCACCCGGAAGCCAGCAAGCGGCCGTTCGACGTGAACGAAGTGCCCCCGCAGCCCCAGGCGCAGCCAGAAATCGTAGTCGGGCATCTGCCGCAGGGCGGGATTCCACGGGCCGGTCGCCTCATAGGCATCCCGGCGGAAGAAGGCGCCCGGTCCGGGCGGGCATACCACGTCGACGAACATGGCACGGTAGTCGTAGGGAGGTGCCTTCACCTGCCGCACGGGGCGCGACTGCGGGTCGAGCAGGTGGTAGTCGCAGTAGGTCGCCACGGCCTGCGGGTCGGCCTGCAAGGCGGCCACCGCGGCGCTCACCGCGCCCGGGGCCAGCGTGTCGTCGGCGCTGAGGTAGCCGAGGATGGAGCCTTTGGCCATGGCCCAGCCCTTTTCCAGCGTGCGCGCCTGCCCCATGTTGGCGTGCCGTTCGCGCACGAAGTCGCCGTCCATGCGCGCCAGCACCTCCGGCGTATGGTCGGTCGATCCGTCATCCAGCACGATCAACTCCAGCGGCGCGTGATCCTGCGCCAGCACGCTGCGGATCGCCTCGGCCAGGTAGTTGCCGTGGTTGTAGGCAGGGATGACGATGGATACCAATGGGGCGGACTGACTCACTTCGGGGCTCCGTGTGGCAAGACCTTCCATTCGCCAGGACGGGTTTCGACGCATTGTGGCGGCTGCGCCGTCACGGCCGGCGGCACGCGATACACCACGACATTGCCGTATTCGACGACGTGGTGTATGGGGGCCTGCGCTTGCAGCAGGCGGCCCAGCAACTCGCCGTGGGAGTCGCGCTCTACCACGATGTATCGAAAGCCGCCCGCCTGCAGGGCCGCCAGCACGTCGTCGGCCTTGCGCACGCCCTCCTTTTCGGCCCGGCTGGCCTGGCATTGAAGCTGGTCTGGACGCAGCCAGTAGCCGTAGTAGGCGGCCAAGAACACACGCTCGCCGGGCGGGCCCTCGGTGGCCAGGGCGGATAAGGGTTTGCAGGACTCGCTGGCTTTGAGGCAGCGCTCGGCTCGGTGGGTCAGCAGCAGGTAAAGATTGTGCGGGCCTGAGCGGACCTTGTTGACGGTGAAATAGAGTGCCAACGCCAGCAGGCCCAAGGCGCCCAGGCGCAGCCACCAACGCCGATCGGCCAGCGCCGCCTCCGCAGTCAGCGACGCCAGGGGTGCGAACAACAGGAGCGTGGCGAGTATGTAGCGCGGCGCGAGCACCGAGGGCCGTAGGAGCGCCCAGGCCAGGGTGGACAGCAGGGCCGCCAGGGTCACGGCGATCACGGGGCTGTCGAGCAATGGCTCATCGCTGGCGCGGCGACGCCGTACGAACCAGGTCAGTGCGGGCAGACCCAACAACAGCAGGGAGACGCCACCGCCCTGCATGGGGTAGTCGCCGAACACCAGCGCGTAGGGATAGGTCAGCAGGATTTCCCGAGTGACCTCTGGGCTATGCCACACCTGATTCAACCAAGAGCCTGCTTCGCCCATGCCCAGGAAGGGCGCCAGGGGTGCGCCGTACAACACCCCGTTCTTGAGGCATTGGGGCAGCCAGGCCAGCGCCGCCCAGGCGCCCAGCACGAGGCCGGTGCGCAAGAGGCCGCGGGTGTCATAGGTCCGGCCCTGCCCCCTGTGTTGCCACATCAGCAGCACCAGCATGGCCACGCCCAGGGTCAGCACGTACGAGAACTTGGCGACGGTGGCGCTGCCGGCCATCAAGCCGGCCCAGGCCAGGGAGCGTGTGCGCCCATCCGCCGGCGTGTCGCGCAGCAGCCAGTACAGGGCGGCCAGCGCGAAGGCAGCGCCGAACAGGTCCACCTTGCCGTCGAACGCATACAGCGTGAAGCTTGACGAGGAAATCAGGATGGTCCAAGCCATCCAGTGCGCCACCCGGCCACCGCCGCAGCGGCCCACGATACCCGAGAGGAACACCCCGCAGGCCAGCGCCACCGGCCAGACGAAGAACTTGGCGGCGGCCGTGCCCTGCCATTGCAATAGCACGGCATAGTGCAGTTCCGCCGGCAGGCCGATGCTGGAGAACGCTTCGTAGGTACCGCGCATGGGCTCGAGCACGCCGCTGCTGGCCATGATCTGCGCGTAGGCGAGGTAGAAGGCCTCGGCGTCGCCCGTGGGCGGCATGGTGAGTGCTGCCGGTGCCAGGCACAGGAAGAACAGCACCACCACCGCGGCCACGCTGCGCATGGGCCAGTTCAGGTGCCAGAAGCTGTCCCAGGCGTCGCGGGACATCGCCTGCGCTTGCGCGAGGCGCGGGCGGCTCAGGAGCAAAGCCAGCCAGCCCAGAGCCAGCGCGACACCGACCGGCACGGGTCGCAACTGGCCCATCAGGCCCAGCACGGTGAACACCGCATTGAAGGCCATCAAACCTGCCAGGAACTGCGTGGCCAGGTCCACCCACGCGTCCGAAGTTTGGGTCGCTGGCCCTGCGGGACCCAGCCGGCCCAAGGCCCATTGCACGGCCCGACCCGCCCCTACGCAGGCCAGGGCGTGCGCGGTGGTGACCGGCACCGCCAGCAGCAGCGTGGTCAGTGTGACGGCGGGGTGGGCGCTCATGGTTTGTCCTCGGGGAGGCGCTCGGACGCACGGCCCGGCGCTTCGATGTCGCGCGGCGACGCCACGACCGGTCGCGCCAGGAAGCACAGCGCGCCGATCAGCGAAGACCCCAGCAAGGTCACCAGGTGCAGCAGCACGACGAAAGCCAAAGCCTGCGGGCCATGCACCTGCAGCATCCCCAAGGCCGCCACGCCAAAGAATTCGTAGGTGCCCACGAAGCCGGGTGAGGCCGGCACCATGGTGCCGATGGCGATCAGCAGCAGCACGAACAAGGCGTTGCCGGGTGCCAGGTCGAGACCCAAGGCGCGCCCGGTGAGCCACACCAGGGCGACCTCCAGCGTCCAGATGACCAGCGTGAGCAGCAGGAAGCCGGCGACGCGCCCTGGGCGAAAGCCGCCCGCGATACCCGCCAGCGCGGATTGCAGGATCTCGCGGGCGCGCACCGCGGCGCGATCCGGCAGGCGTCGCAGCAGTCGCGCGTGCAACCAGGGCAAGAAGCGGTCACCCATGGTGTGGGCGGCCGTGAGCACAGCGATGGCGGTGGCGGTGATCGCGGCCACCACCACGCCGGCCTGCTTGAGCCAGGCCGGGATCGCGGGGTAGGACAGCAGGACCAGTGACAGCAGGACCAGCATGAACGCCAGGTCGACGGTGCGTTCAACAACCAGGGTGGCAAATACCTTGGTTCGCGACATCCGCTCGGTGCGGCCGAGCTCCAGCGCGCGGGCCAGATCGCCAGCGCGCGCCGGCAGCACGTTGTTGAGCAGGTAACCGATCATCAAGGCGCGAAACCCTGGCCACCAGCGCACCGGCGGCTCATGCTCGACCACCAGGCGCCAACGCTGGGCGCGCAGCACGAACGACGCGATCAGCAGCAGCGGCAGGGGCGCGAGCACCCAGGCGTTCGCGCTCGCGAGCGTGCGGACCACCGCCCCCAGGTCGAAGTTGCGCATCAACCATATGATCGCGACCAGGCTCACCGTCAGGCCGGCCATGGTCAGGGCGTGTTGTCTCCAGCCCCTCATGACCTGCCCTGCCGCTGGACCATTTCTTTGAGCAAGGACGCCATATCGCGGGCGACCTTGGGCCAGTTCATCTGCTCCTGCACGAAGCGGCGTCCGCCGGTGCCCACGCGGCGGCGCAGGGACTCGTCGCCCAGCAAGGCGCGCAGACGCTGCGCGATCGCGGGTGGGGCCGGGTCGGTGCATTGCACCAGGTGCTCGCCGTCGACCAGGGTGGCGCTGCCCAGCAGATCGAGCGGCGTATTGACCACCGTCGGTACGGCCAGCAGCATGGCTTCGATGGTGGCCGTGCCCATGCCCACGTAGCGCCCGGTAAGCGAGGAGAACAGCAGGTCGGCGGCCTGCATGTGCGTGAGCACCTCGTCGTGTGGTCGCTCGCCCAGGAACTCGACGCGCTCACCCAATCCCAGGCTCGCCGCCAGACGCGGTGCCTCGTCGTAATAGACGTGGCCCACGATGCGCAGCTTCAGCGTGGGAAACTCGGGCGCCAGTTCTGCGAAGGCCTTGACCAGAGGCACGAAGCTGCGCTGCTCGCTGACCGCGCCCACGCCGAGAATGAGGCCCCGGTACGCGTGGTCATTGAAATGCTGCGCCAGCGCCGCGCTGTCGCCTGCCACGCCGTAGTTGACGATGTGCGTCTTGCGCAGCACGCGCTCGCCCTGCACGTCCGACAGGTACTGGCGGATCTGCGTGTCCCAGGCCACCACCGCGTCGCAGAACGGAAACACGCCCCACCCGCAGATGAGCCGGTCGAGGCGGTTGAGCAGGCGGTCGCGGCGCGGGTTGAGCGACTGCAGCTGCGTGCCGACCGAGCAAACCAATGGTGCACGCACACGCCAGGCGGCGAATACGGCGGGAAATGCGATGTCCAGGTAGTGGTTCACCAACAGCACCGCATCGGCTTGGAAGCGGCGGGCGATGCGCGCCAGCCGCCACCAATTGAGCGGGTTCGGGGCGCACAGCTGGTAGTGCTTGAAGAAGCCGGCCAGCGGCAGGCGCCAGGCTGGCAAGCGATGCACGGACAGCCCGTCCTCGACGGCGTGCAACAACGTGGCGCCCAGCGTCACGACCTCCACCGCATGCCCCTGCCGCTGCAGTTCGGCGGCCAGGTTCTGCGTGTAAAAGGCGGTGCCGGTGCGCATTGGCGGATACATGCCGCCCACCACGAGGATCCTCATGCCTCGGGTCTTTCCCGCGCAGGCACGCCGGCGACCACGGCCCCGGCTGGCACGTCGCGCACCACCGCGCTGCCCAATCCCACGATTGCAGCTTCGCCGATGCGGATGTCTTCGCGCACATTGCAGCCGCAGCCCAGGTAAGCGGCCCGCCCCACATGCACACGGCCGGAGAGGTTGGCGCCACTGGCCAGGATGCCGAAGTCTTCGACGCACACGCCGTGGTTGAGCACGCAGTTGGCCAACACCGTGACGTGACGGCCAAGTCTTACGTGAGCCAAAAGCACCACGTTTGGGTAGACGATGCAGCCTTCACCGAGCTCGGCGCTGCCCGCCACGACGGCGCGCGGGTGCACCAGGCTGGCAAAGGGCAGGTCGGCCAGTCCCTTGGCGTGCAGCAGAGCCTCGCGACGGGCGTTGCTGCGCGGGCTGCCCAGGCAATCGACCAGACGACTGTTGCCAAGCAACCGCGGTGCATCGCCTAAGCCGCCGAGCACCGGCACGCCGAAGCGTGACGAGCCGAGCTTCAGGGCATCGTCGAGCAGGCCGCGTACGTGGTAGCGGGGGGCTTCGCGGTTGATGTCGTCGACGATGGCGAGCACGTCGGCGCTGGTGCCGCCGCCGCCGACCAGCACGAGGTCGATCAGGTCATCAGATGGCATTGCTGCGGTACCAATCGGCCGTCCGGCGAATGCCTTCCTCCAGGTCGACCTTGGCCTTGAAGCCCAGCAGCTCCGCTGCCTTGCGGGTCTCGGGGATGCGCAGTTCGATGTCGGCCGACAGTGGGGGCTTGAACACGATCTCGGACCGTGAGCCGAGCACGCGGCAGACGGCCTCCGCGAGGCCGAAGATGGTGGTCACGGCGCGCGCATTGCCGACGTTGAAGGATTCACCGATGGCCTCGGGCCGCTCCAGCGCGAGCATCAGGGCATCGACCATGTCGTCGACGAAACACCAGGCGCGGATCTGAGAGCCGTCGCCGTAGATGGAAATGGGCTCGTTGCGCAGCGCCTTGCGAATGAAGATCTGGATCGCGCCCTCCCCGGTCTGGCCCGGGCCATAGATGTTGAAGGGTCGCAGCGTGACCACGGGCATGCCGTGCTCGCGGAAGTAGGCGTGCGCCAGGTGCTCGCCGGCGAGCTTGCTGACCGCATACACCCAGCGCGCCTCGCCGGCCGAGCCGGCGACGGCGTGGTTCTCTTCCGTCACGCGGTAGGCCATGCTGCCGAAGACCTCCGAGGTCGAGAACTCGATCACACGGTCCTTCACGCCCACCTCCTGCGCCGCGCGCAGCACATTGGCGGTACCGATCATGTTCACTTCCATGGTCTTCACGGGCGACTTGATCACGGTGTCGATGCCGGCGATGGCCGCCGCGTGCACCACGATGTCGGCACCCGTGACCACCCGCTTCACCGCGGCAGGGTCGAGGATGTCGCCCTGCACCAGCGACACGTTGGGGTGCTGTGCGCCACCGGTGTGCTGGATCGTGTTGCGCGCCAGGTTGTCGAACAGCGTCACGCGGTTGCGGTCGGCCAGGCGGCCGGCCAGGGTGAGCCGATGAAGCCGGCGCCGCCGGTGATGACGATGTGTTTTCCCTCGATGGCCATGCTGGTCTTTCTCTTGCTAAAGCGTGCGTTGGCGGGCCAGGGCCCGCATGATTTGTGAAACTTGGTGGCGATCGGCAGCGTCCGTGCCCAGCGCCACGGCCAGGCCCAGGCACAGGCACCATAGGGCGGCCTTGCTGGCCAGCGCGACCGGATCCCACAGCGTGGGGGTGGCCGGCCAGACCATGCCTGTGAGCACCAGCGCCATGACCAGTGCCAGCGTGAAGGCGATTCTGGGCGCCCGGTAGGGCACCGTGAACCAGGGGCGTCCCAAGGCCAGGTAACCTGCAAAAACGAAAGCGGGCGCGATCGTAGCAGCGAGGGCTGCGCCGAGCAGCCCGAACCAGTGCGTGAGCAGCAGCGCGGCGACCAGGTTGACCAGCGCGCCCGCCACGTTCAACAAGGCCACGCGGCCGGTGCGCTCTCCCAGGAACAGGCCGGGTGCGAAGACGTAGAGCGTCGAGAACATGGCGCCCAGCGTCAACAGCGGCAGCACCGCGCTGCCTCCATGAAAGGCTGGGCCGGTCAGCGTGCCCATGATCGGTGCCGACAGCAGGGCGATGCCGCCCACGAGTGCCACCATGGCCACCAGATACCAGCGGCAGATGCGTCCGAGCGTGATCGCCGTGCCAGGTTCGCGCCAATGGCGAAACACCAATGGCGACAGTGCGGCCTGCAGCCCCACGGCCAGGATCGACACGACCGAGGCGAAGCGTGCCGTGACCCCATAGACGCCCAGGGCCTCCAGGCCCAGCAGCTCGCGCACCACGATGCGGTCGATGAACAGATTGCCGAACACCGCCGCGCCCGACAGCACCAGCGGCAGGGAATAGCGCAGCATGGTGCGCAGGCGCTGCCCGTCGAACACCCGCCCCAGCAGACCGCCGGCGCGCGAAAGGGACACCGCCGCCCCCAGCAGCGCGCCGGCCAACTGCCCCCAGAACACGCCGGCGACGCCAGCGCCCTGCACGGCGACGAGCCAGATGCCCACGCCCGCGCTGCCCAGTGCGTACGCCAGGCTCGCCATCACGTACGAGCCTGGCCGCAGTTGCCAGCGCAGCAGATCTTGCACGATGACGAATACCCCGTTGACGGCGATCGCCGAGGCGGCCAGCGCGAGCGTCTGGGGTGGGGCCTGCCCAGCGAGCAGCCATTGGGACAAGCCATCGGAGAAGGCGGCGACGGCCAGCGCAAAGGCTGCATAAGCGAGTGCGGCGAAGCCAACGGCGGTACTGGCGAAGGCGCGCCGGGCCGGCTCGTCCGGGGCGTCGGCGATATAGCGGGCCATGCCCTGCGAAATTTCCATCGCGACCGTCAGGTTCACCAGCGCGCCCGCGATGGCGACGGTTTCCACGACCCCGTAGTCGCCAGAGCCCAGCGCCCGTGAATACACCGGGATCAGAAAGATCTGAAGCCCTCGGACAAGCAGGGTTGAGAGGCCGTAGAGCAGGGTGTCTCGGCCGAGTCGCTGCAGGCCCATCGTGGTTCGTTCAGTTCCGCGTCTCGCGCACGAACGCCATCAGCATGTCGCGCAGCGCCGGGTTGTGATCGAGCAACAGGGCCTGTTCACCGTGTCGGGCGACGATGGCTCGCACGATGGCACGGATGCGGTCACCGGACAGGCCGCCACCCAGGTGATAGAGGTTGCGATGGGGGTCGTTCCACCACGACTCGGGGGCGCTGCCCTTCAACAGCCGCAGGTACTTCGCCGCCACGCTTCTCGGTGTCCAGGCCTCCAGCACGAAGCGGCGCATCTCGTCGCCCACCTGACGTCGGTACTCCGCATCCAACACCAGCCGCTCGATCGTGGTCTGCATCTGGTCGGGCGTGGTGAAACAGGTCGGAGGAATGGTCTCGGGGGGCATGTCGCGCCGGACATTGGCCGCGTAGTAGCCCCCCATGACCACCGGCTTGCCGAAGCGGGCCGATTCCGTGGCAAAGCCGGCCATGGGGGTGTCCGCCCACTGCCCGTCCACCACGAAGTCACAGGCCTGAAGTTCCTCCAGCACGCGCAGGTGCGGTTGCCCCGTCATGACGATGAAATCGATGGGCAGCCCCCGTTCGATCAGCTCTTCGATGATCCGGCGCGTGATGCGCGTGCCGCGGCCCACCATGTCAGAGGTGGCATGTAGGATGCGCACCCGCCCGTCGGGCGGGCGTGGCTCGGGCAAGCGGGTGTCCGGGGGCGAGAACGGAATGCCCACAGCCGCAAAGTTGACGAATGGCTTGTCCAGCAATTGAGCGAAACCGGGGCCACAAACCACGGTGTGCGCATGGCGCTCGATCCATCGCACGTCGCGGTGGCGAACCGCGGTCGCTGACACATAGGCATCGATGAACTCGTCATCGAGCGGCGGCGGGTCCAGGTCGTTCTGCCGCGTGGCGGCGTGTCGCTCTTGGTAGAAGGACCCATCGAGGTAAGCGGGGCGCGCGTCGGTGCCATGCAGCACATAGATGACCCGGCGTCCCAGCCAGCGCAGCACAGGCAGGTCCCAGAACCGGAAGAAGCTGGAGCCGCCGCCCATGATGAAGACATCAAAACGCCGCACTGCCCACACGAACAGGATCACCCGTGTGAGCGTCACGGGCACCAGCCAGGCCCGGCGGCGCCAGTGCGCCGCTTCGGGCACCGCGACACGCCGCTTGACGAAGAAGCGCGCCAAGCGGGCCGGCCAACCCATGTCATGCGCTTCGTCATAGGCGAACCGGTGGGCCTGGATGGGGATGTGCACGCACTCGATGCCCAGTTCTACAAACCCTTTGCGCAATTGGGCGTAGTAGCCGGACACCTCGGTCAACCCCAGGAAGATGCGCGGAGGGCGCTGGTTCGTGGATGGAGAGGGGCTCATCGCGGCGTGCTCTCTGACCGTGCATCGTCCGGCGGGTTGCCGTCGTCCATCACCAACTGCACGCGCTCACCTTCGTGGGTGATCGTGCGCCCGATGCGGCGCGCTGGCACCCCCGCCACGATGGTGTTGCTGGGTACGTCGGAAGTCACGACCGCTCCGGCCCCGATCACGCAGGCATCGCCGATCGTCACGCCTTTCAGGATCACGGCGTGCGATCCGATGAAGCAGTGATCACCGATCGACACGGGCGCGTAGTCATAGGGCTCCACGCCGCCAGACAGGCACCAGCGCACCGAGTCGTGCGTGAGGATCTGGGTGCCGACCGAGATGGAGCAGTGCCGGCCGATGCGGATGCCCGCCGTGCCGTCGATGGAGCAAAAAGGCCCGATCCAAGTGTGGGCTCCGATGTCGACCTTGCCCGCCAGCGTCGTGGAGTTGTAAATGGTCACACCATCGTCGCCGCTCCAGTATTTGCCGCGCTCCTTCCACTCAAAGAGGTCTTCGTAGAAGGGGTTGATGCGCTGATAGGTGGCGTGTGTGTGATCGCGCAGCTTGCCGTGCAGCGATCGCAGCGTGTCGAGCAGGCGCTTTTCCTCGTCGCTCAGGTCCATGCCATGTCTCCTTCCAGGTCCATTGCCGGGCTGTGCTTCAGCGCATGTCGGGCCGCTTCGGCGAGGCTCATGCCTCCCAACCGGGCCCGTGCCATCACCTGGCCCACCTTCACGCCGGCGGCGAACAGGTCCATCACCGAATAGGGCCCCAACTCGGATGGCATGTACGACATGAAACCGGGGGGGGCCATGCGTTCCGGGTAGACGGAGATTCCGTGGGCCTCCAGGTGGTCGCGGTCCACGCGGCCGGAAACCACGCCAACGCCCGTGGTATTGGCGGCAACGAGTTGCTGCGTATCGATCAGGCCTGAGGGCCCTACCAGAAGCCGGTGGTCCGCGTGTTCAGCAACGATGATGTAGGTGGCCCATTGCGCGGCTTGCGCGGCCTCGGCTGGTGAGCAAGTGGGCGTGATGCGCCGGCACGCGATCCCGAGGCGCTGGAAGCCGTCTTCCATGGGTTGTGCCAGCGTGTACTGATCGCCGATGACGAGGATGCGGTCATCCGCTACCGAGGCTTTGTGGCTCATGGCGAGGTGCATGGCGGTGAGAAAGCTGTAGGGCCGGAGATCGCAGGGTGCCTCGTGTTCGTTGGTGCCCATGATCAGGATGCCGCGCTGCCGCGCGACATCGAGGTCGATCTCGCCGGGACGCAGCTCCCACGGTTCCCACATCAAGGGCAGTACGGCGGTGGGCTTCATGCGGTTCAGGAACGCCGCGTCGAAGGGGCGCAGGTGCCCGCTGTTGGTGACGATGTCGGCGGCGGCGATGTCCTGGTCCGACAGGCTGGTGCGGAACTCCCAGCGTTCATTGAACCCTGCCGCGGTGTAGACCGCCCGCATGGAGGCTTCGACTTCCTGCGCGCTGGCGTACCGACTGTTGCGGCAATAGGCGATCACGCGTTCGGCGCCGCCGAGCAACGCCATCATGGGGTTGAACAGGTACGTGCCTGAGGCCGCTTCGGTCAGGATGGTGAGGCCACGGCAGTCGATGCCGTATTTCTGTACGAGCTGCTGCGCATACTTTTTCGCGCGCGCGGGTGGAATGGGCATGGGCAGTCAGGGATCAACGGAGCAGGGAGGACAGCCAGGTGCGCGCGCCATCGCCGTCAAACCGCAGTCGCCGCAAGGCCTGCGGGTCGTCGGCGTGCGGCCGGGACGCGCCGTAGCGATCGAGGCTCTCGGCGTTCAGGAACAGATGAATAGGGTGGAAGTTGTAAACACGCAGTCCACCGCCGTTTGCGAGAAGCTCGGTTTCCGGATGGAAACTCACCGCTGACATGGCGCGCTGGAACAGAAGTCCATCGTCCGCGAAATGCACCGGCGCTTCCACCAGGCCGTTGAGCTGGCGAAAGGGATGGATGTTCGCATCGCCGAACATGAGGTAGTTGCTCAAGTGAGTGACGCCAGCTTCTCGGTAGAGCTCCAGCCAGCGCCCGGAGGTTGTCATGGCGTGGCTGCGCAGCACCTGGGCCTCGGGCGCCATGCGTGCCAGGGCCATCACGATGTCGCGGGCCGAGCGGGGTGTCTCTCCTCTGAGCAAGGGGTCGAAGTTGGGATGCAGCCCCAACTCGAACAGAGGATTGGCCCGCAGACGCGCCAGCAAGGGCGTGTCATGCGTGACGAAAAAACACGCCTTGACAGCCGCCCGCTCGATTAGGTCGATGGTGTCTTCGAGCACGGCGTCGTGCGCCCAATCGATGTCGATGGACAGCACGCGCTTGCCAGCCCAACTGCTCGCACGCTCGGGATCAATGTCCCGGAAGTGGATGAACTCAGCCATCGGAGTACGCCAGGCCGATGCCGTCGCGGCCGAATCGGTTGCCGTTGTAGAGCATGTAAAGCCGTTCGCCGTGGCGAATCACCTCCATCTTGTCGATCGCTTCGCTGTCCCATCCGCTTTCGCTCACGGGCAGGCCGTGGTCCGCGTGGCGCGTCCAGATTACCCCGTCAAGGCTTTCGGCGTAGCCGCATCGGTAGCCGACATCGCGTCGTTTGACGGGAAACCACGCACGGTAACGTCCGTTGTGCTCGTCGATGGTCATGCGAGAAATGTTCGTCTCGTCGTCCTGCAGTGGCAAGGCCACTTCACCCGAGCGCGTCCACTCAATGCCGTCTCGTGAGCGGGCAATCTTGATGTCATACCAGGAGATGGCCCCCCCAGCGGTGAACTCGAACTTGAAGCCGGAGAGGTAGTACATCAACCACTCGGGGCCTTGGCGGATGACGGTGCCGCCAGACACCATCCAGGGGTCGAAACGGCTGCGTTGCAGGATGGGCGCGGGGGAGTGTTTGCTGAAGGTCTCTCCACCATCCCGGCTGATGGCCAGGCCGATGGCGGCATAAAACAACGGATCTTTCTTGCCGGTGTTCCAGCCCAGGTAGTAAAGATAGAGGTCGCCGTTGTCGGCGCGCGCGATGCTGCATGCCTGTACGCCATGGTCGTCGAAGTGACCCCAATCGCCAGGCGCCAGTACCGGTTCGCGCGAGGGGTTCGAGACCACTCCGGTTGTCAGGTCGACGTCGAAGCGGCCCACATGGGCGCGGTTGTCCTCATCGCGCGAACTGAAAAAGATGCGGTACCGGCTGCCGCCGAGCGGTAAACGCGTGGGCAGCGCCGCATGGCTGGCTTGCCAGGGCAGCGTGGAATCGGGCCGGTAGATCAGCCCTTGCTTGGTCCATTGCATGGCGCTTGCGCCCTTCTTCCCGTCAGGATCGGCCGTACAGGTAATTCGACACCCCCTGAACCTGCCCACCCACCATTTCGTGAATGCGGTGAACGGCCAGTTGGCGATAGCCGAAGCGCCGCATGTGGGCGCTCAAGCGTGGCTCGAGTGCGTCCTCGGTTTCAATCAGCACCTGGCGTAGCCCGCCCGACTGCAGCAGTCCCTGGGCTCCTTCAAGCACAGAAAACTCGGCGCCGTCCACGTCCACCTTGAGGTAGTCAGGGTGCGGCAGGCCATAGCGCTCGATCAGCGAGTCGAGGGCATCGGCCAGGCAGGGCTGTGCGTACATCACTCCGCGTTCCACTAGGCCAGCGCGTTGATCGGCACCACTGAACTTGCCATGTGCCCCCTCGTAGGGCAGGTCTGGCGAAACGAGTTCGATCAGTGCGGGCCTGTCGGACAGAGCCAACTGCAAAGCGGTGAAGGGGTGTTGAATCCGGTCCTGGTTCAGCACGCGGTTTTTGCTCAGAAGGCCGAAGTTGAGCGCGTCCGGCTCGAAGGCCACCACCGTGCTGGCGCGCGCGATGGCCGCATACAGGGCAAACAGGCCGTTTGATGCGCCCACGTCGTAGAAGCAGGCGCCTGCGGGAAAGGCATCCATCCAGGCAATGGTGTCGGGCTCAATGTCGAAGAAGCGCTCGGCGACGATGGCCGACAGCCTGTTCGGCGTGGCCAGGCGCATCGACCCGCGCGGCAGGGAAACCTCCATGTCCTGCGTCAAGGCGGGGCCGCGCAGGAGGTCGACGGGGTCGTGAGCTCGCAGGCCCAGGGCGTCAAGCCGTTGGGACATGGCTCGCCAGGCCAGACCGGTCACGAGGACGCGGCTGAAGCTGTGCTGCTGCTCAAGCGCTTGCTCGGCCGAGCAGATGGTGATGCCCTCGTGCATGCTGCCGGCCTTTCCGTCATCGATGATGCACACGATGGGAAGGTCGGGCCGCTCGCGCCGCAGGGTGTCGAACACGAACCTGCCGACAGCACCGAAGCCATACAGCGCGATCGGTCCGGAAGGAATGGCGCGCAGGTCGGTGATCATGCGAAGGCGGCCTTGAGTTGCTCGGGCGTCGGAAAGTCCGGTGTGACCAGTTCCTGCTCGGGGCGGTAGACGGCGTAGGGGTGGGGCATGCCACGATCGACGAAGGTCGACTCGGCGGCGTCGTTGTATCGCACGTGGATCGACCATCGGATGGCCTGCGTCACGTTGTTGCCTGAGCGATGCACAGCGAAAGCCGAGAACACCACGAGATCGCCGGCCTTGACCTCGACAGGAACGAAGGCCTCGGCTGGTGCGATCGAGTTGGGGATGTGTCGGTACCAGGTGTCTTTCTCGGTGGGGGCCAGGCCCTGCAGGTGGCTACCGGGGATGAATTCGATGGCGCCCAGGTTCACGTCGATGTCGACGAGCGGCACCCAGATCACCACCGAATTGAGGCTGCCCTGCATGCTGCGCCAGTCCTGATGAGACGGCGTCTTGTAGTGCCCTTCGATCTTGGCCAAGTGGCGCGAGTTGAAGTAGATGATGGGCTTCACGCACACGATGGGCATGGCCAGACCCAGGCGCTGCAGCAGCTGGGTGATCTGCTCGGATACGACGAAGCGGTGCATGCCAAGGATGTGCTGCGCCGCGCGAGCGGCGCCAATGAAGTCCTGGTAGTTGGCGTTGAACAGCGCATAGAGTGCGTCTGCGAATCCCTGCTCGCCGTGGCTCTGTTCCACGATGCGGTTCTTGCGGAACATTTGCCGAAACACGGCCTGGGCTTCCTGGCGGATCGCGTTGACCTCCGCCGGGTCGACGGCATTGGGAAGGCAAACGAACCCGTCGCGCTTGTAGGTATCGATGATGTCCATGGGGCGTGTGTGGACCGGGGTCCGTGGAGCAAAGGGGGAGCGTGCTTACTTGCGGACAAGGATTGTCCACTCATACAGCGGATAGTCGTGCAGCAGCGCCACCTGGCGCGAGTAGTTGCGTTTGCAGTGGTCGAACCAGAACAAGGGGTCGCCGTAGAACAGGTGGGGCTCTTGCCAGTCCACGTAGGTCGACAGCAGATTGAAGGCGAAGCCCTTGCGCGAACGGCGGTGCATTTCGTCGAGCTTGCCCAGGATGAACCGCTTCCACTCGTCTTCGCTGGCTTCGAAGCGCACGTTGAACGTGCCCGAGACGAATGTGTAGTCGGCCTCGGTCTCGAGGGTGGTGCTCTGGCGCAGGTCCAGTTCGCCCTGGAACCCACCGAGACGGGCGCGAGCGGTGTCGAGCATCTTCTCGCTGAGGTCGTAGCCGTGGTAGGCGCTGACCTTCATGCCCCGCTCCAGCAGATGGTCGAGGTGCGCGCCATAGCCGCAGCCATAGTCGTTCACGCTGAAGGGCTGGGCGCTGGCGTCGACGACCGAAGTCAGTTTTTCAAACCGCAGGCGCTGCGACTCGGGCGTGTTCCAGCCCACGGCCGTGGAGACGGGGCCGTTGCGCTCGAGGTTGTCGCTGTAGAGCTCGCCGATGCGAGACAGGGGCTTGGACAGATCCACTCAGAACTCCAGTTGGTCGCTCGTCTTGGGGAAGGCCTTGGTGGCGCTGGGAACGAACACCTCGCGTTCTCGGGTGTCGCGAGCAATAACGGCACCCGCGCCGATGAGGTTTTCGGGGCCGATGCTCAGGCTGTCGTGCAGCGTCGAGTTGACGCCGAGAAAACTGTTGTCGCCGATCTTGCAGGAGCCGGACACCACCACGTGTGAGGAGATGAAGCAGTGGTTGCCGATGCTCGAGTGATGACCGATGTGGTTGCCGCTCCAAAGGATGGTGTTGTTGCCGATCTGCACGTGGGGCTGGATGACGTTGTTCTCGAAGATGAACACGTTCTCGCCGAAGCGGTTGCTGCTCCAGGTTTTGACGTTGGGGGCAATGAAGGAGGCGAAGGAGTAACCCCGGGCCTTCAGCTCCTCATAGGTCGCCTGCCTGAGCTTGTTCATCTTGCGGTAGCCGATGGCCACGAAGACGTCGACCTCACCTGGCGGGTGGTGGCGCTCGAGCTCCTCGATCGTGACGATGGGCAGTCCGCCGAACGTGTCGTGGGTCTTGTATCGCGCGTGGCAGGCGAAGGCGCGCACGCGGTAGTCGGTGTACTCGTGGAAATAGTCGCGCACCACCTCCGCGAACAGCGCGGTGCCCACGACGACCATGTCTTTCATGTTGTCTCCTGGTTCGCCTCGGCAGACGCCAGGGCGGAAAACGGCAAAACGTAGAAGCCGGGGTATTCGCGCAACAAGGTCTCGCGCGTGGCGTCTCGCAGCTTGGCCGAGCGCAGCCGGGTGAAGTAGTGGTAGCGGATGTCCTGGGTGCCCCACTTCTTCTTGAAGGCGTACACGCCGTCCTGCGTCAGCCAGGTGCCGCCCCAGTTCCACTGGCGATAGCCGGCCGCCATGGCATCGACCATGGCGTCGTGGATCAGAAGGGGCAGGGCTTGGGAGGACCGGTGTTGCTCAACCACGCAGGGCGTGAAGTACTCCACCGTCTGATTGCCGTAGAGCAGCAGCAGCGCGGCCACGCGCTCGCCATCGAGTTCGGCCAGGTAGATGGTCCACGCGTCGCGTGGCAGCCGCGTGGGAATCTGCTGGAAGAAGCCGAGCCGCTTGGGCAGTCCGCCGATGGAGCGGATGTTCTGATCATGGGTGGCGTGCAGGAACGCAATGGCCTCGTCCGACTGAGACTTCGAGACCGTCATACCGCTGCGCTGGGCCTTGCGGATGTTGCGCGGGCGCGGATCGTCGAACAAGGCCATCAGGCTGGCCGCCTGCCGGTCCTCGGGGAAGACCGTGAACTGCCCGATGCGCTCGTCCCGCAGTTCGTGCGGCAGATGGCTCTCATAGAGCGCGTGGTCGGCGACCAGGGGATTGGTGATCAAGGTGGAGGCCACGGCGCCGATGCGCTCGCCGAAGGCGTCGAAGGCGCGCACCACGGCCAGCCAGGCCTGCCGATCGCCATCGGGGACGATGGCGCCGCCATTGCTGCCATAGAAGGCGAGCGAATTGACCACTGGGCCCAGCGCGCCCTCCTTGACCAGCAGCGGCAAGGCCGCGCGCAGGCCCGAAGCATCCTGAGTGGTCAGCCAGTAAGGAGTGGATTGTGTTTCTGCCGCCACCAGGTCGATGTAGCCGGGGCTGGCGTAGATCAGCGTGCGCGGATCGCGGTAGACGAAGGCCTCGATGGCTTCGTCGCCCGGCCCTTCGATCAGTTGGGTGTGAAGGGCGCTCATGGCAGGGTCGTGGCGAGCCATTGCTCGACGTTGAGCAGCGACCAGATCAGCAGGCGCCGGTTCTGGCGTCCTTCGAGGTGCTCGTTGACGAGACCCGCGACGGCGTCGCGATCGAGCAGGTCGTACAGGCGGGAGTGCCCCCCGAGCAGCTTGCGGCGCACGAAGTCGATGCTCTCGCCTTTGAACCAGCTGGCATCTGGCGAGGAAAAACCCTGCTTCTCGGCTTGTGTGACGCTGGGAGGGATGTGGCGCGCCATTACGTCGCGCAGGATCTGCTTGCCGTCGCGGGTCTTCTCGAAGTACTTCATCGCCTTGCCGCCCGGCTCGTTCTCATTGATGCGCACCACCTCCGCCAGGTTGTTGAGCTTGAGGTTGACCGGGCACTGCATGGCGAAATCGACCAGATCGTTGTCCATGAAGGGCACGCGCGCTTCGAGGCCATGCGCCATGCTCAGCTTGTCTTCCACCACGAAAAGGCCGTGCAGGAAAGTCTTGGCCTCGAAGTACAGCGAGTGGTTGATGTAGTCCTCAGGCCGGTCGAGTTCGTTGTCGTGCGTGAGGAAGACGTCGCGGAAGATGTCGCGCGTCCAGACGTGCTTCACGTCGCCCCAGATCGGCGCGAACACCTTGGAGAGGACCGTGTTGGGGATGAGCCGGTGCCAGAACACGTAGTACTGGTCGATGTAGTGCTCGAAATCCTGGTTGACCACCGCGCGGTAGTAACGCCAAGGGTAGCCACCGAAGAGCTCGTCGCCACCGCCGCCGGACAGCACCACCTTCACGAACTTGCTGGCCAGTTGGGCGGCGTAGAAGTTGGGGTAGCTCTGGCCCACGCGGGGCTCTTCCAGGTGCCAGGCCAGCCGCGGCAGGCAACGCTCCATGTCGCCTGCCTTGAGCACCATCTCGTAGTGTTCGGTCTTGAAGCGCGCCGACATGGCCTCGGCCTTGACGCGCTCGTCGAAGGCCAGTTCGATGCCCGAGGCCGAACTGAGGTCGAAGCCGCAGGTGAAGGTCTTGAGGTTGGCGAAGGACTGGGCGGCGACCGCGGTGATCGAGCCGCTGTCCATGCCGCCCGACAGGTAGGCGCCCAGTTCGACGTCGCTCACGAGCTGGCGGTTGACGGCCTGGCGGAAGAGGCGGTCGAGCTCTTCCAGGTATTCCTCGCGGCGGGCCGGCCGGTCGGGCTCGCGAAAGCGGTAGTCCCAGTAGCGCGTGCGCTCCAGCGGCGCGTTCGGCTGGCGCAGGTCCATCGTGGCGTAGTGGCCCGCGGGCAGCAGCTGTACGTCCTGCAGCAGGGTGCGGTCGGTGAAGATGTTCTGGAAGGTCAGGTATTCCAGCAGCGCTGGCTTGTCCAGTTGGCGCTGGAAGGCGGGATGGGCCAGGATCGCCTTCTGCTCCGAGGCAAACAGCAGGCGTCCGTTCTGCTGTGCCACGTACAGCGGCTTGATGCCGTAGCGATCGCGCGCCAGCAGCAAGCGGCGTTCCTTGCGGTCCCACAGGGCGAGCGCGAACATGCCGTTGAGTCGGACCAGGCCCTCGGGCCCCCAATGGGCCAGGGCGTGCAGCAGTACCTCGGTGTCGGACTGCGAGCGAAACCAGTAGCCCGCCGCCTGAAGCTCGGCGCGCAGCTCGCGGAAGTTGTAAATCTCGCCGTTGTAGGTGATGACGTAGCGGTGGTCTGCGCTGATCATCGGCTGGTGCCCGCCGGGCGACAGGTCGATGATGGCCAGGCGCCGATGCCCGAAGCCCACCGGCCCTTCGATCCAGTGGCCTTCACCATCGGGACCGCGATGGGCGATGGCATCGGTCATCCGCTGAAGGATGACCGGCGACACCGCGTCACCGGAGAGTTCGATAAGACCCGCAATGCCACACATCAGGGGTTCGAGCTCAGGACCTGGTCGATGACGTACGCCTGCTCGGCCTCGCTCATGCCGTGGAACAGGGGCAAGGAGATGCTGCAGTCGTTGGCGGCCCAGGCCTGGGGAAAGTCCGACGGCGCAAGCTGGTACTTCTCGCGGTAGAACTGCAGCATGTGCACCGCGTGGGTGGCCGGGCGGGTGGAGATGCCCGCCTTGAGCAGCCGGTCCATCCAGTCGTTGCGGCGCGCGTTGACCCGCGGAATGGACTCGCGCGTGACGGGCTCGGGCTGAAACAGGCAGGGGTAGCTTTGATAGCCGTGGGTCATGTTCTGCACATGGGCCGGCGTGCGCAGCCAGGGCAGGCCGGCGAAGGCCTCGTCGTAGACCCGCGCCAGCCGTTGGCGCTCGGCCACGATGGCCGCGGCGCGGTCCATCTGGGCGGAGCCCAGGGCGGCCTGGATGTCGGTCATGCGCTGGTTGTAGCCGGCGTCCGGGTGGTCGGCCAGCAGGTAGGGGCGTGGGCCCAGGTGGCGCTGCAGATCGCTCATGGCCGCGCCATGGTCGCGCAGGCGGCGCAGGGTCACGGCGAGCTCGTCGTCGTCGGTGGTGACCATGCCGCCTTCACCGGTGGTGATGGCCTTGCGCGGGTGGAAGCTGAAGGCTGCGGCGTGGCCGAAGGTGCCGACGTGGCGGTCGCCGATGCGGCTGCCGAAGCCGCAGGCCGCGTCTTCCACCACCCACAGCTGGTGCGCGCGCGCCAGGCGGTTCACCCCGTCCATGTCGGCCGGCAGGCCGAACAGGTGCACCGGCAGGATGGCGCGCGTGCGCGGCGTGATCTTGGCCTCGAGGTCGGCCAGGTTCAGGTTGAAGGTCTCCAGGTCGATGTCGCAGAACACCACCTTGCCGCCCAGGTGCTCGACCACGTTGGCCGTGGCGATCCAGGTGAACGCCGGGACAATGGCCTCGTCACCCGGGCCGAAGCCCAGGGCCGCCAGCGCCAGGTGCAAGCCGGTGGTGCAGGAGGTCACGGCGATGGAGTGCTTGGCGCCGGTGAAGGCGCTCCATTTTTCCTCGAACTCGCGCACCTTTGGGCCCTGCACGAGCCAGCCGCTGCGCAGCGGCCCGAGCACGCTCTGAATTTCTTCCTCGGTGAGTTGGGTGCGCGCGATGGGCACCTGCATGGCGGCGGTGGTGGTGTTCATGGGGTCCTCTTGTGGGTCAGACGGGCAGTCCGACGGCGGCGCGGCGGGCGGCGACTTCGGCCTTGTGGGCGGCTCGCCATTCGATGAGTTTGCGCAGGCCTTCGCGCAGCTCGATGCGTGCAGTGAACCCGATCTCGCGCGTGGCCTTCACGGGCGAGCCGATGCGGTTGCGCACCAGCGTGGCCTGGCTGCGCGGCGCATAGCGGATGGGCTCCTTGCAGCCGGTGAGTTCGATCAGCATCTCGGCCAGCTCCTTGAGCGAGGTGCGCTGACCAGTGCCGACGTTGTAGAAGCTGTCGACCGTGTCGGCCTTCATGGCGCAAAGGTTGGCCAGGCCACAGTCCTCGACCGCCACGAAGTCGAAGGCTTCGGAGCCGTCGCCCATGATGGTGGGGCTCTCGCCTTTGTCGATGGCGTCCAGCATCTTCATGATCACGGCGATGTAGGCGCCGTGGTAGTCCTGGCGCGGACCATAGACGTTCATGTAGCGCAGGCCGACGAAGTTCAGGCCGTAGCGGTGGTGGAACGAGCGCATCATGGCCTCGCCCGCGATTTTGGTGGCGCCGTAGAAATTCTGGTTGTTGAACGGGTGGTCTTCGGTCATGGGCTCTTGGATGGCGTCGCCGTACACCGATGCCGAAGAGGACCACACCAGGCGCTTGATACCCTTGGCCACGCAGGCTTCCATCACATTGAAGGTGCCGCGCACGTTCACGTCGAAGGCGGTGCGCGGGTACTCGTGGCATTGCAGCAGCCACAGCGCGGCCAAGTGGAACACCCCGTCGGCACCGTCGAACGCCGACTGCAGGATGTCCGTTTGCATGATGTCGCCACCGGCCTCGTAGATGCGCACGCGCGGGTCCTTGAGTGCCTCGGCCAGGTTCTCGGCGCGACCACGCACGAAGTTGTCGTAGATCACGATCTCATTGACGTCTTCGCGCAGCAGGTGGTCGACCGTGTGGGAGCCGATCAGGCCGGCACCGCCGACCACCACGAATTTCTTGCCTTTGATGTCCATAACGGGTTTCTTGAAGTTCAGGGTTGGGTGGACGCGCAAGCGTCCTGAAGGGCTTCGATCACGCGGTCCTGCACGGCTTCGCTCAGATCGGCGGACATGGGCAGGCTCATGACGCGATCCGCCGCGAAGTCGCTGGCCGGTGTGGGGTGGGGCGGGCACAGGCCGGCGTAGGCCGGCTGGCGGTTCAATGGCATCGGGTAGTGCACCGCCGTGGGCACGCCACGCTGTTCCAGTTCCTTTTGCAGCGTGGTGCGCTGTTCCACGAACACGGTGTACTGCGCCCAGACACAGCTGCGATCGGCGGGGCGGCCGAGCAGGCCGATGGGCAGGCCGCTGGCGCGCAGCACCTGGCCCCAGCGCTCGCCAAGGGCGAGGCGCCGTTCGATCTCCCAGTCGAATCGCTCGAGCTTGGCCAGCACGATCGCGCACTGCAGCGTGTCCATGCGCCCGCCCACGCCGATGCGCGTGTGCACATAGCGGCGCGATTGGCCGTGCACGCGGATCTCGCGCAGAGCCTGGGCCAGACCGTCATCGTTGGTGAAGATCGCCCCGCCATCGCCGTAGCAGCCGAGGGGCTTGCTCGGGAAGAAGCTGGTGCAACCCAGCGTGGAGAGGTTGCCGCTGGGGCGGCCGCGGTAGGTGGCGCCAAAGCTTTGCGCGGCGTCCTCGATCACGGCGATGTTGCCGTGGCGAGCCGCCACGGCGTTGATGGCGTCCATGTCCGCGGTCTGCCCATACAGGCTCACGGGCATGATGGCCTTGGTGCGGCTGGTGATGCGGGCCTCGATCTGGGTGGCGTCGAGGTTGCAGGTGCCAGGCTCGATGTCCACGAACACAGGCGTGGCGCCCGCCAGAACGATCATCTCGGCCGTGGCGGCGAAAGTGAAAGGCGTGGTGATCACCTCATCGCCGCGCCCGATGCCCAGGGCCATCAGGCTCATCAGCAATGCCTCGGTGCCACTGGAGACGGTGATGCAGTGCCGCGCGCCCGTGCGCTCGGCCAGCCTCTCCTCCAGCTCGCGCACCTCTGGCCCCATGATGTACTGACCGTGTTCCAGCACGGCGTTGATGCGCGCCTGGATCTGCGGCTGCAGCGCGCGGTACTGGCTCTTGAGGTCAATGAAAGGAATGCTCATGGCGAGGGTTCTCGGCTGAGTTGCCGCCCGCTGAGGCGGTATTGCGTACCCGTGTGCGGGCAGGTGTGTTGGCCGCTGCCCTGCAGGGGCAGCGGAATCGGCTCGCCGTGCTCGCTCATCCAGCCCACCTGGCGGGCTGGCACGCCCACCATGAGGGCGTAGGCGGGCACGTCGCGCGTGACAACCGCGCCCGCACCCACGAAAGCGAACTCTCCGATCGTGGTTCCGCACACCACGGTGCAGTTGGCGCCGAGCGTGGCGCCACGGCGCACAAGGGTAGGGCGGTACTCGTGCTTGCGCTCGACCAACGCGCGGGGGTTGTGCACGTTGGTGAACACCATGCTGGGGCCGCAGAACACCCCCTCTTCCAGGGTGACGTTGTCGTACACGCTCACGTTGTTCTGGATCTTGCAGCGGTCGCCGATCTCGACCCGGTTGCCCACGAACACGTTCTGCCCGAGCGAGACGCCGCGGCCGATGCGCGCGCCCGCGCACACGTGCACGAAGTGCCACACGCGCGAGCCCTCACCGATCGTCGCGCCTTCGTCGACGATCGCGCTGGGGTGGACGCTCAGGCCGTTCAAGCGGACCGCCCTTTCAGGAAGGGGTGGCCTTCACCGGCGCGCGCCGCCGTGGGGTGGCTGTTGCGGATGGTGTCCACCACTTCGATGCAGGGACGGGCGTCGGCCAGGCCGTAGCCCCGGCCCGCCAGCACCTCGCGGTAGCTGGTGGTGTGCAGGTCGGTGAAGCCCTCGGAGAACTCGAGCTGCTCGCCGCTGATGTCGATGTTGCGGAAGGTGCTCTTCTTACCTTTTACGTCGGCCGGGAGGTCGTCGGCGTCGATGGACAAAAACCAGCGCACCCGCGCGCGCTCGTACTCCAGGTAGCCCGCGGCTTTGGCCTCGGCGTTGAGATGCACCTCGTTGCGCAGCGCAGGACCGAAGACGAACTGCAGCATGTCATAGAAGTGCACACCAATGTTGGTGGCCACGCCGAAGGACTTGCGTGGGTCGCCTTTCCAACTCTCCATGTACCACTTGCCGCGCGAAGTGATGTAAGTCAGTTCGACGTCGAACTTGCGATCGCGGGGCGCGGCCGCCACTTTTTCGCGCAGTTTCAGGATGGCGTCGTGGTGGCGCAACTGCAGGATGTTGTAGACACGACGGCCCGTCTCGCGCTCAATCTCGGCCAGCTCGTCGATGAGGGCCGGCGTCGGCACCAGGGGCTTCTCGCAGATCACGTCACAACCCAGCCGCAGGCCAGCGGCGATGTGGGCGTGGTGCAGGTGATTGGGCGAACAGACGCTTACATAGTGCAGGGCGGTGGCCGGGTCGCGACGCAGGCGGTAGGCGTGCTCCAGGAAGCGCTCGAAGTCGGTGAAGAACTCGCTCTGGGGCGAAATGCTGTCGATGATGCCGACCGAATCGTTGATGTCGTACGCGACGGACAGGCGGTGACCCAGGTCCTTGATGGCGCGCATGTGCCGCGGGGCGATGTAGCCGGCGGCACCGATGAGGGCAAAGTTTTTCATGGAGTGGGGCATGGTGGGCGCGGGGCTCACAGTCGGAAGACGCTGAAGCCGGCTTGCGCCGCTTCGTGCCGGTCGTACAGGCTCTTGAGGTCGCCCAGCACGGGCTGCGCGTCAGGGCGGCACAGGTGGGCCAGCTGCGTCGGGGTCATCTCACGGAACTCGCGATGACCCACGGCCACGATAAGGCTGTCCACCGGTTCCTGCGCCCGCAGTTCGCCGAGCTCGATGCCGTATTCGTCGCGCACCTCTCGTGCGTCGGCCCACGGGTCGGTGACGACCACCTTGACGTTCCAGCCCTGCAGTTCACGCACCAGGTCGGCCACCTTGCTGTTGCGGATGTCCGGGCAGTTTTCCTTGAAGGTGATGCCCATCACGCCCACGGTGCTGCGCGGCACGTCGATGCCGTTGCGCAGCATGCGCTTGATGACGTTGCGCGCGGCGTAGCGCGCCATGTTGTCGTTGATGCGGCGCCCGGCCAGGATGACCTGCGGGTTGTAGCCCACCTCTTCGGCCTTGTGCGTCAGGTAGTAGGGATCGACACCAATGCAGTGGCCGCCGACCATGCCCGGTCGAAAAGGCAGGAAGTTCCACTTGCTGCCGGCGGCCTCGAGCACCTCCAGCGTGTCGATACCCAAGCGCTCGAAGATGACGGAGAGTTCGTTGACCAGGGCGATGTTGAGGTCGCGCTGGGTGTTCTCAATGACCTTGGCCGCCTCGGCAACCTTGAGGCTGGTGGCGGGGAAGGTGCCGGCCGTGATGATGGAGCGGTAGAGCGCATCGACCGCGGCGGCGGCGGCAGGCGTGGAGCCACTGGTGATCTTGCGGATCCTGGTCAAGGTGTTGACCTTGTCGCCCGGGTTGATGCGCTCCGGGCTGTAGCCGCAAAAAAAATCCTGGTTGAACCGCAGGCCCGACAGGCGCTCGAGCACGGGCACGCAGACCTCTTCGGTGCAACCCGGGTAGACAGTGGATTCGTAGATGACCAGGGCACCGGGCCGCAAGGCCCTGCCCACGGTTTCGCTGGCCTTGATCAGCGGCGTCATGTCGGGGCGGTTGGCCTTGTCCACCGGCGTGGGCACGGTGACGATGAACACGCTGGCCTGTTCCAGTTCCGCAGGGTCGCAGCTGTAGCGCAGCTGGCGGGCGTCGCGCAGTTGTTCCTCGCTGCACTCGCGCGTGTGGTCGCGACCGGCGCGCAACTCGGCGATGCGGTGTTCGTTGATGTCGAAGCCGAGCACCGGACGCGAGCGGCCGAATTCCACCGCCAGGGGCAGGCCGACGTATCCCAGTCCGATGACGGCGATGAGCTTGTTGTCCAGATTCATGCTGATGGGGCGAGGGGGTGTTCAGCCTGATCCAGGCCGGGGGCCGCGGCATCCTTGGCCGACAGGGTCGGTGGGCCATCCAGTGGCCACGCGATGCCCAGGGCGGGGTCATTCCAGCGGATGCTGCGTTCCGCCTCGGGCGCGTAGTAGGCGCTGGTCTTGTAGAGGAAATCGGCGCTGTCGCTGGTCACCAGGAAGCCGTGCGCCAGCCCAGGGGGGATCCAGAGCTGGCGGTGATTGTGCTCGCTCAGCTCGACGCCCACCCACCGGCCATAGCTCGGTGAATGGCGGCGGATGTCCACCGCCACATCGAAGACGCTGCCCCGCACCACGCTCACCAGCTTGCCCTGCGCGTGCGGAGGCAACTGGTAGTGCAGACCGCGCAGCACGCCGCGGGCGCTGCGACTGCGGTTGTCCTGAACGAAGCGCACGTCGGCGCCCACGGCTTCATTGAACGCGCGCTGGTTGAAACTCTCGAGAAAGAAGCCGCGTTCGTCGCCGAACACGCGGGGTTCGACGATGAGCACGCCGGGAATGGCGGTGGTGGTGACCTTGAGCTTGTCGCTCATGCCGGCGAGCCCCCGTACACGCGATCCTCCAGCAGCCGCATCAGGTACTGCCCATAGCCATTCTTGCTCAGTGGCTCTGCCAGACGCTGCACCTGTGCCGCGTCGATCCACCCATGGCGCCAGGCGATTTCTTCCGGGCAGGCGATCTTCAAACCTTGCCGGTGCTCCAGCGTGGCGATGAACTGGCCCGCGTCGAGCAGGCTGTCGTGCGTGCCGGTGTCCAGCCAGGCGTAGCCGCGCTGCAGGATTTTCACGTCGAGCTCGCCGCGGTCGAGATAGGCCTGATTGACCGCCGTGATCTCCAGTTCTCCGCGCGCACTCGGCTTGACCGAACGTGCGATGTCCACCACCTGCGCGTCGTAGAAGTACAGGCCCGTGACGGCGTAGCTGCTCTTGGGTGTGGCGGGCTTCTCTTCGATGCTCAGCGCCTTGCCTTGTTCGTCGAAGGCCACCACGCCGTAGCGCTCGGGGTCGGTCACGTGGTACGCGAACACGGTGGCGCCGCTGGCCTGGGCGTCCGCGCCGCGCAGCAGGTTCGCCAGGTCGTGTCCGTAGTAGATGTTGTCGCCCAGCACCAGCGCGCTCGGGCCGTCGCCCACGAAGTCGGCACCGATGATGAAAGCCTGCGCCAGGCCGTCGGGGCTGGGTTGCACCGCGTACTGCAGGCGCATGCCCCAGGCGCTGCCATCGCCCAGCAGCTGCTGGAAGCGCGGCGTGTCCTGCGGCGTGCTGATGATCAGCACCTCGCGGATGCCGGCGAGCATGAGCGTGCTCAGCGGGTAATAGACCATGGGCTTGTCGTACACCGGCAGCAGCTGCTTGCTGATGGCCAGCGTGGCCGGGTGCAGGCGCGTGCCCGAGCCGCCGGCGAGGATGATGCCCTTGCGTCGCGTGTGGTTCATGCCGTCCCCAGGTACTCCACGAGCATACGCCGCACGCCAGCCTCCCAGGCGGGCAGGCCCAGCCCGAAGGCCTCGCGCAGGCGGCGCGTGTCCAGGCGCGAGTTGAGCGGGCGTTGGGCGGGCGTCGGGTAGTCGACGGTGGCGATGGCCTCGATGTCGCGGACCTTCCAGGGCAGCTCGGGCCGCAGCGCGCGGCCTTGTTCGATGGCGTATCGCGCCAGCCCGTGCCAGCTCGTCTCGCCGGCCGCGGCCACGTGGTAGGTGCCAGCCAGCGCGGGCTTCGCGGCCAGCGAGCGCAGGGCGTGCGCGCTCACGTCGGCCAGCAGTTCGGCGCCGGTGGGTGCGCCCACCTGGTCGGCCACCACGCGCAGGTGCTCGCGCTCCTGCGCCAGCCGCAGCATGGTGCGCGGGAAGTTGGCGCCGCGCGCCGCGTAGACCCAGCTGGTGCGCAGGATCAGGTGGCGTGCGCCGCTGGCGCGCACGGCGTCCTCGCCGGCGAGCTTGGTGCGACCGTAGACGCTCAGCGGCGCGGTGGCGGCGCCCTCGTCGCGCGGCGCGTCGCCGCTGCCGTCGAAGACGTAGTCGGTGGAGTAGTGCAGCAGCAAGGCGCCGCGCGCGGCGGCGGCGCGCGCCAGGGCGGCGGGGGCTTCGGCGTTGATGGTGTGCGCCAGCGCGGGCTCGGCCTCGGCCTTGTCCACCGCCGTGTGGGCGGCCGCGTTCACTATCGCGTCGGGCGCCACGCGCTCGATCAGGGCGCCCAGGCTGTCGGGCCGGGCCAGGTCCACCGCGCCGGCATCGCTCGGGTCGCGGTCGAAGGCGAACACCTCGCCCAGCGGGGCGAGGCTGCGGCGCAGCTCCCAGCCCACCTGGCCATTGGCGCCCAGCAGCAGGATCCTCACGCGGCCCCCTGGTACTGCGCCTGCACCCAGTCGCGGTAGGCGCCGCTCTGCACCTCGGCCACCCATTCGGGGTGGTCCAGGAACCAGCGCACGGTCTTGCGGATGCCGCTGTCGAAGGTCTCGGCCGGGCGCCAGCCCAGTTCGGATTCGATCTTGCGCGCGTCGATGGCGTAGCGCCGGTCGTGGCCGGGGCGGTCTTTCACGTGGGTGATCTGCGTGGCGTAGCACTGCCCGTCCGCGCGCGGACGCAGCTGGTCGAGCAGGGCGCAGATGGTCTTCACGATGGCGATGTTGGTCTGCTCGTTCCAGCCGCCCACGTTGTAGGTCTCACCCACGCGGCCGGCCTCGAGCACGCGGCGGATGGCGCTGCAGTGGTCGCCGACGTAGAGCCAGTCGCGCACCTGCAGGCCGTCGCCGTACACAGGCAGCGGCTTGCCCGCCAGGGCATTGACGATCATCAGCGGGATCAGCTTCTCGGGGAAATGGAACGGGCCGTAGTTGTTGCTGCAGTTGGTGGTGAGCACCGGCAGGCCGTGCGTGTGGTGCCAGGCGCGCACCAGGTGGTCGCTGGCGGCCTTGCTGGCGCTGTAGGGGCTGTTGGGTTCGTAGGGGTGGCGCTCGGTGAAGGCGGGGGCCTCGGGCGCCAGGCTGCCGTAGACCTCGTCGGTGCTCACGTGCAGGAAGCGGAAGGCCGCGCGCTCGGCCTCGGGCCGCGCGAGCCAGTGCGCGCGCACGGCCTCGAGCAGCCGGAAGGTGCCCACCACGTTGGTCTGGACGAAGTCCTCGGCGCCGTGGATGGAGCGGTCCACGTGGCTTTCGGCCGCGAAGTTGATGACCGCGCGCGGCCGGTGCTCGGCCAGCAGGCGCGCCACCAGGGCCGCATCGCCGATGTCGCCGCGCACGAATACGTGGCGCGCATCGCCATCGAGGCTGGCGAGGTTGCGCCGGTTGCCAGCGTAGGTGAGCTTGTCGAGGTTGAGCACCGGCTCGTCGCGGTGTGCGAGCCAGTCCAGGACGAAGTTGCTGCCGATGAAGCCGGCGCCGCCGGTGACCAGGATCATTCGAATCGCCTCCCTGTGCGGTGCCGGGTCATCACCGCCCGCCCTGCCGCGTGTTCAGTGGCCGTGCGCCACGTGCTCGCCCGCGGCGAGCTTGTAGACCGTGCCGCAGTAGGGACACATGGCTTCGCCGGTGGTGGCCACGTCCAGGTAGACCTTGGGGTGGCTGTTCCACAGCTTCATGTCGGCCAGCGGGCTGGGGCAGAACACCCCGCCGTGCGCGTTGAGGTCCTTGGCCTTGAGTTCGATCACCGCCTTGCTCATGCTGTGCTCCGCTCAGACCTTGGTCAGCCAGTGGGCGTACTTGGGGTTGCGGCCGTTCACGATGTCGAAGAAGGCGCTCTGGATCTTCTCGGTGATGGGGCCGCGCGAGCCGCTGCCCAGCTCGATGCGGTCGAGTTCGCGGATCGGCGTGACCTCGGCGGCGGTGCCGGTGAAGAAGGCCTCGTCGGCGATGTAGACCTCGTCGCGCGTGATGCGCTTCTGGACGATCTCCAGCCCCAGGTCCTTGGCGATGTGGAACACCGTGTTGCGCGTGATGCCGTTGAGCGCGCCGGCGGAGAGGTCGGGCGTGTAGATCACGCCGCCCTTGACGACGAAGATGTTCTCGCCCGCGCCTTCGCTCACGAAGCCGGAGGAATCGAGCAGCAGGGCTTCGTCGTAGCCTTCGTCGGTGGCCTCGGTGTTGGCCAGGATGCTGTTGGTGTAGTTGCTCACCGCCTTGGCTTGCGTCATGGTGATGTTGACGTGGTGGCGGGTGTAGCTGCTGGTCTTGACCCGGATGCCGCGCTTCATGCCCTCGTCGCCCAGGTAGGCGCCCCAGGCCCAGGCGGCCACGCTTAGGTGGATGGTGTTGCCCTTGGGGCTCACGCCGAGCTTCTTGTCGCCGATCCAGGTGAGCGGGCGGATGTAACCGCTCTTGAGGCCGTTGGCGCGGATCACGTCCTTCTGCGCCTCGTTCACCTGCTCCACGGTGAAGGGGATCTTCATGCGCAGGATCTTGGCGCTGTTGAACAGGCGCTCGGTGTGTTCCTGCAGGCGGAAGATGGCCGTGCCGTTGACCGTGTCGTAGGCCCGCACGCCCTCGAAGGCCCCGCAGCCGTAGTGCAGGGTATGGGTGAGCACGTGGATCTTGGCGTCGCGCCAGTCCACCAGCTGGCCATCCATCCAGATCTTGCCGTCGCGGTCGGACATCGAGGGAACGGGTGCGCTCATGGGTTTCCTTGAGGTATGGGGGGTATTCGGGTCAACCGGCGATTTTACGGCGCCGCCTGGGGCGCTGGGCCGGCGGGGGCGTCCGCCTCGGGGCGCTTGAGGCCCCAGTCCTGCAGCTTGCCGTGGGCGAAGCGGGCCTGCACGGAGGCGCCGCCCGGGTCCGTCCAGCGGTAGACCTCGGGCTGCTCGCCTTCGGGGGAGGCCAGCTCACCCAGGGCCCGCGCCAGGCCGATCACGCCGATCAGGGGCATGCCCGCGTGCAGGCGCGAGTTCAGCATCACGGCGCTGTCCACGTGGCCGATCGGGCGCTGGGCGGCGCGGCGCATCACCGCCATGAGGCGCGTGAAGTGCAGCAGCAGCCACAGGACCAGGCCGCCGCCGACGGCCGCCACGCCGGCCCAGCCGAACTGCCAGTGGCCCCAGAACAGGAGGGCGGCGCCGATCAGGGCCATCGCGATGCGTCGAAGGTTCATGTCGTTTCAATGTCCGTTGCAGGGCGCGCGATCCGCCGCGCGCGCGTCATTCCATCCGGCGCACCAGATCCAGCGCCTCTTCGATGCGCTCGACCCCATGCACGGTGAGGCCGTCGAAGGCCTTGTCGTTTTTCTTGGGCAGGTTGGCCTTGGGCACCACCGCCACGGAAAAGCCCAGTTTGGCCGCCTCTTTCAGGCGCTCCTGCCCGCGCGGCGCGGGCCGCACCTCGCCGGCCAGGCCCACCTCGCCGAAGGCCAGGAAGCCCTTGGGCAGCGGCTTGCCGCGCAGGCTGCTGGTGATGGCCAGCATCACGCCCAGGTCGGCCGCGGGCTCGCTGATGCGCACGCCCCCCACGGCGTTGACGAACACGTCCTGGTCCAGGCAGGCCACGCCCGCGTGGCGGTGCAGCACGGCCAGCAGCATGGCCAGGCGGTCGCGCTCCAGGCCCACGCTCAGGCGGCGCGGGCTGGGGCCGCCGCTGTCCACCAGGGCCTGCAGTTCCACCAGCAGCGGCCGCGTGCCCTCCAGCGTGACCATCACGCAACTGCCCGGCACCGGCTGGGCGTGCTGCGAGAGAAAGATCGCGCTCGGGTTGCTCACGCCCTTGAGGCCCTTCTCGGTCATGGCGAACACGCCGATCTCGTTGACCGCGCCGAAGCGGTTCTTGATGGCGCGGATCAGCCGGAAGCTGCTGTGCGTATCGCCCTCGAAATAGAGCACGGTGTCCACCATGTGCTCCAGCACGCGCGGGCCGGCCAGCGCGCCTTCCTTGGTGACATGGCCCACCAGCACGATGGCCGTGCCCGAGGCCTTGGCCGCGCGGGTGAGGTGGGCCGCGCATTCGCGCACCTGCGCCACCGAGCCCGGCGCGCTGGTGAGCTGGTCGGAGTAGACGGTCTGGATCGAGTCGATCACCGCGATGGCGGGCTTCTCGGCGTCCAGCGTGGCCAGGATTTTTTCCAGCTGGATCTCGGCCAGCACCTGCACCTGCGAGCCCTCGATGCCCAGGCGGCGCGCGCGCAGCGCCACCTGGGCGCCGCTCTCCTCGCCCGTCACGTAGAGCGTGGGCAGGCCGGCGCGCTGCAGGCTGTCCAGGGCCTGCAGCAGCAGGGTGGACTTGCCGATGCCGGGATCGCCGCCGATCAGCACCACGCCGCCCTCGACGATGCCCCCGCCCAGCACGCGGTCCAGCTCCTCGTGGCCGGTGGGCGTGCGTTGCACGTCCCGGGCCTCGATGCGCGACAGCGGCATCACCTCGCTGGTCTTGGCCAGCGCCGCGAAGCGGTTCTTCGGCGGCGCGCCGCCGCCCTCGGCCACGCCTTCCACCAGCGTGTTCCAGGCGGCGCAATGCGGGCATTTGCCCAGCCAGCGCGGGCTGGTGCCGCCGCACTCGCCGCAGGTGTAGATCGTCTTGTCCTTGGCCATGAGGCCGGGACTATATCGGCCCGAAGCCCTCGACCAAGGCGCGCGTGATCTCGGCCGCGCCGGCGGCGCGGCAGCCGCTGGCGTTCTGGCCCGACCACAGCGGCGTGAAGTCGCTCTTGCCCTGCTTCTCCCAGTGCGCGCGCAGCGGGGCAATGGCCGCGGTGGCCAGCGGGAAGGCCGGCGCGGCCGGGTTCAGCGGGCCCAGCTCGCGCATCACCCGGTTGGGCACGCCGCGCGCGGGCCGGCCGGTGAACAGGGTGGTGAGCTGGGTGTGGCGCGCGGCCTCGCTCTGCAGCACGGCGCGGTGCAGGGCGCTGGTGGTGGCCTCGGGGCTGCACAGGTAGGCCGTGCCCACCTGCACCCCATCCGCGCCCAGGGCCATGGCCGCGCGCACGCCGGCCGCGTCGGCGATGCCGCCGGCCGCGATCACCGGCACGCGCACGGCGGCCTTCACCTGCGGCAGCAGCGCGAAGGTGCCGCTCTGGCGCGTGAGATCGTCGCTGAGGAAGTGGCCCCGGTGCCCGCCGGCTTCCAGGCCTTGGGCGATCACCGCGTCCGCGCCGTGGGCTTCCAGCCAGACCGCCTCGTCCACCGTGGTGGCCGAGCTCAGCACCACCGAACCCCAGGCCTTCACACGCGCCAGCAGCTCGGGCGCGGGCAGGCCGAAGTGAAAGCTCAGCACGCGCGGCCGCAAGGGCTCCAGCGCGTCGGCGGCCGCCGCGCTGAAGGGCAGCCGCCCGGGGCCGGCCGGGAGGCTCGCCGGGTCCAGGCCGATTTCGTCGAAGTAGGGCGCCAGCGCCGCGCGCCAGGCCGCCTCGCGCGCGGCGTCGGGCTCGGGCGGCGTGTGGCAGAAGAAGTTGACGTTGTAGGGGCGGCCGCTGGCGACCAGCAGATCCAGCTCCCGACGCATGGCCTCGGGTGCCAGCATGGCGCAGGGCAGGGAGCCCAGGGCACCGGCCTCGCCCGCCGCCAGCGCCAGGGCCGCGCCCTGCGCGCCCGCCATCGGCGCCTGGATCAGGGGCCAGCGCGTGCCCAGCAGTTCGGTGAGTCGGTTCATGGCGCGAGTGTAGGCAGGCGGCAATGTCCCCAGGGCCCGCGCGCCGTCCGTGGCTCAGGCCCCGCCGCCCTCCAGCAGCTCGGCAAACGCCCGCGCGGCGGGCGAGAGCGAGCGGTCGCTCTTGAACACCACGGCGGTGTCGCGCTCCACCAGCGGGCGCACCAGGCGCCGCGCCACCAGCTCGGGGTGTCGCGCGGGCGCGAACACGCTGCCCGGCACCACCGCCACGCCCAGGCCGGCGGCGGCCAGGGCCACCGCGGTGGTGAGCAGGGAGACCTCGTGCGCGATCCGCAGGTCCGCCCCGGCCTCGCGCGCGGCCGCGTCGATGCGCCGGCGCACGCCGTAGCCCGGCCGCACCGTGATCACCGGCCAGGCCGCCAGCTGCTTCCAGGTGAGCGGCCGGTCCGCCGCAAAGCGCGGGCCGGCGGGCGCGATCGCGGCCAGGTGGTCGCGCAGCACCACGCGCTGAGACAGGCCGGGCGTGGGCCCTTCGAGCGTGCCCAGGCCCAGGTCCACGTGGCCCGCGAGCACGCGCTCGGCGAATTCGCCGGGCGCGCAGTCGTCGATCTGCAGCTCGATGCCGGGGTAGCGGTCCAGGTAGCGGCGCACGGCCGATGGCAGCAGGGTCTGCGCCACCGTGGACGTGGCCGCGATGCGCAGGCGCCCGCGCTCGCCGCGCGCCAGCGCCGCCATGCCGCCGCTCAGGGCCTGCATCTCGGCCAGCGCGCGCCGCGCGTAGCCGATGGCTTCGGCCGCGGCTTCGGTGCGGCGCAGGCTGCGCGTGCTGCGGTCGAACAGGCGCACACCCAGGCGCGCCTCCAGCTCGCGCAGCAGCACGGTCACGGCCGGCTGCGTCAGCGACAGGGCCTCGGCCGCGGCCGAGAGCTGGCCGCTGTCGTACACCGCCACGAAGGCGCGCAACTGGCGCACCGAGGGCAGGCTGCCGAGGTGTGCGGGTTTTTTATGAATCGCCATCGAAGTTTCATTTTTCACGCGGCGCGCGAAGGCCTGTAATTGTCGGCTTTCGTCTGTTGAATGGAGACCAGCATGACCCAGACCCTGCAAGCGCAGGTGCTGATCGTGGGGGCCGGGCCAGTGGGCCTGACGCTCGCCATGGACCTCGCCCAGCGCGGCATCGCCGTGCTGGTGGCCGAGACCCGCCACCGCGGCGAGCCGCCCAACGTGAAGTGCAACCACGTGTCGGCGCGCTCGATGGAGATCTTTCGCCGCCTCGGCGTGGCCGGTGCGCTGCGCGAGGCCGGCCTGCCGGCGGACTACCCCAACGACGTGTCCTACCGCACCAGCTTCACGGGCGATGAGCTCTCGCGCATCCCCATTCCCGCGCGCCAGAGCCGCTACACGGCCACCGGCGGCCCCGACACCTGGTGGCCCACGCCCGAGCCGCCGCACCGCATCAACCAGATCTACCTGGAGCCCGTGCTGTTCGCGCACGCCGAGCGCCAGAGCGGCCTGCGCATCCTCAACCGCACGCGCATCGACGCCGTCACGCAGGACGAGGCCGGCGTGCGCGCCACCGGCGTGAACCTGGACAGCGGCGAGGCCATCGAGTTGCGGGCCGACTACCTGATCGGCTGCGACGGTGGCCGCTCCCTGGTGCGCAAGAGCATCGGCGCCAAGCTCTCGGGCACCGACGAGGTGGGCCGCGTGCAGTCCACCTACTTCCGCGCGCCCGCGCTGCTGGGCCTGGCCAAGCACGGCCCGGCCTGGGCCACCTTCTCGCTCAACCCGCGCCGCTGCGGCAACGTCTACGCCATCGACGGGCGCGAGACCTGGCTGCTGCACAACTACCTCAAGGCCGACGAGGCCGACTTCGAGTCCGTCGACCGCGACTGGGCGATCCGCGAGATCCTGGGCGTGGGCCCGGACTTCCAGTACGAGATCATCAGCAAGGAAGACTGGATCGGCCGCCGCCTCGTGGCCGACCGCTTCCGCGACCGCCGCGTCTTCATCTGCGGCGACGCCGCGCACCTGTGGATCCCCATGGCAGGCTATGGCATGAACGCCGGCATCGCGGACGCGATGAACCTGTCGTGGCTGCTGGCCGCGCACCTGAACGGCTGGGCCGGCGAGGCCATCCTGGGCGCCTACGAGCGCGAGCGCCAGCCCATCACCGAGCAGGTCTCGCGCTTCGCCATGAACCACGCGCTGGCCCTGCAGGCCCAGCGCGAGGGCGTGCCCGCCGGCATCGAGGACGCGGGCGAGGCCGGCGCCGCCGCGCGCGCCCGGGCCGGCGCCGCGCTGTACGAGCTCAACGTGCGCCAGTACTGCTGCGGCGGCCTGAACTTCGGCTACTTCTACGACGACTCGCCGCTGATCGCCTACGACGGCGAAGCCGCGCCCGGCTACACCATGGACGGCTTCACGCCCTCGACCGTGCCGGGCTGCCGCACGCCGCACGTCTGGCTCGACGACGGCCGCTCGCTGTACGACGCGCTCGGGCCCGACTACACCCTGCTGCGCCGCGACCCGGGCGTGGACGTGCGCCCGCTCGAAGACGCGGCGCGCGCGCGCGGCGTGCCGCTGCGCGTGCTGGACCTCAGCCCGCGCGAGGCCGGCGCGCTCTACACGACCGCGTTGCTGCTCTCGCGCCCCGACCAGCACGTGGCCTGGCGCGGCGACGCGCCGCCCGCCGACCCGCTCGCGCTGATCGACCGCCTGCGCGGCGCCGCCGTGCCCGCCTGACACCATTCACCCCAAGGAGACAAGCCATGAACCGCCGCCACGCCCTCACCCAGCTCGCCGCCCTGTGCGCCGCCAGCGCCGCGCCCGCCGCCTTCGCGCAGGCCGACAAGCCCATCACCATCGTCGTGCCCTACGCGCCCGGCGGCACCACCGATCTGCTGGGGCGCATGCTCGCGCAGCAGATGTCGCCCCTGCTGGGCCGCACCATGATCGTGGAGAACAAGCCCGGCGCCGGCAGCGGCGTGGGCGCGGCCCAGGTGGCGCGCGCCGCCGCCGACGGCAACACCCTGCTGGTGGCCACCAGCACCACGCTGGCCATCAACCCCTGGCTCTACAAGCAGCTCGCCTACGACCCGGCCAAGGACTTCGCGCCCATCGGCATGATCGGCGCGGTGCCGCTGCTGGTGGTGGTGAATCCCTCGCTGCCGGTCAAGAGCATCGCCGAGCTGGTGGCGCTGGCCAAGTCGCGCCCCGGTGGCCTGGTCTACGGCTCGGCCGGCAACGGCAGCCCGCACCACCTGGGCGCCGAGATGTTCAAGGCCGCCACCGGCGCCAACCTCAAGCACGTGCCCTACCGCGGCAGCGGCCCGGCCATCACCGACCTGCTCGGCGGCCAGATCGACCTGATGTTCAGCGACATTCCGCCCGCGCTGGGCCACGTCAAGGTGGGCAAGCTGCGCGCCATCGCCGTCACCTCGGCCAAGCGCCAGCCCGCCGTGGCCGAGGTCCCCACCATCGCCGAATCGGGCCAGGCCGGCACCAAGGACTTCGAGGCCGTGGCCTGGCAGAGCCTGGTGGCGCCGGCCGGCACGCCGCCCGAAGTCATCAACCGCTGCGCGCAAGCCCTGGCCAAGGTGATGCAGGACCCGGCGCTGCGCGCGCGCCTGGAAGGCGACGGCTTCGAGCCCGTGAGCACCGCCATGAGCCCGGCGCAGCTGACCGCCTACGTGCGCAGCGAGACCGAGCGCTGGGGCAAGGTGGTGCGCGCCTCGGGCACCACCATCGACTGACGGCCAGGCTCGGGAAAACCCCAGAACAGGCTGGGGTAGGCGGATCGGGCGATTTCATTTAACATGTTAAATAAATCGCCATGGACCCGATCGACAAGACCTTCACCCACCGCAACCTCCCGCGCCTGCTGCTGCAGGCGCGGGAGTCGGTGATGCAGCACACGCGGCCCAGCCTGCGCGAGCACGGCCTGAGCGACCAGCAGTGGCGCGTGCTGCGCGTGCTGGGTGAACACGCGCGCGACCCCGCCGGCATCGAAACCGGGCGCATCGCGCGCGAGGCCTTTCTGCTGGGCCCCAGCCTCACCGGCGTGCTCACGCGCATGGAGCGCGACGGCCTGATCGCGCGCGAGCGCTGCAGCCAGGACGCGCGGCGCACCGTGGTGCGCGCCACGCCGGCGGGCCTGAAGCTGGTGCGCAAGCTGTCCGCCACCATCGAGGCGCACTACGCCTGGCTGGAGGAGCGATTGAGCAAGGCGCGTCTCGCGCAGCTCTATGTGTTGCTGGACGAGGTGATCGCCCTCGAAGGCGACGTGGACGACAACCTGGATGAGGAGGCGGCATGACTGCCCATGGATGGGTGCCCACGGGCACCGTGTACGGCGCGCTGCTGAACTTTCGCGGCGAATACGCGCACTGGCAGCCGCGCATGGGCGACAAGCCCTATGGCGGCGCGCCCAAGGCACCCGTGCTGTACGTGAAGACGGCCAACACCTTCGCGCCGCACGGCGCCAGCGTGGCCCTGCCGGCGGGCGAGGTGGTCGAGGCATCGGCCAGCCTGGGCCTGCTGATCGGCGAACACGGCGCGCCCACGCACGCCCTGCTGGTCAACGACCTGAGCCTGGCGCACGAGAGTTACTACCGCCCGCCCATGAAGTTCCGCAACCGCGATGGCTTCCTGGGCCTGCCGCTGGAGCCCACGCCGCTGGCGGCGCTGGGCGGCATCGGGGGCCTGGCCGCGCTCGAACTGGAGCTGCGCATCCACGGCGTGCACCAGCAGACCACCGCGCTCAAGGACCTGGTGCGCGACATCCCCACGCTGCTGAAAGACGTCGGCGAATTCATGACGATGCGCCCCGGCGACGTGCTGCTGGTTGGCAGCGAGGTGCTGGCCGACGGCACGCGCCCGCGCGTGGCCGTCGGGGACGCGGTGGAAATCAGCGCGCCGGGCCTCAAGCCGGCCCTGCAGCGCTTCGTGGCAGAGGAGGCGAGCGACGCCGGGCCGCCCCAAGTCGCGAGGGCCCCCTCGGGGGGCAGCGGCAGCGCCTTGGCGCAGAGCGTGGGGGGACGGTTCTCATGAAAAGAGCCCGCATCGCCTGGGCCGGCGCGGTTCACGACGCCGTCGAACGCGACGGCCAGCTGGAGCTGCTCACGCCCGCCTTCAAGGGCCGCCGGGTCGCCGCCGACGAGGTGGTCTGGCTGCCGCCGCTGGCGCCCGTGCCGCGCCCGCGCACCGTGCTGGCCCTGGGCCTGAACTACGCCGACCACGCCAAGGAACTGGCCTTCAAGCCGCCCACCGAACCGCTGGCCTTCGCCAAGGGCGAGGCCTCGCTCATCGGTCACCGGGCGTTCACCGTGCGCCCGGCCGGCGTGGCGTTCATGCACTACGAGTGCGAGCTCGCGGTGGTCATTGGCCGCACCGCCAAACACGTGAAGCGCGGCGACGCGATGGACTTCATCGCCGGCTACACCGTGGCCAACGACTACGCGATCCGCGACTACCTGGAGAACTGGTACCGCCCCAACCTGCGCGTGAAGAACCGCGACACCTGCACGCCCATCGGCCCCTGGCTGGTGGACGCGGCGGACCTGCCCGATCCCATGAACCTCGCGCTGCGGACCACGGTGAACGGCACAGTCACCCAGAGCGGCAACACCCGCGACATGGTGTTCGACGTGCCCACGCTGATCGAGTACTTCACTTCCTTCATGACCCTGCAGCCCGGGGACCTGATCCTCACCGGCACGCCCGACGGCGTGGTCGACTGCCAGCCCGGCGACGTGGTGATCACGTCCATCGAGGGCGTTGGCGAACTGCACAACACCATCACCGCCCCCACGCTTTCGTAGGCCCGTCCCCCATGACCATCCAGCACCTCATCAACGGCAAGGCCGTCGCCAGCGCCGCCACCTTCGAGACCATCAACCCCGCCACGCAGGAAGCCCTGGCCGAGGTCGCCGCTGGCGGCGAGGCCGAGGTCAACGCCGCCGTGCAGGCCGCCAAGGACGCCTTTCCCGCCTGGGCCGGTCGTCCCGCCACCGAGCGCGCGGCCATCATGCGCAAGTTGGGCGAGCTCATCGCCAGGCACGTGCCCGAGCTCTCGCGCACCGAGACCGACGACACCGGCCAGGTGATCTCGCAGACGGGCAAGCAGCTGGTGCCGCGCGCGGCCGACAACTTCAGCTACTTCGCCGAGATGTGCACGCGCGTGGACGGCCACACCTACCCCACGCCCACGCACCTGAACTACACCCTGTTCCACCCGGTGGGCGTGTGTGCGCTCATCAGCCCCTGGAACGTTCCCTTCATGACGGCCACCTGGAAGACCGCGCCCTGCCTGGCTTTCGGCAACACGGCCGTGCTGAAGATGAGCGAGCTGTCGCCCCTGACGGCGGCCCGCCTGGGCGAGCTCGCGCTCGAAGCCGGCGTGCCCCCGGGCGTGCTCAACATCGTGCACGGCTACGGCAAGGACGCCGGCGAGCCGCTGTGCTCGCACCCCGATGTGCGCGCCATCAGCTTCACCGGCTCCACCGCCACCGGCAACCGCATCGTGCAGAGCGCGGGTCTGAAGAAGTTCAGCATGGAGCTGGGCGGCAAGAGCCCCTTCGTGATCTTCGAGGACGCCGACCTGGACCGCGCCCTGGACGCCGCTGTGTTCATGATCTTCAGCAACAACGGCGAACGCTGCACCGCGGGCAGCCGCATCCTGGTGCAGCAGAGCATCTACGCCGACTTCGCGCAGAAGTTCGCCGAGCGCGCGAAGAAGATCGTGGTGGGCGACCCGCAGGACGACAAGACCATCGTCGGCCCCATGATCAGCAAGGCCCACCTGGCCAAGGTCAAGAGCTACATCGAGCTGGGCCCCAAGGAGGGCGCCACGCTGCTGTGCGGCGGCCTGGACCGCCCGAGCTACGCGCCCGAGCTGCCGGGCCGCGTGAAGGCCGGCAACTACGTCTGGCCCACGGTGTTCGCCGACGTGGACAACCGCATGAAGATCGCGCAGGACGAGATCTTCGGCCCGGTGGCCTGCCTGATCCCGTTCAAGGACGAGGCGCATGCCATCGAGCTGGCCAACGACATCCAGTACGGCCTGTCCAGCTACGTCTGGACCGAGAACCTCGGCAAGGCGCACCGCGTGGCCGCGGCCATCGAGGCCGGCATGTGCTTCGTCAACTCGCAGAACGTGCGCGACCTGCGCCAGCCCTTCGGCGGCACCAAGGCCTCGGGCACCGGTCGCGAGGGCGGCACCTGGAGCTACGAAGTGTTCCTGGAGCCCAAGAACGTCGCGGTGTCGCTGGGTTCGCACCACATTCCCCACTGGGGCATCTGAGATGGCGCGCGCGCTCGCCGCGCGCGCACACGGCACAAGGAGACAGCCATGGGCAAGTTAGCACTGGTCGCCAAGATCACCCACGTTCCCTCCATCGTCCTCAGCGAGATCGATGAAGGCCCGCGCAAGGGCACGCGCCAGGACGCGATCGACGGCCTGAAGGCGATCGGCCAGCGCTGCCGCGACATGGGCGTCGACACCTTCATCGTGTTCGACACCCACTGGCTGGTGAACGCCAGCTACCACATCAACTGCGCCAAACACTGGCAAGGCAACTACACCAGCAACGAGCTGCCGCACTTCATCAGCAACATGCCCTACGCCATCCCCGGCAACCCCGAGCTGGGCAAGCTGCTGGCCAAGGTGGCCAACGAATGGAAGGTGGACACGCTCGCGCACGACGGCACCACGCTGGCGCCCGAGTACGGCACCCTGGTGCCCATGCGCTACATGAACCCCGACCAGCACTTCAAGGCGGTGTCGGTGTCGGCCCTGTGCATGGCCCACTACCTCAACGACAGCGCGCGCCTGGGCTGGGCCCTGCGCCGCGCCATCGAGGACGAGTACGACGGCACCGTCGCCATCCTCGCCAGCGGCTCGCTCAGCCACCGCTTCGCGCAGAACGGCCTGGCGCCCGAGTACGCCTTCAAGCTCTGGAGCCCCTTCCTGGAAACCATGGACCACGAGGTGGTGCGCATGTGGCAGAGCGGCGAATGGAAGGCCTTCTGCGAGATGCTGCCCGAGTACGCGGTCAAGGGCCATGGCGAAGGCTTCATGCACGACACCGCCATGATGCTGGGCGCGCTGGGCTGGAGCGAGTACGACGGGCACGGCGAGGTCATCACGCCGTACTTCGGCGCCTCGGGCACGGGGCAGATCAACATCGTTTTCCCGGTCACGCCGGTCACGGGCAAGGCCATTCCGCAGCCCCAGGCCTCCTCGGCCCAGGGCTTCCAGGCCGTCTCCCGGCTCTGAGGGGCGACGCCATGCCCCACCTCGTCATCCTCTACAGCGGCAACCTCGACCGGCCCGAGGCCGAGGGCGGCACCGACATGCGCGCGCTGTGCCGCGCCCTGGCCGACGCCATGCTCACCATCCACGACGAAGGCGGCCGCCAGGTCTTTCCCACCGGCGGCACGCGCGTGCTGGCCTTCCCGGCCGCGCACTGGGCCATCGCCGACGGCGGCGACGCGGGCGAGGCCGCCGGCATGGGCCGCGACTACGCCTTCATCTACCTCAACCTGCGCATGGGCCGCGGGCGCAGCGCCGCCGTGCAGAAACGCTCGGGCGGCGCGCTCGAGGCCGTGGCGCGCCAGCACTTCGCCGAGCAGCTGAGCCGCCGGCCCATCGGCATCACCGTGCAGGTCGACGAAGGCCCCGAGGTCTTCGACGCCAAGATCAGCTCCCTGCATCCCCTCTTCACGCCCCTGCGATCGACCTGACCATGCTCGACGACGCCACCCTCCAGCAACTCGCCGCCGAACTCGACGAGTCCGCGCGCACGCGCACGCCGCTGCGCCACTTCTCGCAGCGCTTTCCCAGCATGACCATCGACGACGGCTACCGCGTGGGCCGCGCCTGGGTGACGCTGCAGCGCGGGCGCGGCGACCCGGTCATCGGCCACAAGATCGGCCTGACCAGCCGCGCCATGCAGATCTCCAGCCAGATCGACGAGCCCGACTTCGGCACCCTGCTGGGCTCCATGAAGCTGGTGGCGCGGGCGGGCGAGGAGCTGGAGATCCCGGTCAACCGCTTCCTGTCGCCGCGCGTGGAGGTGGAGCTGGCCTTCGTGCTCAAGCGCGCGCTCTCGGGCCCGGTCACGGTGGAGCAGGTGCTGGCCGCCACCGAGTACGTGACGCCCGCCATCGAGATCATCGACGCGCGCATCGAGCAGTTCGACCGCGACACCAAGAAGCCGCGCAAGGTCTTCGACACCATCAGCGACAACGCGGCCAACGCCGCCATCGTCATCGGCGAGGGCGATGCCCGCTACCGCGCCGACCCGCTGAGCACCGATCTGCCCTGGTGCGGCGCCGCGCTCAAGCTCAATGGCGCGGTGGAAGAGACCGGCCTGGCCGCCGGCGTGCAGGGCCACCCGGCCATCGGCATCGCCTGGCTGTCCGAAAAGCTCGCGCCCTGGGGCGAGACCCTGCAGCCCGGGCAGATCGTGCTCGCCGGCTCCTTCACGCGCCCCGTGCCGGCCAAGGCCGGCGACCGCTTCGAGGCCGACTACGGCCCCCTGGGCGTGCTGCGCTTTCGCTTCGTCTGATCCTTTGTCGCCATGCAAATCCCCACGAACGTTTTCAAGCAGGCCCTGGCCGAAGGCCGCGCCCAGATCGGCCTGTGGGCCGCGCTGGCCAGCGCCTACAGCACCGAACTCATCGCCGGCACGGGCTACGACTGGCTGCTGCTCGACGGCGAGCACGCGCCCAACGACGTGCGCAGCACGCTGGCGCAGCTGCAGGCGGTGGCCAGCGCCCAGCAGGGCTTCGGCGACCTGCGCTCGCACCCGGTGGTGCGGGTGCCCGTGGGCACCGGCGACGTGGGCACCGCGCTCATCAAGCAGTACCTGGACATCGGCGCGCAGACCCTGCTGGTGCCCATGATCGACACGCCCGAGCAGGCCGCCCAGGTGGTGGCCGCCACGCGCTATGCGCCGCAGGGCGTGCGCGGCATGGGCAGCGCCCTGGCGCGCGCCTCGCGCTGGCAGGCGCACGCGCGCTACGTGCACGAGGCCGACGAGCAGGTCTGCGTGCTGGTGCAGGCCGAGACCGTGACGGCCATGAAGCACCTCGACGCCATCGCCGCCACGCCGGGCGTGGATGGCGTCTTCATCGGCCCCGCCGACCTGAGTGCGAGCATGGGCCACCGCGGCAACGCCGGCCACCCCGAGGTGCAGGCCGCCATCGCCGACGGCATCCGCCGCATCCGCGCCGCGGGCAAGGCCCCGGGCATCCTGGCCACCACCGAGGCCGGCGCGCGCCAATGGCTGGACGCCGGCGCGCTGTTCGTGGCCGTGGGCGCCGACAGCATGCTGCTGGCGTCCGCCGCCGCGCAGCTGCTCGCGACGTTCAAAGGACCGCGCGAGCAGGGCCCGAACACCTACTGATCCCACACCCGATCCCCACAGACCCAGGAGACGAGACATGAACGCTGCCCTGCAAACCAGCACCGTGCTGCCGCCCGGCATGCACGCCGACGAATGGGCCGCGCGCCTGGAGCTCGCCGCCTGCTACCGCGTCTTCGCCATGCTGGGCTGGACGGAGATGATCTACAACCACATCACGCTGCGCCTGCCCGACAGCGTGACCGGGGGCGAGAAGCACTTCCTCATCAACCCCTTCGGCCTGCACTACAGCGAGGTCACGGCAAGCAACCTGGTGAAGATCGACCTGCAGGGCAAGGTGCTCGACGGCTCCACCCACCGCGTCAACCCGGCCGGCTTCGTGGTGCACGCGGCCATCCACGACGGCCTGGAAGGCGCGCACTGCGTGATGCACACGCACACCACGGCCGGCGTGTCCGTGGCCTGCCTGAAGGACGGCTTGCAGCAGACCAACTTCTACACCGCGCAGCTGCACGGCCTGGTGGCGTACCACGACTTCGAAGGCATCACCATCCACGCCGACGAGGGCCCGCGCCTGCTGCAGAGCATCGGCGACAAGCCCGCGGTCATCCTGCGCAACCACGGCCTGCTGGCCTGGGGCGGCACGCTGCCGCAGACCTTCGCCATCCTCTGGACGCTGCAGCGTGCCTGCGAGATCCAGCTCGCCACCTTCAGCATGGGCGGTCCGCAGGCCGCGATCCCGGTGTCCGAGGCCATCGCCGCCAAGTGCACGCGCGACTCCTTCCAGTTCGACCCCAAGCACGGCGCCGGCCGCGACGTGTTCGACGCCCTGGTGCGCCAGGTCGACCGCATCGATTCGAGCTACCGGGCATGAGCGACACGATGAACCTGCCCACCGAGATCCGCAGCGTGGCGATTGTTGGCGCCGGCGCCATCGGCGGCTGGCTGGGCACGCGCCTGGCGCGCTCGGGCCGCCCGGTCAGCGCGCTGGCGCGCGGCGACACGCTCGCCGCGCTGCGCGCGCACGGCCTGCGCCTGCAACAGGGCGGCGAGCTGCTGCAGGCGCCGGTGCGCGCGTCCGAGCGGGCCGACGAGCTCGGCGCGCACGACCTCGTCGTCCTCGCGGTGAAGGCGCCCGCGCTGCCCGGCATCGCGCCCGCCATCGGGCCCTTGATCGGCCCCGGCACGGTGGTGCTCACGGCCATGAACGGCGTGCCCTGGTGGTTCTTCGAAGGCTTCGGCGGTGCCTTGCAAGGCACGCCGCTGCCCGTGGTGGACCCGGGCGGCGCCATGGCGCGCGCCGTGCCCGGCCGCCAGGTGCTGGGCGGGGTGGTGCACGCCAGCTGCTCGCTCGACGCGCCCGGCCTGGTGCGCCACCACTTCGGCAACGGCCTGCTCGTGGGCGAGCCCTCCGGCGAGCCGAGCGCGCGCGCCCAGGCCGTGGTGGCCGCGCTGGGCGAGGCCGGCGTCGAGGCCAAGCTGTCGCCGCAGATCCAGAAGGACATCTGGTACAAGCTCTGGGGCAACATGACGGTCAACCCGGTGAGCGCCATCACCGGCGCCACCACCGACCGCATCCTCGACGACCCGCAGGTGCGCGGCTTCATCAGCGCGGTGATGCTGGAGGCCAAGGCGATCGGCGCGAGGCTGGGCATCCCCATCGACCAGCAGCCCGAGGACCGCCACGCCGTCACGCTCAAGCTCGGCGCCTTCAAGACCTCCATGCTGCAGGACGTGGAGGCCGGGCGCCCGGTGGAGCTGGACGCCCTGGTGGCCGTGGTGGCCGAACTGGGCCGCCTGACCGAGGTGCCGACCCCCTTCACCGAGGCGCTGCTCGGCCTGGCGCGGCTGCGCGCGCGCACGTTGGGCCTGTACCCGGCGCCGGCGTAACGCACGCCGGCAGGGTTAGCCCGCTGGCGCGGCGGGCGGGCGTGTTTCCAGAATGGGTGCATGCCTGCCATCTGGTCCTTCGATGCCCCCGCGCCCGGCCAGGCCCTGAGCCCGGCCGCGGTCTCGGCCCTGCTTGACTGCGCGAGCGCGCCGCCCAGCGCCGCGCGGCTGCTGCGGGCCATCGACACGGTGGTGCCGGTGGAATACCTCTCGCTCGTCAACTTCCGGCGCGACACGCCCGAGCTGATCGAAGGCAGCTCGCGCCATCCCCACGAAGGGCACGGCCGCGACGTGGTGGCCGAGTGCTTCGCCATCTACCGCCGCAGCTACTGGCGCGCCGACGCGGTGATGCGCCTGGCCGACCGCGTCTCGCAGCGCCCGGCGCGCGAGGTGGCGGTGTTGCACTGCCGCGCCGACGAACTGCCGGTGGCGGGCTGGCGCAACGAGATCTACAAGCGCGAGCGCCTGACCGAGCGCTTCACCCTGCTGCACGCGCCGGCGCGCGGGGCCGTGCAGGCCATCCACCTGTACCGCGACGAGCGCCAGGGCCTGTTCCGGCCCGATGAGATCCAGCGCCTGCTGGGCCTGGCGCCGCTGCTGCGACAAGCGCACCAGGCGGCCCTGAACGCCGACGGCGTGGCGGCGGACCGCGAGGCGCAGGTCGCGCTGTCGCGGCAGCGCCTGGCGCGGTTGGTGCCGGCGCTGTCGCCGCGCGAGGCCGAGGTGGTGGCGCGCATCGCCCACGGGCTCAGCGCGGACGGCATCGCGGCCGAGCTGGACGTGGCGCCGTCGACCGTGGTGACGCTGAGAAAGCGGGCCTACGCCAAGCTCGCCGAGGCGGGGCTGCCGGCGGACCGGCTGCGGCTGGCGCGCTGGCTGGGCTGACAAGGCGCGGCCTGCCAGCGGCGCGGCGTGGGCTTCCGCAATCCCCCGTCCATCCCCTTCGCAGGGGACAGGCCGTCCCCCGGCGCCTCCTAGCATGGCCTTCCCATCCCCACGAGGAGGAGACAAGGCCATGTGGCTGCGCAACTGCTGGTACGTCATCGCCTGGGACCACGAGATCCCGCCGGCCGATTCGCCCACCCTGTTCACGCGCACCGTGCTCGGCGAGCCGGTGCTGGTCTACCGCACGCAGGCCGGCGAACTGGTCGCCCTGGAGGACCGCTGCTGCCACCGGCACGCGCCCCTGTCGGTGGGCCGGCGCGAGGGCGACTGCGTGCGCTGCGGCTACCACGGCCTCATGTTCGATCGGATGGGGCAGTGCGTGGAGGCCCCGGGCATCGAGATCATCCCCGCCAAGGCGAAGGTCAAGCGCTACCCGCTGGTGCTGCGCAACAAGTGGGTCTTCGTGTGGATGGGCGACCCCGCGCTGGCCGAGGACGCGCTGCTGCCCGACAACTTCAGCTGCGACTCGCCCGACTGGCAGAACCAGCCCGGCTACCTGCACTACGACACGCCCTACCTGCTGATCTGCGACAACCTGCTCGATTTCTCGCACCTGAGCTACGTGCACGAGAAGTCGCTCGGCGGCTCCACGCGCATCGCGCAGGCGCGCCCCACCATCGAGCCCGTACCCGGCCCGAACGCCGACTGGCCGCAGCTGGGCATCAAGGTCTCGCGCCAGGTGAACGACGTGCCGGCGCCGCCCTTCTACCAGCGCTTCCGCCGCTTCGACACCCACCTGGACCGCTGGTTCGTCTACGAATTCCTGCTGCCCGGCACCCTGCTCATGCACTCGGGCGGCCGCCCCACGGGCAGCGCGCCCGACGCGCCCGGTCCTTCGGTGCGCCTGCATTCCTGCCAGACGCTCACGCCCGAGACGGCCACCACCACGCACTACTTCTTCCAGCAGTCCCACCCCACGGGCGAAGGCGATCAGGCCGTCACGCAGAGCATCTACGACAGCCTGATCGGCGCCTTCAACGAAGACCGCGACATGATCACCGCGCAGCACCGCAACATCCAGCACAACCCCACGCTGTCCATGCTGCCCTTGGCCATGGACGCCGCGCTGATCCAGTTCCGCCGCCTGCTCGAGGCGCGCGTGCGCGCCGAGCAGCAGGCGCAGCAGACCCTTTCCCCCACCCAACCGGCCGCCCTGGCCTGAGCCGACACCACGGAGACAGACACATGACCCGCCAGACCTTCCGCCTTGCCCCGTTCGCCGCCGCCGCCCTGTTCGCCGCCAGCGGCGGCGCGCTCGCGCAGACCGTGCTCAACGTCTCCACCTGGCTGCCGCCCGCGCACGGCGCCACCATGGCGCAGAACCAGTGGTGCGAGGCGGTGGAGAAGGAGACCAAGGGCAGCGTGAAGTGCCACCTGCTGCCCAAGGCCGTGTCCGCGCCGCCCGGCACCTTCGACGCGGTGCGCGACGGCCTGGCCGACGTGTCGTACACGGTGGACGGCTACACGCCCGGCCGCTTCATCTTCACGCAGGTGGCCGAGTTCCCCTTCCTCGGCGACACCTCCACCGCCACCAGCGTGGCCTACCAGCGCATCTACGACAAGTACTTCGCGCCGCTGGGCGAGCACCGTGGCGTGAAGACCCTGGCGGTGTTCACGCACGGCCCGGGCATCATCTTCACGGTCAAGCAGCCCGTGACCAGCGCGGCCGAGGCCGCCAAGCTCAAGTTCCGCATCGGCGGCGGCAACATCAACGAGCTGTCCAAGCTCATGGGCTGGAACACCACGCTCAAGCCCGCCACCGATTCCTTCGAGCTGCTGTCCACCGGCGTGATGGACGGCACCTTCTTCCCCGACGAGTCGCTGCAGTCCATGCGCCTGGGCATGGTGAAGTACGCCACCACCTTCCCGGGCGGGCTCTACAACACCAGCTTCGTGTTCATGATGAACCAGGCCAAGTTCGATTCGCTCAAGCCGGAAGAGAAGGCGGCGATCACCAAGGTCTCGGGCGAACACGCCGCGCGCCTGTTCGCCGCCGGCTGGGACCGCACCGACGCCGCCTCGCGCGACATCCAGAAGACCACCGGCGTGCAGCGCCAGATGGCCAACGAGGCCTTCGTCAACGACGTGAAGGCCAAGCAGGCCCAGCTGGAGGACAAGTGGGTGGCGGCGGCCGAGGCGCGCGGCCTCAAGAACGCGCGCGCGGTGCTGGCGGAGTTCCGCGCGGAGACGCAGAAGCTGAAGTGAGCCGCCAACCCCTCGCGCTGGGCTAGCTCCCCAGCGCGGGAAACAGCTTCACCAGGCCCGCGGCCATCACCTCCACCGACAGGGCCGCGAGGATCAGGCCCATCAGGCGCGTCATCACGTTGATGCCGGTCTGGCCCAGGCCGCGCGCGATGGGCTCGGCCAGCGCGAAGCAGACCGCCGTGGCCAGGGCGATGACCACGCCGTAGCCCACCAGCATGGCGTGCTGGAAGAAGGTCTTGGCCTGGTCGGCGTAGATCACCACGGTGGACATGGTGGCCGGACCGGTGAGCAGCGGAATGGTCAGTGGCACCACGGCGATGCTGGTGCGCGGGGAGTCGGCGCTGAGGTCCTGGTCGGTGGCCTTGGCCTCGGCCGGGCGCGCGTTCAGCATGGACAGCGCCGAGGTCAGCAGCAGCATGCCGCCGCCGACCTGGAAGCTGGCCAGCGAGATCGAGAAGAACTCCAGGATCTGCAGCCCCACCAGCGCGCAGGTGGCGATCACGGCGAAGGCGCTGAAGGCCGAGATCATCACCGTGCGCTGGCGCTGCTGGCGGCTGAAGCCCTGCGTGTAGTGGATGAAGAAGGGCACGATGGCCAGGGGATTGACGATGGCCAGCAGGGTGATGAGGGGTTTGAAGTCCATGGCGGCGGCGGATGAACGCGCCGCATTGTGGCCGCCTTCAGGCCGTTTGGGCAGGGTGCCTGAGCCGGAACATGCCGTAGCCTTCCATGCGCAGCACCGGCTCGTCCCGCTGGTTCACCATCTCCCAGACGGTGCGCACCAGGCCCACGTCGGGGCGCTTGCCCATCACGCGCTTCTCGGTGATGGTGTGCCTGAGCGTGAGTGTGTCGCCGGGGAACACCGGCTTGAGCCACTTCAGGCTCTCCAGGCCCGGCGAGCCCAGGCTGGAGGTCTCGTGCAGGAAGTTGGTGACCATGAGCCGCATGGCCATGGCGCAGGTGTGCCAGCCACTGGCGCACAGGGCGCCGAAGACCGAGTCCTTGGCAGCCTCGGGGTCCAGGTGGAAGGGCTGCGGGTCCCACTGGCTGGCGAAGGCCACGATCTCCTCGGCCGTGGGCGAGAGGCTGCCCAGGTCGCGCGTCTCGCCGACGCTCAGGTCTTCCCAGTACAGGCGAGGTTCTTTCTTCGGTGCGGTCATCAGCGGGCTCCGGACACGTCGATCAGGCTCATGGTGGTGTAGCTCGCGGCGTCGGACAGCAGCCAGACGATCAGGCTGGCCACCTCGTCGACCTGGCCGCCTCGCTGCATGGGCACCTGCGGCGCGAGCTCGCGCAGGCGGTCGGGCCGGCCGCCGCTGGCGTGGATGTCGGTGTCGATCAGGCCCGGGCGCACCGCGTTGACGCGGATGTTCTCGGCCGCGACCTCCTTGGCCAGGCCCAGGGTGAACGTGTCGATGGCGCCCTTGGACGCCGCGTAGTCCACGTACTCACCCGGCGAGCCCAGGCGCGCGGCCGCGCTGGACAGGTTGACGATGGCGCCGCCCGAGCCGCCGTGCCGGGGGCTCATGCGGCGCACGGCCTCGCGGGCGCAGAGCAGGCTGCCGATGACGTTGATGTCGAACATGCGCCGCCAGCGCGCCACGTCCATCTCGTCGAGGCGCGCGCGCTGGTCCACCACGCCGGCGTTGTTCACCAGGCCGCCGAGGCGGCCGAGCGTGGCGTCGACCTGCTCGAACAGGCGCAGCACCTGGGCCTCGTCCGCCACGTCGGCCTGCACGGCCATGGCGCGCCCGCCGTCGGCGCGGATGGCGCGCACCACCTCGTCGGCCGCGAGCGGATTCGCCGCATAGTTCACCGCCACGGCCCAACCCGCCTTCGCGGCCAGCCGGCAGGTGGCCGCGCCGATGCCGCGCGAGCCGCCCGTGACCAGCAATACCTTGTCGCCCATTCCCGATCTCCTGCAACAGCCATTGCGCTTGCCGTACAAGGACAGCTTCGTCCTCGAACGAGGTCCATTACAACAGCCAAACGGAGACGGCATGCGTCGCACGGTCGACTACTACTTCGCCACCATGAGCCCCTGGGCCTACCTGGGCCACGAACGCTTCGTGCGCCTGGCCAGCGCCGCCGGCGCCGAGGTGCGCGTGCGGCCCATGGACCTGGGCAAGATCTTTCCGCTCTCGGGCGGCTTGCCGCTGGGCAAGCGCGCGCCGCAGCGCCAGGCCTACCGCCTGGTGGAGCTGCGCCGCTGGAGCGAGTGGCTGAAGCTGCCGCTCAACCTGCACCCGAAGCATTTCCCGGTGTCGGGAGACGCTTCGTGCCGCTTGATCAGCGTGGTGGCCGAGCGCGACGGCACCGAGGCCGCGCTGCGGCTGACGGGCGCGGTGCTCGCGGCCGTGTGGGCGCAGGAGCGCGACATCGCCGACACCGCCACCCTGGCCGAGCTGCTGGGCGAATCTGGCCTGGACGCCGCGCGGCTCGCACAATCGCAGGCCGAGGAAGGCCAGGCCCTGGCCGACGCCCACACCCAGGCCGCCATCGACGCGGGTGTCTTCGGGGCGCCGGCCTACGTCATCGATGGCGAGGTCTACTGGGGCCAGGACCGGCTCGATTTCGTTGAACGCCGCCTGCGGGCCTGAACGACCCATTCCGCACCAACCAGGAGCACACGCATGAGCGAAACCACCACCCTCAAGGCCGCCGACGGCCACGCCTTTCCCGCCTACATCGCCCGCCCCGCCGGCCCGGCCAAGGGCGGCGTCGTGGTGCTGCAGGAAATCTTCGGCGTCAACTCGCACATCCGCTCGGTGGCCGACCGCTATGCCGCGGCGGGCTACTTCGCCGTGGCGCCCAGCACCTTCTCGCGCATCGGCAAGGGCGATCTGGAGATCGGCTACACGGAGGCCGACATGAAAGAGGGCATGGGCCTGAAGGCCGCCGTGGAGGCGCTGCCCGCGCCCGGCGTGATGCCGGACATCCAGGCCGCGATCGACCACGCCGCGCAGGCCGGCAAGGTGGGCATCGTGGGCTACTGCTGGGGCGGCCTGCTGACCTGGCGCGCGGCCTGCACGCTCAAGGGCCTGAGCGCGGCCGCGCCCTATTACGGCGGCGGCATGACCATGCCCGACGAGGCCGCGCGAAAGCCCCAGGTGCCCGTGATGGCGCACTTCGGCGACCAGGACCACTGGATCCCGCTCGACAGCGTGGAGGCCTTCAAGAAGGCCCAGCCCGGCGCCACCGTGCACGTCTACCACGCCAACCACGGCTTCAACTGCGACCAGCGCGGCTCGTACAACGAAGCGGCCGCCACGCTGGCGCGCGAGCGCACGCTGGCCTTCTTCGCTCAGCACGTGGGCTGACATGGCGCGCCCCCGCCGCGCTTCGCCCGTCCCCCCTCCAGGGGGCGGCACCCGCGGCCCGGCAGCGCCGGTTCCGCGGAGCCGCTGGCTGGGGCTTTTGCTGGCGGGTGTCGTCGGCAGCGCCGCCGCGCAGTACCGCGGTCCCCTGTTCGACGCCCACCTGCACTACAACGTCGAGGCCTGCGGGCACGCCGCCGCGGCCACGACCACGACCACGACCGAGTGCCCGCACCCCCTGCCCGACGTGCTGGACCGCCTGCAGCGCAACGGCGTGCGCGCCATCGTGGCCAATTCGCGCCCCAACGACGGCACGCGCGCGCTGGCCCAGGCGGGCGAGCAGGCGCGTGCCGCTGGCGTGGCCGTGGTGCCCTTCGTGCGGCTCTACCGTGACCGCGCCGACTACAACAACTGGTTCCGCGACCCGAGCATCTTGGACATGGTGAACACCGAGCTGGCGCGCGGCACGCCCGCCGGCCCCTACCGCGGCCTGGGCGAATTCCACCTGTACGACAGCGCCAACGCCGACGGCCCGGTGGCCAGGCAGCTCATGGCCCTGGCCGATCGGAAGGACCTGGCGATCCTGGCCCACGTGGACGACGTGGCGGTGGAAAAGCTCATGGGCCACACGCCCTCCAAGGGCCAGTCGACGCGCCTGATCTGGGCGCACACGGGCATCGGCGGATCGTCCGTGGCGCGCGTGGACGCGCTCTTCGCGCGCTTTCCGCGCTTGCACGGTGAGCTGTCCTACCGCCCCGGCCTCACCTGCGGCGAGGGCACGCTGTGCCCCGAGTGGCGCGCGCTGCTGCTCAAGTACCCCGACCGCTTCCTCATCGGCTCGGACACCTGGGTCAACCAGCGCTGGCTGCAGTACGACGGCCTGATGCAGGGCTACCGCGCCTGGCTCGGCACGCTGCCGCCCGAGGTCGCGAAAAAGATCGCCTGGGACAATGGCGCCGCGCTGTTTGGCCTCACCGAACCAAGCCCCCGATGATCCGACTGCACTTCTACCCCAGCACCGCGGCCATGGTGCCGCACATCCTGCTCGAAGAGCTTGGCGTGCCCTACGAGCGCCGGCTCATCGACCGCGAACACGGCGCGCTCGATTCGCCCGCCTACCGCGCGCTCAACCCCAATGGCCTGATCCCCGTGCTGGAGGACGGTGACCTGGTGCTCTACGAAACCGCCGCCATCGGCCTGCACCTCGCCGACACGCACCCCGAGGCGAAGCTGATGCCGGCCCTGGGCACGCGCGAGCGCGCGCAGGCCTACAAATGGCTCATGTGGCTCACCAACACCCTGCAGGCCACGCTCATCGTCTACTTCTACCCGCACCGCTGGGTGAACGAGGCGGGCGGCGCCAGCGAAGCCGAGGTGAAGGCCGTGGCCAAGCGCCGCGTCGGCGCGCTGCTCGACCTGCTCGACGCCGAACTGGCGCGCCACGGCGGCCCCTGGTTCCTGGGCGAGGCCCATTCGCTGCTGGACGCCTACGTCTTCACCCTGTGCCGCTGGACGCGGCACTTCTCGCCCGATTCGCCGGTGCGCCCCGCGCGCGAGCGGCCGCACCTGGGCCCCTACCTGCGGCGCGTGCTGGAGCGCCCGGCGCTGCGCCGCGTGATGGCCAATGAGGGCCTGGCCGAGCCCTACGTCTGAACCTCAGCGGCCCGAGGAGCGCAGGTAGCGCTTGCGCCAGAAGTAGACACTGAGCGCCACGGCCACGAAAGCCATCGAGCCCATGGCCCACCAGAAGCCCGTGCGTTCGTGAACGAAGGGGATGAACTCGAAGTTCATGCCGAAGATGCCGGCGATGAGGTTCAGCGGCAGGAATACCGCGGTGAGCGCGGTGAGCGTGCGCATGATGTCGTTGGTGCGGTTGCTCTGCGCCGAGAAGTGCATCTGCACGGCGGTCTCGGCGTTCTGCTCCAGCCGGCGCACGTGGTGCACCACGCGCTCGATGTGCTCCAGCACGTCGCGGCTGCGCACCTTGAGCAGCTCCAGCCCGCGCTGCCCGCCGATGGCGTCCAGGGGCTCCCAGTCCTCCAGCGCCTCGATCCAGTCCTGGATGGCGCTGCGCTGGTCCTCGCAGATTTCGTCGAGCTGGTGCAGCGAGATGCGCGCGTCCAGCAGCGAGTTCCAGTTGGTGAAGCGGGTCTTGGGCTGCAGCAGCTCGGACTGCCAGTGGTCGAGCTGGCGCGTGAGTTCGCGCCGCAGGTCCAGGTAGCCGTCCACCATCTGGTTGACGATGCGCAGCATCAGGTCGGCCGGGCTGGTGGGCAGGCCGGCACCGGCGGCGCGCGGCGCCACGCCGGCGCTGGCCAGCAGCCGCGCCGAGTACTGGTCGAGCACGCCGCAGCCGGCCGGGTGCACGGTCACCAGCACGCGGTCGAACACCGCGAAGCCCACGGGGCTGGTGTCGATGCGCCGCAGCACCGGCGGGCCGCTGCGCTTGACGGGTTCGGTGAGCACCGCGCCGGGCTGCGACATGTCGGTCTCGGCCTGTCCCGCGGCCAGGCGGCGGAACACCAGGATGTCGTATTGCGAGGTGTAGTCGTAGTGCGAGGGCAGCTGGTTGTTGAGCAGGTCGCTCACGTGCAGGTCCACCAGCGTGGTGCCGCACATCACCTGCAGCGCGGCCTGCACGTGGCCGTGCTCCAGCTCGAATTCGCGCCGGCCGCAGGCCACCCAGAGGAAGCCGCGCGCGGGCAGCAGCATGGGCAGCCCGGCGGTTTCGCTCACCGACCCGGGCTGCACGTGAAAGACCCGCATCGCCCGGTCCGCTTCAGCCGCGCAGCAGCCGCGCGGCGTCGCGCGCGAAGTAGGTCAGCACGCCGTCGGCGCCAGCGCGCTTGAAAGCGAGCAGGCTTTCCATCATCACGGCGTCGTGGTCCAGCCAGCCGTTCTGCGCGGCGGCCTTGAGCATGGCGTACTCGCCGCTCACCTGGTAGACGAAGGTCGGCATGGCGAACCCGTCCTTCACGCGGCGCACGATGTCCAGGTAGGGCATGCCGGGCTTGACCATCACCATGTCGGCGCCCTCGGCGATGTCCATCGCCACCTCGCGCAGGGCCTCGTCGCTGTTGCCCGGGTCCATCTGGTAGACCTTCTTGTCGGCCTTGCCCAGGTTGGCGGCCGAGCCCACGGCGTCGCGGAACGGACCGTAGAAGGCGCTGGCGTACTTCGCGCTGTAGGCCATGATGCGCGTGTGGATGCGGCCGTCGGCCTCCAGCGCCTGGCGGATGGCACCGATGCGCCCGTCCATCATGTCGCTGGGCGCCACGATGTCCACGCCCGCGGCCGCCTGCGTCAGCGCCTGGCGCACCAGGATGGCCACGGTCTCGTCGTTGATGATGTAGTTCGCCTCGTCGAGCACGCCGTCCTGGCCGTGGCTGGTGTACGGGTCCAGGGCCACGTCGGTCATCACGCCGAGTTCGGGGAAGCGCTGCTTGAGCGCGCGCACCACGCGTGGCACCAGGCCGTCGGGGTTGGTCGCCTCCTGGCCGTCGGGCGTTTTCAGCGCCGGGTCGATCACCGGGAACAGCGCCAGCGCCGGAATGCCCAGCTTCACGCAGTCCTCGGCCACGGGCAGCAGCAGGTCCAGGCTGAGGCGCTCGACGCCCGGCATGGAGGCCACGGCCTCGCGCCGGTTCGCGCCGTCGAGCACGAACACGGGGTAGATCAGGTCGGACGGGTGCAGGCGGTGCTCGCGCACCAGCTCACGCGTGAAGGTGTCGCGGCGCAGGCGGCGTGGCCGGGCGGCGGGGAAAGGGGCGGGATTCTGCATGAGGGCTATTGTGGCAAACGGCCCATGGCCCCGACGCGGGGGCGCCCGGCGTGCCGCTTTCCACGGAAAAGCGAGCTTTTCGACTACACGGGGGAGTACACCCCCTTCAACATGGTGCAAATTTCGTACATGGCCCGATGCGAGGGCTTCCAGGGCGCTCCCGGAGCCCCCGTCCCACCTTCCAGCGGATCACCGACGTGTTGAAACAAACCATGGCCACTCCGAAGAAAAACCAGCCCGAGGCGGCGGGCACTGCGGGCCAGCAGCAGGCCGACGAACCCTGGTCCCTGGCCCAGCAGTGCGGGGCCTTGCTCGGTTCCGCGGCGGGGCAGATCAGCGACGCGCTGCAGGCGCTGCAGAGCGGCGTCGACCGGCTCCAGGCGCAGGGCCGCCTCGACAAGCAGGAGCAGTGGGCGCTGAGCGTGCCGCTGGAGCGGATCAAGCGGCTGACGGTGGTGATGCAGCAGCTGCAGCGCTTCCACGCGGGGCACATCCGCCAGTCGCACGAGCGGCTCGACCTGGCCGAGCTGGCCGAGGCCTGCCTGCAGGAGCGCCGCAAGGAGTTCGCGCTGATCGGCGTGGACATGCGGCGCAAGCTCAGGCCTGTGGAGGTGCTGATCGATCCCACCGTCACCCACGCCTTTTTCAACGCCCTGGTCGACTGGGCCCTGCCGCTGGGCCGCCGCATCGACGTGCGCGTGGACGTGAACGACTGGCCGCCGCACGCGCGGCTGCAGGTGCGCGTGCATGGCGAGGAATCGCCTTCGTCCCGCACGCCCGAACTCGACAACATCGACTGGGCGCTGGTGCGCCAGATCGCCGCCTCCGTCGGCGGCATCGAACTGCAGCGGCGGGTGACGCCCGAGGGCATCACCGCCGTCGCGATGTTCCAGCGCACGGTGCAGGCCATCGACGGGATGTCGGCCATCGACATCAGCGAAGACCCGTCCTCGGCCTTCAAGACGCTGCAGAACATCTATGCCCTGGTGGTGTCGCCGTCGCTGCAGATCCGCGCCGACGTGCGCGAGGCGCTGCGCGAGATCGGCGTGAACGCCGACAGCGTGGTCGACCTCGACCAGGCCCGCGAGGTGGCGGCGCACCGCATGCCGGGCATCGTGGTCATCGATTCCACGCTCAAGGGCCCGGCCTTCGAGCAGTTCCGCCGCGGGCTGCTGCGCGAGGCCATGGACATGCCCTTCGTCGAGATTTCCTCGGACGACACGTCGTTCGACATGTCGGGCTTCGGCGAGTTCTCCATGGCCAAGGTGGGCCGGGGCAACATCCGCGAGTCCCTGGGCACGGCGGTGATGTTCGAACTCGCGAAAACGATTTAAGCGGTTGATGCGCGGCCACCAAGGGCCGCCAAAGAGAAGGGCGCCCCAACGGCGCCCTTCTCGCCTTCTGGCGGTGCCCGCCGTCAGGCCGCGGCCTTCACCTTCAGGCGCCAGGCATGCAGCAGCGGCTCGGTGTAGCCGCTGGGCTGCTCCTTGCCCTTGAACACCAGGTCGAGCGCGGCCTGGTAGGCCTTGCTGGTCTTGGCGCGACCGGCCATGGGCTGATAGAGCTTGTCGCCCGCGTTCTGCTTGTCCACCTTGGCGGCCATGCGCTCGAAGGTCTCGCGCACCTGTTTCTCGGTGACCACGCCATGGTGCAGCCAGTTGGCGATGTGCTGGCTGCTGATGCGCAGCGTGGCGCGGTCTTCCATCAGGCCCACGTCGTTGATGTCGGGCACCTTGGAGCAGCCCACGCCCTGGTCGACCCAGCGCACCACGTAGCCCAGGATGCCCTGCGCGTTGTTGTCCAGCTCCTGCTGTTTCTCGGCCGCGCTCCAGTTCGGGTTGGCGCTCACAGGCACGGTGAGCAGGCCGGTGAGCAGGGTGTCGCGCTCCTTGTCGGCGTCGATCTTTTCCAGGTCCTTCTGCACCTCGCTCACCAGCACCTGGTGGTAGTGCATGGCGTGCAGCGTGGCGCCGGTGGGGCTGGGCACCCAGGCGGTGTTGGCGCCGGCCTTGGGGTGGGCGATCTTCTGTTCCAGCATGGCCTTCATGAGGTCGGGCATGGCCCACATGCCCTTGCCGATCTGTGCCTTGCCGCGCAGGCCGCAGGCCAGGCCCACCAGCACGTTGTTGCGCTCATAGGCCTGGATCCAGGCGCTGGCCTTCATGTCGCCCTTGCGCACCATGGGGCCGGCCAGCATGGCGGTGTGCATCTCGTCGCCGGTGCGGTCGAGGAAGCCGGTGTTGATGAAGGCCACGCGGCTGGGCGCGGCGGCGATGCAGGCCTTCAGGTTGACCGAGGTGCGGCGCTCCTCGTCCATGATGCCCAGCTTGACCGTGCTGGCCGCCAGGCCCAGCAGCTGTTCGACGCGGCCGAACAGTTCGTCGGCGAAGGCCACTTCGCGCGGGCCGTGCATCTTGGGCTTGACGATGTAGACCGAGCCCTTGCGGGAGTTGCGCAGGGGGTGCTTCTTGTCCTTCTTCAGGTCGTGCACCGCGATGGCGGTGGTGATCACCGCGTCCATGATGCCCTCGGGGATCTCCTGGCCCTCGGGGCCCCACAGAATGGCGGGGTTGGTCATCAGGTGGCCCACGTTGCGCACGAAGAGCAGCGAGCGGCCGTGCAGGCGCACCGCTTTCTTGCCTTTGGGCGCCGTGTACTCGCGGTCGCCGTTGAGGCCGCGGGTCAGCGTCTGGCCGCCCTTGTCGAAGGTTTCGGTCAGCGTGCCCTTGAGGATGCCCAGCCAGTTGCGGTAGGCCAGCAGCTTGTCCTCGGCGTCCACGGCGGCCACGGAGTCTTCCAGGTCGAGGATGGTGGACAGCGCGGCCTCGACCACGAGGTCGCTCACGCCCGCCGGGTCGGTCTTGCCGATCGCGCTGTCGGGGCGGACCTGGATTTCCAGGTGCAGGCCGTTGTGCACCAGCAGGATCGCCGACGGCTTCTTGGCGTCGCCCTGGTAACCCACGAACTGCTTCGGGTCGGCCAGCTTGCTGGTGCCGCCGCCGGCCAGCGAGACCACCAGTTCACCGTCCTTCACGCGGTAGCCCGTGGAGCCCACGTGCGAGCCCTTCTTCAGCGGGCAGGTGCGGTCCAGCACGTGGCGCGCCCATTCGATGACCTTGGCGCCGCGCTTGGGGTTGTAGCGCGTGCCTTTCTCGCAGCCGCCGTCCTCGGCGATCACGTCGGTGCCGTAGAGCGCGTCGTACAGCGAGCCCCAGCGCGCGTTGGCGGCGTTGAGCGCGTAGCGCGCGTTCAGGATGGGCACCACCAGCTGGGGGCCCGCCTGCACGGCCAGCTCGTCGTCCACGTTCTTGGTGCTCGCCTTCACCTTGCCGGGGTCGGGCACGAGGTAGCCGATGGTTTCGAGGAACTTGCGGTAGGCCGCCATGTCGCGCACCGGGCCGGGGTTGGCGCTGTGCCAGGTGTCCAGCTCGGCCTGCAGGCGGTCGCGCTCGGCCAGCAGGGCGGCGTTCTTGGGCGCCAGGCCGCGCACCAGGGTGTCAAAGCCCTGCCAGAAGGCGGCGGGTTCGGTGCCGGTGCCGGGCAGCACCTCCTCGTTGATGAACTGGTACAGCGCGGTGTCGACCTGCAGGCTGTGGATCTGGGTGCGTTGGGTCATGCAAGGGCTCCGGAAGAAAAAGGCGAAAGGGTGGGTGTCAGAAGAAGTCGAGCACCGCGCGCAGGTGGGTGCCGGTCGCGGTGGGCTGGGTGTCGAGCTGTTCGAAGGGCAGGTTGGCGCGGTTCACCCAGAGGGTCTGGTAGCCGAACCAGGTGGCGCCCAGCGCGTCCCACGCGTTGCTGCTCACGAAGACGATCTGCCCGCGCGGCAGGCCGGTGGCCTGCTCGCCCAGGGCGTAAAGGGTGGGCGAGACCTTGTAGGCGCGCGCCGCGTCGGCGCTGATGACGTGGTCGAGCAGGCCATCGAGCCCGGCGCTGCGCAGGGCGATGCCCAGCATCTCGGGGTCGCCATTGGACAGGATGCCGGTGGTCACGCCCTGCGCGCGCAGGGCCTGCAGCACCTCGCGGTTCTCGGGAAAGGACGAGAGGTGGCGGTACTGGTTCATCAGGCTGGCGGCCGCCTCGGCGTAGTCGTCCCAGCGCTCGGCGGCCTGCGGCACCAGGGCCTGGATGGCGTAGCGCAGCGCGCGCTCGGTCAGTTCCCAGAAGGGCCGGTAGTGGGCCGGGTCGCCGCTCATGGTGACCAGGCGCGAGTAGTCCAGCTGGCGCTCGCGCCAGAGCACGGCCAGGCGCGCCCCCCGGCCGGGGAACAGCTGCTCCGCGCGCAGGCCCACGCTGTACACGTCGAACAGCGTGCCGTAGGCGTCGAAGAGCACGGCGCGGGGTTTGGCCATGGGAAGGCACTGTATTGCAAACATCGGCGCGCATTGAGACGCTCGCGCGCCATGGATCCATGACTTTTTTGTGTGTAATCTGCGCCTGTTTGCCCAGGAGACCCGATTGAGCCCCGATACCCCCACCACCCCGCCCCTGCCGCTCGCCGGCATCCGCGTCGCCGAGTTCTCGCACATGGTGATGGGCCCCATGTGCGGCATGGTGCTGGCCGACCTGGGCGCGGAGGTGATCAAGGTGGAGCCGCCGGCGGGCGACAACACGCGCCGCCTGCTGGGCTCGGGCGCCGGATTCTTCCCGCTGTTCAACCGCAACAAGAAGAGCCTGGTGCTGGACCTGCAGACCGAGGAGGGCCGCGAGGCCGCGCTGCGCCTGGTGGCCACGGCCGACGTGCTGGTGGAGAACTTCAAGCCCGAGACCATGCGCAAGCTGGGTCTGGACCATGAGAGCCTGAGGGCGCGCTTCCCGCGCCTGATCCACGTCAGCCACAAGGGCTTCCTGCCCGGGCCCTATGACCACCGCACCGCGCTCGACGAGGTGGTGCAGATGATGGGCGGCCTGGCCTACATGACCGGGCGCCCCGGCGACCCGCTGCGCGCGGGCAGCAGCGTCAACGACATCATGGGCGGCATGTTCGGCGCCATCGGCGTGCTGGCCGCGCTGCGCGAGCGCGAGCGCAGTGGGCGCGGCCAGGCGGTGCAGAGCGCGCTGTTCGAGAACAACATCTTCCTGGTGGCCCAGCACATGCTGCAGTACGCGGTGACGGGCGTGGCCGCCAACCCCATGCCGCAGCGCATCTCGCCCTGGGGCATCTACGACGTGTTCACCGCGGCCGGGGGCGAGCAGATTTTCCTGGCGGTGGTGAGCGACACCCAGTGGGCCATCTTCTGCAGCGCCATGGGCTGGGCCGACTGGCGGGACGACGCTCGGCTGCGGACCAACAACGACCGCGTGCGCGCGCGCGACTGGCTCATCCCCGAGCTGCGCGCGCGCGTGGCCGAGCGCCCGGCGGCCGAACTGGCCGAGCTGTTCGAGCGCCACGGCCTGCCTTTCGCGCCCATCGCCAAGCCGCACGAGCTGCTGGACGACCCGCACCTGCGGGCCACCGGCGGCCTGGCGCCCATCACCCTGCCGGACGGCGAGCGCGCCGGCCAGTCCGTGATGACCGTGCCGTTGCCTTTCACGCTGGGCGAGCAGCGGTTGCCGGTGCGCAGCCCGCCGCGCCTGGGCGCCGACAGCGCCGAGGTGCTGCGCGCTCTGGGTTACGACGCGGCAAGCGCGGAGCGCCTGTCGCGCACCACGACAAAAGGCTGAGGGCCGTGGACAAGCTCAAGCAGCTCGAAACCTTCGTCTCGGTGGCCACGCGCGGCAGCCTCACGGCGGCGGCGCGCGCCGAGTCGGTGGCGCCGGCCATCATCGGCCGCCGGCTCGACGCGCTCGAGTCGCGCCTGGGCGTGAAGCTGCTGGTGCGTACCACGCGGCGCATCTCGCTCACGCACGAAGGCAGCGCCTTCCTGGAGGACTGCCAGCGCCTCTTGACCGACCTGTCGAACGCCGAGGCGAGCGTGAGCGCGGGTGGCGTGAAGGCCAGCGGGCACCTGCGCATCACCGCGCCGGCGGGCTTCGGCCGGCGCCACGTGGCGCCGCTGGTGCCGCGCTTTCGCGACCTGCACCCGGAGGTGACGGTCTCGCTCAACCTGTCCGACCGCGTGGTGGACGTGGCCGGCGAAGGCTACGACTGCGCGGTGCGCGTGGGCGATCTGCCGGACTCGTCGCTGGTGAGCGTGCGCCTGGCCGACAACCGCCGCCTCTGCGTGGCCGCGCCGGCCTACCTGCAGCGGCGCGGCACGCCCGAGACCCCGGCCGACCTGGCGCGGCACGACTGCCTCACCCTGTCCAGCGACGCCTCGCAGACGCGCGGCTGGGCCTTCTCGCAGCCGGCCGAGGGCGGCGGGGACGGGCGCGAGATCCACTACCTGCGCCCCGGCGGCCCCATGGACTGCAGCGACGGCCAGGTGTTGCACGAGTGGTGCCTGGCGGGCCAGGGCATCGCCTGGCGCAGCACCTGGGAGGTGGAGGCCGATGTGGCGGCGGGCCGCCTGGTGCGCGTGCTCGACGACTTCGCCGCACCGCCCAACGGCATCTACGCGCTGTTCCCGCAGCGCAAGCACCTGGCGCTGCGCGTGCGGTTGTGGATCGACTACCTCAAGCACGAGTACGGGCGGGGGGAGTACTGGGCGGGGCGCTGAGCGCGGCGGCCAGCAGGGCTTCGCCGCGTCCGGCCATGCCCAGGCCTTCGCCTTCGCCCGTGCACACGCACGACCAGCCGTTGTAGGCCGTCCCGCCCTCGCGCCCGCAGGCGTTCGCGTAGGCGATCGCCAGACCGAAGCGCCGGGCCGCCTCGGGCAGGCGGGTCTGTTGCACGGCGTCGTAGCCGACCATGTTGGCCGTGGGCACCAGCGCCGCGCGCGCGCCCGCGGCGGCGAGCTGGCGCAGCGGTTCGTCGTGCTCCACGTCGAAGCAGATCAGCAGGCCCAGGCGCCAGCCGCGCCAGTCGAACCACGCGGGCGGCGCGCCGCCGGGCATGAAGCGCTGGGCGTCGCCGTCACCGAACAGGTGGATCTTGCGGTGCACCGCGAGCGGCGCGCCGGTGCCGTCGATCGCGACGGCGCTGTTGAAGGGGCGTGCGCCGCCGCTTGCCTCGGGCCAGCCGGTGACGATGCCCAGGCCATGGCGCCGCGCCAGGTCGCGCACCGCCCGCAGCAGCGGGCCGTCGGCCGGCTCGGCGAGCGCGCACAGGCGCGCGGGATCGATCAGGTAGCCGGTGAGGAACATTTCGGGCGTGATGAGCCAGTGCGCGCCCAGGGCGGCGGCTTCGCCCGCGGTGGTGTCGAGCCGCTGGAGCGCTTCGTCGCTGTCGCGGGGGTGCGGCGTCTGCCAGAGTGCCAGGCGCAGCGGTTCCATCGCCTCAGTCCCCCAGCGCCACCGGCCCGATGTCCGGCCAGGCCTCGCAAGGCCCGGGGTTGTCGGCGTGGCAGGCGCCGCCCAGGTGGCGCACCATGCCCGCCACCGCGTTCAGCGCGGTCTGCACGGCACCCTCCACCCAGGCCGGCGTGAAGGACACGTCGTCGCCGGCCAGGAAGAGGCCGCGCTCGGCCTCGGGCAGGGCTTCCTGCATGAAGTGACCAACCATGCGGTGGTTGTAGCGGTAGTGGCCCGGCAGCGCGCCTTTGAAGGCGCCCAGGAAGTAGGGGTCGGCCTCCCAGGAGACGCTGATCGGGTCGCCGATCACGTGGCTGGCGATGTCCACGTCGGGGTAGATCTGCTTCAGCGCCGACAGCGCCAGCTGCACGCGCCGGGCGGTCGGGTGCGGCAGCATCTTGAGCGCGTCGCTCATCCAGGCGTAGCTCAGGCAGATCACGCCGGGCTTGTCCGGGCCGTTGTCGAACAGGTAGGTGCCGCGCGTGAGCCGGTCGGTGAGCGTCATGCCCATCACCGGCCAGCCGTCGGCGCGCAGGTCGTTCCAGAACGGCCGGTCCACCATGACGAAGGTCTTGGACGACTGCATGTAGCGCGTGCGGTCCAGCGCCATCCAGAGCTTGTGCGAGAGCAGCGACTCCTCCACCGCGATCTGCGTGGTGAGCAGCCAGCTCTGGCAGGTGACCAGCACGGCCGGGTAGCGGCGCGTAGTGCCGAGCACGTCGGTGACGGCGATCTGTCCGTGCGGCGCGCGCGCGATGGCTGCCACGCCCGGGCGCGGCGCGCCGCCGTGCAGCTGCGCGAGCGAGGTGCCGGCCCCCCAGTGCCGCAGTTCGCGGGCCGCCGGCGCGCGCAGCCACAGGCCCTGCGGCACCTGCTGCACGCCGCCCACCACCAGGTGCTGGTCCTCGTCGCAGCCGGTGAGCACCACGCGCAGGATCTCCAGCATGGAGTTGGGGAAGTCCGAGTCCCAGCCGCCGGTGCCGAAGCCCACCTGGCCGAAGACCTCGCGGTGGTGGAAGGACAGCTGCTGGAAGGCGCTGGACTGGGCGACGAAGTCGTAGAAGGTGCGGTCGTCCCAGCGCGGCACCAGGGCGTCCCACAGGGCCTTGAGGCGCGGCACGTCGCGCTCGCGCAGGGCGTCCTGCAGGCCGGTGAAGCCGGCGCCTTCTTCCAGCGCGTCGGTCCAGGCCCGGGCCACCTCGGCGAACAGTGGCGGCAGGTCGGCCAGGCGGCGCGCGCGGTGCGTGCGGCCTTCGAGGTCGATCACCGTGCAGCCGGCGGCCGGTGTGAGCGGGTTGGGGAAGGGCGCGGTGGCCAGGCCGAGTTGGTCCACGTAGTGGAAGAAGGCCGTGCCCGAGCGCGGAAAGCGCATGCCGCCGAGTTCGGCCACCACGCCCTGGCCGCCCTCGAAGGCCTGGGAGCGCAGCCGACCGCCCAGTCGCGAGGCCTCGTACACCACGGGCTTGAGGCCCAGCTTCATCAGCTCGTGCGCAGCCGTCAGGCCGGCCATGCCGGCGCCGACGATGGCCACCTCGCTGCCCAGCCGCTCGCGCGGCAGCACGCCCAGGCCCGCGGGATGGCCCAGCCAGTCGTCGTAGGCGAAGGGGAAGTCGGGGCCGAAGACGGTGACGGGTTTCTTCGATGGCATGGTGTTCAGAACAGCGAGGCCAGCAGCCAGGCGGCCGTGCCCCACATCATGAGCGCCACCAGGCCATCCAGCACGCGCCAGATGTGCAGGGAGTTGAGCCGGCGGCCGGCCCAGAAGGCGGCCGCGCCCAGGGCGGTGAACCAGATCAGCGAACCCGTGGCTGCGCCCAGGCCGAAGACCTCGCTCGCCGGGCCGTAGGCCAGCGAGGCGGTGCCGATCAGCACGGCGGTGTCCAGCCAGGCGTGCGGGTTGAGCCAGGAAAAGGCCAGGGCCGAGAACACCGCCTGGCGGCGCGTGGTGGGCGGTGGCGCCAGCGGCTGGCCCTCCAGCGTGCGCGCCAGCGGCGAGCGAAAGCGCTGGAAGGCCTGCCAGCCGTAGACCGCCAGGAACAGCACGCCCGCGCCGATCAGCGCGCCCTGCAGCTTGTCCGACAAGCCGCCGAGCTGGGCCAGGCCCAGCACGCCCAGGGCGATGAGCGCGATGTCGGACAGGGCGCACAGGGCCACCGTCAGCCACAGGTGCTGGCGCTGCAGGCCCATGCGCAGCACGTGCGCGTTCTGCGGGCCGATGGCCATGATCAGCGACAGGCTCAGCACCATGCCGGCGGAGAAAACGGGAAAGCTCAGGGTCATGGACGTCTCGGGTGAGGGTGACAGCGGGGCGCATGGTGCCGCAAAGCCGGTTGGTGTTTAATCCAGTTGATTCGAAATCCAATCACTCAAATTCGGTTTAAGCGATGCTCGACCCCCGCCCACTGGAAGCCCTGGCCGCCGTGGTGGAGCACGGCGGCTTCGGTCCGGCCGCGCGCGCGCTCCAGCTCACGCTGGCGGCGGTGTCGCTGCGCATCAAGTCGCTGGAAGACCAGCTCGGCCAGCGGCTGCTGGTGCGCGGCAAGCGCGTGCGCGCCACGCCGGCCGGCCAGGCCCTGCTGGGCCACGTGAAGCAGGTGCGGCTGATGGAGGCCGACCTGCTGGCCGGCCTGGTGGGGGGCGAGGCGCGCGCGGGCGAGCGCTGGCAGAGCCTGTCGGTGGCGATCAACGCCGACTCGGTGTCGAGCTGGTTCCTGCCCGCCGTGGCGCCGCTGCTGGCGCGCCAGCGCCTGCTGCTGGAGGTGGTGATCGACGACCAGGACCACACCCACGACGCCCTCAAGCGCGGCGACGTGGTGGGCTGCGTGACCACCCGCGCCGACGCCATGCGCGGCTGCGTGGCCGAGCCCCTGGGCGTGATGCGCTACCACTGCGTGGCCACGCCCGCCGTGGTGCAGCGCTGCCGCACGCCGCGCGGCGCGGTCTCGCCGCACCGGCTGCTGGCCCAGCCGGCCGTCATCTTCAACCGCAAGGACGCGCTGCAGGACGCCTTCCTGGAGCAGCACATCGGCCTGCGCCAGCCGGCCTACCCGCGCCACTACGTGCCCGCGGTGGAGGCGTTCGAAACCGCCATCGAACTGGGCATGGGCTGGGGCATGGTGCCCGAGCAGCACCTGCCCAAGCACCCGGCCCTGACCGAACTGCTGCCCGGCGCCACGGTGGATGTGGCCCTGTACTGGCAGCACTGGACGCACGAACCGCCGTCAGCCCAGCGGCTCACGGCGGCGGTGAAGGCGGCCGCGCGCGAGCGCCTGGCCCCGCTGGCGGGTCCCGCGGGCCCGGCCCGGGCCGCCACCTAAAATCGCGCGATGCTCCAGATCCAACAAGACCTGCTCTCGGCCCTGCGCGACGAGCTGGACAAGCTCAGCCCCGGCGCGGGCGAGAAGGCCGCCTTCGAGTCGCCCAAGGTGGCGGCCCATGGCGATTTCGCGGTCACCGCGGCCATGCAGCTGGCCAAGCCGCTCAAGCTCAACCCGCGCGCCGTGGGCGAGCAGCTGCGCGCGGCCCTGCTGGCCCAGCCGGCGGTCCAGCGCTGGGTCGAGGCGATCGAGATCGCCGGCCCGGGCTTCATCAACATCCGCTTGAAGCCCGAGGCCAAGCAGCAGGTGGTGCGCGAGGTGCTGTCGGCGGGCGAGGGCTTCGGCCGCCAGCCGGCCAACGGCCAGCGCCTGATGGTCGAGTTCGTCTCGGCCAACCCCACTGGCCCGCTGCACGTGGGCCACGGCCGCCAGGCCGCGCTGGGCGACGCCATCTGCAACCTGTACCAGACCCAGGGCTGGGACGTGCACCGCGAGTTCTATTACAACGACGCGGGCGTGCAGATCAACACCCTGGCCACGTCCACGCAGCTGCGCGCCCAGGGCGTGAAGCCCGGCGACGCCGGCTGGCCCGAGTCGGCCTACAACGGCGACTACATCCAGGACATCGCCAACGATTTCCTGGCGAAACGGACCGTGACGGCCGACGACCGCGCCTTCACCGCCAGTGGCGACGTGCAAGACCTCGACGGCATCCGCCAGTTCGCCGTCGCCTACCTGCGCCACGAGCAGGACCTCGACCTGCAGGCCTTCGCGGTCAAGTTCGACCACTACTACCTCGAGTCCAGCCTGTACACCAGCGGGCGCGTGGAGGCCGCGGTGAACCGGCTGGTCGCCAACGGCAAGACCTACGAGCAGGACGGCGCGCTGTGGCTGCGCAGCACCGACTACGGCGACGACAAGGACCGCGTGATGCGCAAGTCCGACGGCTCGTACACCTACTTCGTGCCCGACGTGGCCTACCACATCGCCAAGTGGGAGCGCGGCTTCAGCAAGGTCATCAACATCCAGGGCACCGATCACCACGGCACCATCGCGCGCGTGCGCGCCGGGCTGCAGGCGGCCGACGTGGGCATTCCCGCCGGCTACCCCGACTACGTGCTGCACACCATGGTGCGCGTGGTGCGCGGCGGCCAGGAGGTGAAGATCAGCAAGCGCGCGGGCAGCTACGTCACGCTGCGCGACCTGATCGAATGGACCAGCAAGGACGCGGTGCGCTTCTTCCTGCTGAGCCGCAAGCCCGACACCGAATACACCTTCGACGTCGACCTGGCCGTGCAGCAGAACAACGACAACCCGGTCTACTACGTGCAGTACGCGCACGCGCGCATCTGCTCGGTGCTGGCGGGCTGGGGCGGCGACGCCGCCACGCTGTCCGGTGCCGACCTGTCGCCGCTGGACACCCCGGCCGCGCAGGCGCTGATGCGCCAGATCGCCAAGTACCCCGAGATGCTCAGCGCCGCCGCGCGCGACTTCGCGCCGCACGACGTCACCTTCTACCTGCGCGAGCTTGCCGCGAGTTACCACAGTTACTACGACGCCGAACGCATCCTGGTCGAAGATGAAGCGGTCAAGCTCGCCCGCCTGGCGCTCGTCGCCGCCACCCGGCAGGTGCTGCACAATGGCCTGGCCGTGCTGGGCGTGAGCGCGCCGCAGAAGATGTAAGAGCCACCATGAGCAAAAAATCCTCTTCCACCAAGTCGTCCCGCAGCAGCCTGGGCGGCACGCTGGTGGGCTTCATCGTCGGCCTGCTGGTCGGCCTGGCCGCGGCGCTGGCCGTGGCGGTCTACGTGACCCGCGTGCCCGTGCCCTTCGTCGACCGTGGCCTGTCGCGCAGCGCCGAGGACGACGCCAAGGAAGCCGAGCGCAACAAGGGCTGGAACCCCAACCGGTCCGTCGGCGGCATGCCCGCCCCGGCGACCCCCGCGCCCGGCAGCGAAGGTGCCATCACCGCGCCGGGCACCGCCGGCACCCTGCCGCCCGCCGGCGCCCCCGCGCCCTCGGCCGACCCGCTGGGTGACCTGGCCCGTTCGCGCACGGAGCAGCAGGCCCCGGCGGCCGCGCCGGCCAAGCCCGGTGCGGCGCCCGCCGAAGCCCCCGCGCCCGGCGCCGACCCCTACACCTATTTCGTGCAGGCCGGCGCCTTCCGCAACGCGCCCGACGCCGAGGCCCAGCGCGCGCGCCTGGCCATGCTGGGCATCGCCGCCACGGTGGACGAGCGCGAGAACGCCGGCCGCACCCTGTACCGGGTGCGCGTGGGCCCCTTTGCCCAGAAGGCCCTGGCCGACCTGACGATCGAGCAGCTGCAGGTCAACGGCGTCGAGTCGGCCCTGGTGCGCGTGCAGCGCTGACCCGCGCCGGGCGCGCGGGAACTTCCCGTGCCCGGCCAGGCCCCAAACGCTGGTTCATACCCCTTGGAGTGCCATCCCATGCTTCGTCGCGATTTCGCCCTGTCCCTGCTCGCCACCGGCGCGGCGCTGCCGGCCCTGGCCCAGCGGGTCGCCCCGAAAGAGGGCTCCGAGTACCTGCGCCTGGGCAAGCCCGTGCCCGTCGAGGCGCCGGCCGGCAAGGTGGAGGTGGTGGAGTTCTTCGCCTACTCCTGCATCCATTGCTTCAACTTCGAGCCGCTGCTGCAGGACTGGGAGAAGCGCAGGCCCGAGGGCGCGGTGCTGCGCCGCGTGCCGGTGGCCTTCAGTCCGGCCTTCGTGCCCATGCAGCGCCTCTACTACACGCTGGAGGCCATGAACCTGGTGGAGCGCCTGCACGCCGAGGTGTTCAAGGCCATCCATGTGGAGCGGCTGCCGCTGACCACGCCGGCGCCGATCACCGACTGGGTGGTCAAGCAGGGCGTGGACCGGGCGAAGTTCTCCGAGATCTTCAACCACGCCGACACGCAGAAGAAGGCCGAACGCGCGGCAGCGCTGCAGGACGCCTACGGTGTCGAGGGCACGCCAGCGCTGGGCGTCGCCGGCCGCTACTACGTTCCCGGCCAGGGGCCCAAGACGCTGACCATCGCCAACTGGCTGATCATGGAAGCGCGCAAAGCGTGATGCACCCCCGCCGCGCTTCGCGCGGCCCCTGAGGGGAGGGCCTGCGGCCCCACACTGCGGGCTCGGCGCTGTCTCTGGCGGGCACCTGGCAAGACCGGGGCATGTGGGTGTTTAGAATGCATGCAAGTTTCGTGCCCTTGACATGCCACACGCCCTTCCTCCTTTGCACCGCCTCACCCTTGGCCTGCTGACCGCCTGCGCCTTGGCGGGGGCCGCCCAGGCCGAGCAGGCCGACCGGCTCAAGCCCATGAACGCCGAGTCGGACAACCTGCGCTACGACGACGCGCGCCAGCTCAGCATCTTCACCGGCAACGTGGTCATCACCAAGGGCACCATCGTGATCCGCGGCGCCCAGGTCGAGGTGCGGCAGGACGCGCAGGGCAACCAGTTCGGCGTCGTGTTGGGCAGCCCGGGCTACTTCAAGCAAAAGCGAGAAGGCCTCAACGAGTTCATCGAAGGTGAGGCCAAGCGCATCGAGTACGACAGCAGCGCCGACAAGGTGCGCTTCATCGGCGACGCCGTGCTGCGCCGCTACCTGGGCACCCAGCTCAACGACGAGACGCGCGGTAGCGTGATCGTCTACGACAACCGCAGCGAGGTGTTCACCGTCGAGAGCAGCCCGGCCGGCGCCACGCCCGGCAATCCATCGGGCCGTGTGCGCGCCACGCTCACGCCGGTGCCGCGCGAAGGCCAGCCCGCCCCGGCGCCCGCGCCCGCCCCCACGCCGCTGCGCCCGTCGGGCGAGCTCGGCGGAGGACGCCCGTGAGCGCGAGCGAGTCGCCCTCGACCAGCTTTCCCGACACCCAGCTGCTGACCACCAGCCGGCTGGAGGCCACGGGGCTGAAGAAGTCCTACGGCAGCCGCCTGGTGGTCAAGGACGTTTCGCTCGCCGTGGACAAGGGCGAGGTGGTGGGTCTGCTGGGCCCCAACGGCGCCGGCAAGACGACCTCCTTCTACATGATCGTCGGCCTGCTGCGCGCCGACGGCGGGCAGATCCTGCTCGACAACCAGTCCATCGAGCGCCTGCCCATCCACCGCCGCGCGCGCCTGGGCCTGGGCTACCTGCCGCAGGAGGCCTCCATCTTTCGCAAGCTCAGCGTGGCGCAGAACGTGCGCGCCGTGCTGGAGCTGCAGGTGGACGCGCGCGGCCGTCCGCTGAGCGCCGCCGCCATCGACGAGCGCCTGGACACGCTGCTGCGCGACCTGCACGTGGACCACCTGCGCGATTCGCCCGCGCCGGCGCTGTCGGGCGGCGAGCGCCGCCGCGTCGAGATCGCGCGTGCGCTCGCCACCGATCCGCGCTTCATCCTGCTCGACGAACCCTTCGCCGGCATCGACCCGATCGCGGTGATCGAGATCCAGCGCATCATCGGCTTCCTCAAGTCGCGCGGCATCGGCGTGCTCATCACCGACCACAACGTGCGCGAGACCCTGGGCATCTGCGACCGCGCCTACATCATCAACGACGGCCACGTGCTGACCAGCGGCACGCCGTCGGACATCGTCGAGAACGCCGACGTGCGCCGGGTCTACCTCGGCGAGCATTTCCGGATGTGATGAAGCAGAGCCTGTCGCTACGCGTCTCGCAGCACCTGGCGCTGACGCCCCAGCTGCAGCAGTCGATCCGTCTGCTGCAGCTCTCGACGCTGGAGATGGCGCAGGAAGTCGAGCAGATGCTCGATGAGAACCCCTTCCTGGAACGCGCCGACGAAGGCCTGGAGCGCGAGGAATTCGGCCTGGCCGCGACCGATGCGCCGGTGAGCGCGGGCGAGCAGATCGCCGACGCCGCGTCCGTTGCCGGCCCGGGCGCCGACGCAGGCGAGGGACGCAACGAAGACAAGGCCAGCGCCACCGACGGCGACGCGGTGGAGGCCAGCGTGGACGGCGCCCCGCCGGTGGAGGAGAGCTGGGACGGCGACGGCACGGTGGAGATGGCGCCCGACGACAGCGAATGGGGCGGCGACGCGCCGCCGCGCGGCAGCGGCTCCGGCGACGACGAAGAGACCGCCAGCGCGGCCGACCTGGCGCGCGCGCTGGTGTCGCTGCAGGACCATCTGCATGAGCAGGCGCGCTGCCTGCGCCTGTCCGAGGCGGACGCCGCCGCGCTGCACTTCCTGATCGAATCGCTGGACGAGGACGGCTACCTTGCCGATCCGCTGCCCGAACTCGCGCTGGCGCTGCTGCGCCTTCAGGGCGAGGCCGCCCCGGAGGCCGACCTGTCCGACGCCGCCGCCACCGAACGCCTCGAGGCGGCCGAACAGCTGCTGCGCACCGCCCTGCAGCTGCTGCAGCACATGGACCCGCCCGGCGTGGGCGCGCGCGACCTGGCCGAGTGCCTGAAGCTGCAGATCCTGGAGCTGCGCAACACGCCCGAGGCGCGCGCCGCGCTGGCGATCTGCGCGCAGCCGCTGGAGCTGATCGCCAAGCGCGACGTGCGCAAGCTGGTGCAGCTGTGCCGCGCCGACGAAGACAGCGTGCGCGGTGCGCTCGCGCTCATCGCGAGGCTGGAGCCCAAGCCCGGGCGCCGCTTCGCGGACGTCGAGCGCAACATCGTCGTGCCCGACGTCATCGTCACGCGCGCCGGCCGCGGTTTCAAGGTGGTGCTCAACCCCGACGTGATGCCGCGCCTGCGCGTGCACGACGTGTACGCCAACGCCATGCGCCAGAACCGCGGTGGGCGCGATGGGGGCGAAGGTGGCCATGCCGCCATGCAGCAGCGCCTGCAGGAGGCGCGCTGGTTCATCAAGAACATCCAGCAGCGCTTCGACACCATCCTGCGCGTGTCCAGCGCCATCGTCGAGCGCCAGCGCAACTTCTTCATGCACGGCGAGCTCGCCATGCGCCCGCTGGTGCTGCGCGAGATCGCCGACGAGCTGGGCCTGCACGAATCCACCATCAGCCGCGTGACCACGGCCAAGTACATGGCCACGCCCTTTGGCACCTACGAGCTGAAGTACTTCTTCGGCTCCTCGCTGGGCACCGAGACCGGCGGCAACGCCTCCAGCACCGCGGTGCGCGCGCTGCTCAAGCAGTTCATCGCGGCCGAGGCGCCGGCCAAGCCGCTGTCGGACAATCAGCTCTCCGACCTGCTCAAGGAGCAGGGCATCGAGTGCGCGCGCCGCACCGTGGCCAAGTACCGCGAGGCCATGCGCATCGCCCCGGCCAACCTTCGAAAATCGCTTTGAATAGGGTCCCCACGTTCCACCGCTTCGCGGGTCGCGAGGCCTTGCAGGCCGCGGCGTTGTCGGAGACAACGCCTCTTCGCCCGTCCAGGCCTGCCTGCGCAGGCCTGGAGCCGCGGGGCTCAGCCCCGAGGGGGCCGATCCGGCTTGGGGCGGCCCGGCGGCGACACGATCCATGAACTCGCTACAACTGTTTCTCCCCTGCGCCGCCGGCGTGGAGGACTTCCTCGCCGCCGAGGTGCAGCGCATCACCGGCATCGCCGCGCTGCGGCGCTCGCGCGGCGGCGTCTCGCTCGAGGCCTCGTGGCGCGACGCGCTGCGCCTGAACCTGCACAGCCGGCTCGCGCAGCGCGTGCTGGCGCGCCTGTGGCACGGCCCCTACCGGGCCGAGCAAGACCTCTACGCAGCCGCCGCCGAAGTGGCCTGGGAGATTTGGTTCACGCCGCGCCAGACCATCAAGGTCGAACTCACCGCGCAGCACAGCCCGCTCAAGAGCCTGAACTTCGCCGCCCTCAAGATCAAGGACGCCGTCTGCGACCGCTTCCGGGACAAGCGCGGCGAGCGCCCCAGCGTGGACACCCAGCGGCCCGACGTGCGCCTGTTCGGCCACCTCACCGCCGAGACGCTCACGCTCTATATCGACACCACCGGTGAGCCGCTGTTCAAGCGCGGCTGGCGCGAGGACAAGGGCGACGCGCCGCTGAAGGAAACCCTGGCCGCCGCCATGATCGCCGCCACCGGCTGGGACGCGCAGGCGCGCGAGGCCGCCACGCTGGCCGAGGTGCCGCCGCTGGCCGACCCCTGCTGCGGCAGCGGCACGGTGCCCATCGAGGCCGCGCAGATCGCGCTGAACATCGCCCCGGGCGGCCAGCGCCGCTTCGCCTTCGAGAAGCTGCTGCCCTTCCAGCCGCACGTGTGGCAGGGCCTGCGCGACGAGGCGCGCGCGGCCGAGCGGCCCTGGCCCGCCGGCCAGGCGCCCATCGTCTTCGGCAGCGACGTGGCCTTCCGCATGGTCGACTTCGCCAGGCGCAATGCCGAGCGCGCGCGCGTGGCCCAGGCGATCGAGCTGCGCGGCGGCGACGCCCTGCAGCGCCTGCCGCCCAGCCCGCGCGCGGGCGTGCTGCTGCTCAACCCGCCCTATGGCGAGCGCATCGCCGCCGCCGGCGTGGCCGGGCGCAACGCCGCCGAACGCGCCGCCGGTGCCGCGCGCGCTGGCCGCGAACAGGCGCGCGACGAGGACGGCCACACCGCCGACGCCTTCTTCGAGCGCCTGGCCGCGCACTGGAAATCGCACTACGCCGGCTGGAGCGCCTGGTTGCTCACGCCCGACCTGAAGCTGCCGGGCCGCATGCGGCTCAAGGAGTCGCGTCGCGTGCCGCTGTGGAACGGCCCCATCGAATGCCGCCTGTTCCGCTTCGACCTGACCGCGCGCGGGCCGCGCCCGGCCGAGACCGGGGCCTGAGCATGGACACGGTCGTCATCGACACCAACGTCGTGCTCGACCTGTTCGTCTTCGACGACCCCGCCGTGGCGCCGCTGCGCGCCGCCCTGGCGCAGGGCCGCGTGGCCTGGATCGCGAGCGAGGCCATGCGCGAGGAGCTGCGGCTGGTGCTGGACTACCCACACCTCGCGCGCCGCCTGGGCGAACGCGGACCGCAGGCCGTGCTGGCCGCGTTCGACCGCCACGCGCGCCGCGTCGAGCCCGCGGCCAAAGCCGCGTTCACCTGCCGCGACCCCGACGACCAGCGCTTCATCGACCTGGCCGTGGCGCATGGCGCCGCGCTGCTCAGCAAGGACGCCCAGGTGCTGGCGCTGGCGCGCCGCCTCGCGCGCATCGGCGTGTCCGTGCGCCGCGTCTGGGCGCCGAGCGCCGAGGGGGCCGTGGCGTGAACGCCTGGCCCGCGGCCGCGCTGCTCGCGCTGTTGGCGGGGCTGTCGCCGGCCCGGGCGCAGGACGCGCCGCGCTGTGGTCCCGTGGGGCCGGCCGGCCAGCAGCGCTGTGCCTGGTCCGATGGCGCCAGCCTGCTGCGCGTGATGAGTGCGGACGGCCGCCGCGCCCTGGTGCTGTTGCGCCGTTGGGCCGACGGCAGCCTGGCCGAGCTGCGCTGCGCGCCCACCAGCCTGCTGCCCGAGGACCGCGAGCCGTGCGGCCATGGCGGTGCGCTCGCCGAGGTCACGCTTTACCGCGAACCCGGCAAGCCGCTGGGCACCGTGAGCCACCGGCGCGGCGTGCTGATGCGCCAGGTGATCGTGAACCCGCAGGGCGGCGTGGTGCGCAGCGAGGAGTTCGTCGAAAACAGCGTCGGGCCCGACCGCCGCATCAAGCGCGTGTACTACCCCTCGGGGCGGTTGCGGCACGAGATCGACCTGGCCGAGCCGCCGCCCGAGCAGTACCACGGCCGCGAGGGTGTGGGCCGCGAGTTCGCCGAGTCGGGTCAGTTGACGCAGGAGGTGGAGTGGGCCGCGGGGCGCGAGCGGCGCATCCGCCAGTGGCACCTCAACGGTCAGCTCAAGATGGAGCAGACCATCCGCCGCATGGGCCGCGACGAGCTGCGCGAGACGCGCAGCTTTTACGAGGACGGCGCGCAGGCGGCGCTCAACCGCGAACGCAACGGCCGGCTGTTCGGCTGGCAGCAGTACCACGCGCCCGGCGGCGCGCTGCAACGCGAGGAGGAGTACGGGGAACGCGGCCTGTTGCTGCGCCTCAGGCTCCACGACCCCAGCGGCCGGCTGCTGCGCGATGAGCGGGTGAACGAGGACCCGTCGAGCAGTTGAGGCGCCGCCTCAGGCCTGCGCAAAGCTCTCCGCGCGCGCCCGCCGCCACCAGGTCGTGAACACCGCGTGCTCCCCCTCGGCGTCGTCGTCCAGCAGCGAACCCGGCGAGGTGGTGGGCAGCAGGTTGGCCAGCAGGCGCACCTCGTTGTCGCTCACGCGGCGCACCAGGTGGTGCGCGCTGATCTCGCCCGGGTGCTGCAGGCCGGCGGCCTGAACCAGCTCCTTCAAGGCCTTGAGCGTGTTCTGGTGGAAGCGCCACACCCGCTCGGCCTTGTCGGGCACCACCAGGGCCTGCTGGCGCACCGGGTCTTGCGTGCTCACGCCCGTGGGGCAATGGCCGGTGTGGCAGGTCTGCGCCTGCAGGCAGCCCAGCGCGAACATGAAGCCGCGCGCGCTGTTGCACCAGTCGGCGCCGATGGCCAGCGCGCGCGCGATGTCGAAGGCGCTCACCACCTTGCCCGCGCAGCCGATGCGGATGCGATCGCGCAGGTTCACGCCCACCAGGGTGTTGTGCACCAGTCGCAAGCCTTCCTGCAGCGGCGCGCCGACGTGGTCGGTGAACTCCAGCGGCGCCGCACCGGTGCCGCCCTCGGCGCCGTCGACCACGATGAAATCGGGCGTGACGCCGCTCTGGCGCATGGCCTTGACGATGGCGAACCACTCCCAGGGGTGGCCGATGCACAGCTTGAAGCCCACCGGCTTGCCGCCCGAGAGCGCGCGCAGCTTCTGGATGAAGGCCATCAGCTCCAGCGGCGTGGAGAAGGCGCTGTGCGCGGCCGGCGAGATGCAGTCCACCGCCTCGGGCACGCCGCGCGCGGCGGCGATCTCGGCCGTCACCTTGGCGCCCGGCAGCACGCCGCCGTGGCCGGGCTTGGCGCCCTGGCTCAGCTTGATCTCGACCATCTTCACCTGCGGGTCGAGCGCGTTCGCGCTGAAGCGCTCCTCGCTGAAGCGACCCTCGTCGTCGCGGCAGCCAAAGTAGCCCGATCCGATCTCCCAGATCAGGTCGCCGCCGTGCAGGCGGTGCCAGGCGGAGATGGAGCCTTCGCCCGTGTCGTGCGCGAAGCCGCCGCGCTGCGCGCCCGCGTTGAGGGCCTGGATGGCGTTGGCCGAGAGCGCGCCGAAGCTCATGGCCGAGATGTTGAACACGCTGGCCTCGTAGGGCTGGGTGCAGTCGGGCCCGCCGATGCGCACGCGGAAATCGTGGGTGGGCAGGCTGGTCGGCGCGATCGAGTGGTTGATCCACTCGTGGCCGTTGCTCAGCATGTCGAGCTGGCTGCCGAACGGGCGCTTGTCGGTCTCGCCCTTGGCGCGCGCGTACACCAGGCTGCGCTGCGCGCGCGAGAAGGGTTGGGCCTCGGTGTCGCTTTCCAGGAAGTACTGGCGGATCTCGGGCCGCACGAACTCCAGCATGAAGCGCAGGTGGCCGATCACCGGGTAGTTGCGCAGCACCGAGCTGCGCGTCTGGCGCAGGTCCCACAGGCCCACCAGCGTGAGCGCGCCGAACAGCAGGAACCAGAAGCCGCCGACGCCGAAGGCCACCAGGGCGAACAGGCTCAGCAGCGCGACGAAGGCGCACAGGCCCAGGGCCGTGTAGCGCACGGGATAGAGAGCGTTGAGTCGGTCAAGCATCGGCGTTCGTCGTCTGGTCGAAGGGGCAAAAATCCTGCGTCTGCATTATTGGGGCGTGTTTTGAACGAGCGAACAATGACTTGAATCCCCCTACCGCACGCGCCCAGGCAGGCGACGCGGGGTCGGTTTTCCAGGGCCTGCCGCGAAGGATGTCGCCATGTTCCCGATCATGATGGACGAGCCCGATTCGATGACGGTCGCCCCCAGCGTGTGGCAAACCCTGCAGACCGCCTGGCGCAGCGTGTACGAGGCCCCTGCGCCTGCCACGCACCTGGAGCCGGCGGAGCGGCCGCCGACGCCCAGCGCGCTGGCCTCGCTGGCCATGGGCACGGTGGACCCGTCGGGCCAGACGCACCACTGATGCGCCGCGGGGGCGCGCCCCCCATGGAAGCCCGCGCCGCGGCCGGCGGTGGCGCGGTGGGCGGCACTACACTGGCGGCCCTTTTCCCGCCCGAGCGCCTCCCGATGACCCCCGACAGCGACAGCCCCTTGCAAGCCAGCGATTTCGACGAACTCGACGCCATCCTCGTCGACCTCGCCTCGCGCGACGACGCGGTGCCGCCCTGGGAATTCCTGGAAGGCGCCATGGCCGCCCTGATCTGCACCCGCCGGCCCATCGAGGCGCGCGAATGGATGCCCGCGCTGCTGGGCACCGGCCCATTGCCGACGGTGCCGCACGGCGACGGCACCCACTTCCCCAGTACCGAGCGTTACGAACGTTTCATGGCGCTGTGGACCCGCCGCGAGGCCGAGGTGCGCGCCGCCCTGCTGGCCGAGGTGGATACCCTGGCCGACGAGCGCAGCTACCACCCCGAACTGGTGGACCTGCGCGGCGCCGTGGCCGCCATGCCCGAGGCCGAGCGGCCCGGCACCGACGGCGAACCCCTGCCCGCGTTCGGCCAGGCCTGGGCCGAGGGCTTCCTGGCCGTGGTGGAACTCTGGGAGGACGATTGGGTGCCGCCGCGCGACAAGGAAACCGCCGGCTGGATCCACGACGCGCTCGACGCCATCGCCGCGGTGGCCGAGGACGACCGCGGCACGCCCGAGCTGAACCTGCACGAGGAAGAGGCGCCGCCCAGCGTGAGCCAGGCCCGCCTGGACGAACTGGACGCCGCCATCTGGGCCGTCTACGAGCTGCGCCGCATCTGGACCAGCCTGGGCCCGCGCAGCGAGCCGGTGCGCCAGGCGGCCACGCCCGGGCGCAACGACCCCTGCCCCTGCGGCAGTGGCAAGAAGTACAAGAAGTGCCACGGGGCCTGAGGCCCGCGGCAGGCGGCGCGGCGAACGGGGCCCCGCGGGCTCGTTTGGCCGTGTCAGCCCAGGACCTCGAACGGTCCGCCCTTGTCGAGCGCGCGGCGGTAGGCCGGGCGGTCGTGGATGCGGCGCAGCCAGGCCATCAGGCGCGGGCGTGAGGCGTCCAGCCCGCCGCGCGCGGTGGCGGCCTCTACCGGAAAGCTCATCTGCACGTCGGCGGCGCTGAAGGCCGGGCCGGCGAACCAGGGGCTGCCGGCCAGTTCGGCCTCCAGGAAGTCCAGGTGCCGCGTGAGGTTGGGCGTGATGACGCGCGCCTTCACCATCGCCGAGATGGCCTTGGCCACCGGCCGCACGAGCAGCGGCGCCTTCTCCACGCGGTCGAACACCAGCTTGAGCAGCAGCGGCGGCATCAGCGAGCCTTCGGCGTAGTGCATCCAGTAGCGGTAGCGCAGGAACTCGGGGGTGCCGGGCTCGGGCCGCAACCGCGGCCCGTGGCGCTCCACCAGGGTTTCCAGGATCGCGCCCGATTCGGCCAGCACCAGCGCGCCATCCACCACCACCGGCGACTTGCCCAGCGGGTGCACCCGCTGGAGCTCGGGCGGCGCGAGCAGGGTCTTCGGATCGCGCTCGTAGCGCACGATCTCGTAGGGCAGGCCCAGCTCCTCCAGGAGCCAGAGCACGCGCTGCGAGCGCGAGTGGTTGAGGTGGTGGACGCGGATCATGGGCTGGGTGGTCCCGGTCTCAGTCGAGCAGCTCCTTGGGCACGTTGCCGCCGTTGGCCGCGATGTGGGCGAGCACGTTCTTGTGCAGCCAGACGTTCATCTTGGCGGAGTCGTTCATGAACTCGTCGGGGCAGTAGAGCTCCTTGGCCAGCTCCTTGCGCGCCTGCAGGCTGCTGTCCATGTCGAGCAGCTTGAGCAGGTCGACGATGGAGGTGCGCCAGTTGAGCTTCTGCGGGTTGGCCGCCGCGCGCTTTTCCATCTGGGCGACCACGTCCACCATGGCGATGGGGTTGACCACGGCCGGCGCGGGTGCGGCGGCGGCTGGGGCCGGGCTGGGCGCCGCCGCCGGGGCGGGCGCTGGCGCGGCGGCGGGCGGTGTGGCGGCCTGGGCGGTGGACAGTCCGAGCTTGTCGAGGATGGTGCTGAAGAATCCCATGGCGGTCTCCTGAGGTCGTTGGTCGGCCGGCCAGTATAGGAGGGGGGTATGACGACCGGGCGCCCATGGCCTCTTTCGACCGGGCGCCATGGCCCCGGACCGGCTCAGGGCCGCAGATCGAAGGCCGCCTCGGCCACGGCCACGCCGTTCACCAGCAGCTCGACGCGGTGGCGGCCCGGGTAGAGCCGGCGCGTGGTCACCTCGCGCAGCGAATGCGCCTTGCCGAGCTCGCGCGATTCGCCGGGCGCGAGGCCGATCTTCCAGCCCTTGAAGACCTTGGGCGACGCCGACCCATTGGCCTTGACGTGGTGCACCGCGTAGTCCACCACCAGCGATTGGGCCGTGCGCGCGCGCGAACGCAGCGTGGCCTGCAGCCGCACCTGGCCCCCCACCGCCACTGTCGCGGGGGCGATGCGCAGCGTGGCCTCGCCGTCGAAGCCATGGCGCAGGCCCCAGGCCGCCAGCGTGGGCGCATGGCCGGCCTTGATGAGGCCGCGGCTGGCGTGGCGCAGCAGGGCCTCGCGCGCCGCATCGGCGCCCACGCGGTGCTCGCGCACCCAGTCGGCTACCCGTTCGGGGTGGTCCTTGGCGATGTCGTTGAGGTGGTTGGCCACGCTGCGGCGCACGTAGGCGCTGGCGTCGTTCTGCAGCGCGCGCAGCAGCGGCAGCGTGGGCGTGGGGTCGGCCACCAGGGCCTGCAGGCGCAGGCCCCAGGGCAGGCGCGGGCGGCTGCCTTCGCTCACCAGCCGGCGCACGTGGGCGCTGGCGTCGCCGGTCCAGCGCGACAGCAGGGGGAACACCAGCTCGGGGCGCCGCGCGATGAAGGGGCGGATGGCGAACTCGGCCGTGAAACGCTGTGTGAGCTCGCGCAGGCAGAGCAGGGCGCGTTCGGGCTCGTCCAGGCCGGCGCGCGCCACCCATTCGCCCGCGCCCCACAGCGCCCAGCCGCCCACGCCCTGCGGCGGCAGGCCTTGAAGGCCCACGGGCTCGCCGTCGGCGTCCAGCGCCAGCGGCGGCGCGAGCGCGGCCTCCAGCACGCCGCAGGCGCGGTCGAAGTCGGCGGGCAGCGTGGCCTGCAGCGCGTCGGCCAGGCGGTGGGCGCGGGCCTTGAACTCCAGGCCGTCCTGGCCCTCGAGCGCGATGGCCGAGAAGCGCTCGGCGTCGAAGCCGCGCCAGGCGCGGCGCAGGTGGCGCGCGGTGTGCGCCACGGTGTCGGGGTTGATGAGCAGCTTGAAGGCTTCGGCCATGCGTGGGTCCAGGGGTTGTCAATCCAGCCGCTGCAGCAGGCCGGCCAGGGCGTGCCGCACGGCCTGCGCGCGCACGGCGGCGCGGTCGCCATCGAAGCGGCGGTGCTCGCTGGCCACGCCGGCCGGCGTGCACCAGCCGAACCACACGGTGCCCACCGGCTTGTCCGCGCTGCCGCCCGTGGGGCCGGCGACGCCGGTGACCGCCAGCGCGACGCGCGCCGCCGAATGCGCCACCGCGCCCGCGGCCATGGCGCGCGCCACGGGCTCGCTCACCGCGCCATGCGCGGCGATGAGCGCGGCGGGCACGCCCAGCGAGTCGGTCTTGGCGGCGTTGGAGTAGGTGACGAAGCCGCGCTCGAACCAGTCGCTGGAGCCGCTGAGTTCGGTGCAGGCGGCGGCGACCAGGCCACCGGTGCAGCTTTCGGCGCTGGCCATCAGGGCGCCGCGCGCGCGCAGGCGGGCGGCCAGTTCGGTGACGAGGGTGCGCAGTTCGGCGTCCATGCTCAGAAGCGCCAGAGCGCGATGACCAGCAGGGTGCACAGCGCGGCCGCGAAGTCGTCGAGCAGGATGCCGAAACCGCCGCGCGGGCCGAAGCCCTTGAAAGCCCGGTCGGCCCAGGCCATGGGCCCCAGCTTCACGGCGTCGAAGAAACGAAACAGCGCGAAGGCCACGAGCTGTGCCCAGAAGCCGGCGGGCGCGATCAGCCAGAGCACGAGCCAGAAGGCCACCACCTCGTCCCACACGATGTGGCCCGAGTCGGCCACGCCCAGGTGCCGCGCGGTGACGGTGCAGGCCCACCAGCCCAGCAGCGTGGCCGCGGCGAGCAGCAGGCCCCAGGCGCTGTGCGGCAGCAGGGGTTCCAGCACCAGCCAGGCGACCCAGGCCCACAGCGTGCCCGAGGTGCCCGGCGCCAGCCGCGACAGGCCCGCGCCCGCGCCGAGCGCGATGAAGTGGGCGGGGTGGGCGAAGAGGAAGCGCCCGGTCGGGCGGGCGGGGGCGTCGGAGGGCATCGCCCGATGATAGGTGGGCGGCGGTTTCAAGCGGTTCAGCCCGCGCTGCCGGGCGCCTCGTCGTCCAGCCAATCCGGCTCGGTGGCCGAGAGCGCGACCTCAGGGCGCTGTGCCGCCGGCCGCACGCGCGGCCGTGCTCCAGCGTCGCAGCGCGTCGCTCTGTTCCTGAATGGCCTTGAGCATGCGCGCGAGCGCGTCTTGGGCGGCGCGTTTGGCGGACAGCGAGAAATCGCTTTTGAATTCGTCGAACTCCGCGCGGCCTTCGCCCTGCACACGGACGGTGGCCAGGGTGCGCGCGCCGCTGGTGTCGCGAAACGCGAACTCGAGCGAGACCGTGAAGACCGTCGGCGGCCAGGTGAGCAGACTCGGCGAGTGGGACGTCGTGGTGATGGTCGGTGTGACGACGACGGTGGCGGGGTCGGTGCCGATGCGCGGATCTTGCGGGCTGTTGGCCAGGCGGGTGGTGCTGAACACCTCGCCCAGCACGATGTACATGCCGGTCTGCAGGTCTTTGTAGGGCTTGTAGCTGACCTTGTCGCCGCCACCGCCTGGTGAAACCACCTCCTGCGACAGCTGGGCGTCCGTGACAATGAGAACCACGGGGCGGTCGATCTTGTTCGCGCCCCCTTGTCCGACGAGCTGGGTGGGCTCGGGCACGAGCTGTATGGGGTGGGCGCAGCCCCCGAGCAGCAGCACAAGGGCGAGGGTGGCCAAGGCCAGCAGGCGGGATCGCATGGTCGGAAGTCCTTTACTTCAGGGCCGCAAGGAACAGGGGATCGGCCCAGAGCGTGCCGATCAGTTGCTGCACCAGCACCGGGTACTGCTGTTGCGCGCGCGGGATGGCGATGGCGCCGACGAGGGACGAATCCCAGCTCGCTTCGGCGCGCTTGACGGCCTCGTAGCGCGTCTGGCCCGCGTGCTTCACGACGAAGCTGGCTTCGATGTAGCCGCTGTTGGTCGAGAAGCCGCCAGCCGCGATGTCGTTGCCCAGCAGCTGGCCGCTGATCTCGAGCCGGGATTGGGGGTCGAGCTTGCCCGCGAGCCGCAGCTCGGTCCGCAGCGCCTCGGCGAGGTAGGCGGCGTAGTTGCCACCCACGGGCGAGGCCATCGTATTGCCGCGCAGGCTGATGCTGTCGGCGCCGGTGGCGCCGGGCTTGATGGTGAAGCCGCCGACCGTGGCCGGCTGGATGCCGCTGTTGCGCGCCCGCTCGACGGCGTCGGCGCTGGGAGAGTAGGCGGGGGCCTGGATGGCGCAGCCGTGCAGCAGGGCCGCCAGCAGCACGAGCACGGCGGACGACAGGCGGGGCAGGGTGAATGTCATAACGGTGGTCTCCTCCTGGCGCGGACCGGTGAATGGCTCTGAGCGGCTTTCGGTCGGGGCGGTCGCGCGGCGGGCGCATCGTAGGCGACATCGGCGTGTTTGCGGGGACCGCGGCGGCGCAATGTGGGGCCGATTCGACACCGCCTGACGCGGGCGTGACAGACCCCACGCCGGTGCCGGCGCTCAGGCGCCGGCGAAATGGTCGAAGCCGCGCGCGCGGATGGTCAGGTCGTGGCCCTGCGCATCGAGCACCCGCCACCCCGGTGCGCTCCGCAGGCGCCCGATGCGCGTGACCGCCACGCCGGCGCTGGCGCCAGCCGCCAGCACGGCCGCGTGGGCTGAAGGATCGGCGGTGAACAGCAGCTCGTAGTCGTCGCCGCCGGCGAGCAGGCAGTCCAGGCGGTGCTCGGCGTCCAGCGCCGCCAGCGCGGGCGCCACCGGCAGCGCCTCGGCGTCGATCGCCGCGCCCAGGCCGCTGGCCTGCAGGATGTGGCCGAGGTCGCCGAGCAGGCCGTCGCTCACGTCGAGCGCGGCGCGCACGCCCTCGGTGGCGGCCAGGGCCTGGCCCAGCGCCAGGCGCGGCGTGGGGCGGTCCATGCGGTCCTGCACCGCGGCCAGTTCGCCGCGCGCCCAGGGCTCGCCGCGCCGCAGGGCCAGGGCCAGGCGGGCCTCGCCGGTGCGCCCGCTGAGCCAGAGGTCGTCGCCTGCGCGCGCGGCGTCGCGGCGCAGCGCGCGCCCAGGCCGCACCTCGCCGAACACGGTGAGGCTGAGCGTGAGCGGGCCGCGCGTGGTGTCGCCGCCCACCAGCGGGCAGTGGTGCGCGTCGGCCAGCGCGAACAGGCCGCGCGCGAAGGGCGCCAGCCAGGCCTCGTCGGCCGCCGGCAGGGCCAGCGCCAGCGTGAAGCCCAGCGGGCGCGCGCCCATGGCGGCCAGGTCCGACAGGTTGACCGCCAGCGCCTTGTGGCCCAGGGCCTCGGGCTCGGCGCCGGCGAAGAAGTGGCGGCCTTCGACCAGCATGTCGGTGCTGACGGCGAGCTGGTGGCCGGGCGTGGGCTGCAGCAGGGCGCAGTCGTCGCCCACGCCCAGCACCACGGCGCCGCCGGCCGGTGCGGCGCGCGTGAAGTGGCGCGCGATCAGCTCGAACTCACCCATGCGCGGAGGGCTCGGCGGCTTCGTCGTCCGGGCCCGGGCGCTCGCGCGGCGGCAGCAGGAAGCTCAGCGGCGCGGAGCGCAGGCGCCGGCGCATCGCCTGGCGGATGAGCTGGCGGTTGCCGGTGCTGATGGCCTGCGCGCGCAGCGCCAGGCGGAAAGCCAGGTAGAAGCTCACCGTGAGGTTGAGCGGGCCCACCACCAGCACGCCGGCCACGGCCCACCAGAAGGCCGGCTCGCGCAGCACCTCCAGGCCCAGCGAGAAGCCCGCGGCCGCCAGCTGGCCGGCCGAGAGGGTGACGTGGCGCACGTCCAGGCCCAGGCCGAAGAACTGCGCGAACACCGGCACCAGGCCCAGCATGAAGCCCAGCGACACGTTGGCCGCCAGGCCCGACACGTTGGCGCGCGCGAAGCCGGCCCAGCGCGCGGCGCGCGCGCGGCCCAGCACGCGCGTGAAGCGCGGGTTGTGGGCGATGGCGGAGTCCAGCTTGTGGAAGACGAACCAGTTCTCCACCCAGCCCGCGATGATGCTGCTGGCGAACAGCAGCACGCCGGTGAAGGCGGCGAACAGCGCGGTGGGGCCGAGCAGGTGCAGGTCGTGCAGCACGTGGCGGGCCTTGTCGGCGTCGATCATGGCCTCGCCGCCCAGGAACCACAGCAGCGAGCTGATCAGCAGCACCGTGGGCACCACCATGCCGACGTTGCCCAGGATGGCCGCGATCTGCGAGCGGAACAGGTTGGCCACCTCGTCGACGAAGCGGCGCACCGCGCCCGTGGCCTTGATGTCGCGCAGCTTGGCCACCATGGCCGGCGCCGTCACGGCGGGCTGCTTGGTGGCCACCGTCCATTGCAGCAGCATGATCAGCACGAAGCAGGCCGCGTAGTTGAAGCCGGCCGCGAAGCCGCCCCAGAAGGCCGACAGCCCCACGCCATAGAGCGCGAACTTGATCCAGGTGGTAAAGCCCAGCACGAAGCCGCCGCCCGCGGCCTTGCCCAGCATTTCCTTGTACTCGGCGGCATCGCGGGTGATGTAGTGCTCGCCGCTTTCGGCGCTGCGCTCGGCCACCTTGGCGGCCGTGAGGTGCGAGCTGGCGGCGATGAGCGCGCGCACGCTGCGGTTTTCGATGCCGACCTGCACCAGGTCGGCCAGCAGGGCGGCATTGGCGCGGCCGGGCTGGGCGGCCAGCAGGCAGTCCAGCAGCTGCTTGATGCGCACGATGCGCTCGCGCAGCTGGCGCAGGCGGAACACGATGCCCACCGACACGCCGTGCTCCTCCAGGTGCTGGTAGACGGTGTAGGCCGCGTGCCGGCAGGCGTCGAGCTGGCCGCGCAGGCGCTCGGCGGCCTGCTCGGCCTCGGCGCTGCGCGGGCCATGCACGCGCAGCTCGCGGCGCAGCGCCTCGAACACGCTGGGCAGTTCGTGGAAGGGGCGCTCGGCCTGCGCCTCGGCCGACATGCGGATGCGGATCTCGGAGGCGAAGCCGGTGGCGCTGACCTGGCTGGTGCAGAAGGTCAGCGCGTCCAGCAGCGACTGATTCCACACGTCGGTGCCGCGCTCGGGCGTGAGCGCGGCCAGCCGCTCCAGCGTGGCCGTGTCCAGCGCCTTGATCCAGCGCACGTCGAAGGGCGAGGGCAGCAGCAGCGAGAACAGTTCGGCCAGGTCGCGCGTCTCGGGCGTGCCGGGCAGCAGCTTGCGGCGCAGGCGGTGGCCGAGTTCGCTCAGGAAGGCGGTGCGCGGCGCGAAGCCGAAGTCGGCCAGCAGCGGGGTGATGTCGACACCGGCCACGAAGGCGCGCAGCCAGGCGTGCCAGCGCTCGCGCAGCGCCGCGTCGGCCTCCAGCGCGCCGACGAACAGGCGCACGCGCGAAAGGGCGGCGGCCACGTCGATGGCGTCGCCGCGCACCCAGGCCAGCGCGTCGGCCAGCCAGAGGTGCCGCTGCGCCAGCGGCGCCTCGGGCGCCATCGAGTCGAGGAGCTGTTGCAGGTCCATGCGGGCCGGGGAGTGGAGGCGTCAGTGCAGCACGCGCGGGGCCTGCGCGCCACCGGCGCCGCCCGCGCGCAGTTCGAACTCGGGCACCGCGGCCTCGAAGCGCTCGCCGTCCTCGGCCACGCAGAAGAAGCTGCCGCGCATGGCGCCGGTGGGCGTGCGCAGGCGGGTGCCGCTGGTGTACTGGAAGGACTCGCCCGGGCGCAGCAGCGGCTGGTGTCCTACCACACCCAGGCCCTTCACCTCCTCGGTGTGGCCGTGCGCGTCTTCGATGATCCAGTGCCGCGAGATCAGCTGCGCGGGGGCCTCGCCGTGGTTGGTGATGGTGATGGTGTACGCGAAGGCGTAGAGCTCTTCCTCGGGCGCGGATTGCTCGCTCAGGTACTGAGGTTCGGCCTCGCAGGTGAAGAGGTACTTGGGCATGGGCGGCATGTTACCCGTGGCCCGTGCGCGCCGCCGGGGCCTGACCTCCCTTGGGGGCGGCCCGGCGGGAGGCCTGAGACAATGCCGGGCTCCGATCCCGCCGCCCCACGCCCGCCATGACCACGTACCGCATCGCCCCCTCCATCCTCTCCGCCGACTTCGCCCGCCTGGGCGAGGAGGTGCGCAACGTCGTGGCCGCCGGCGCCGACTGGATCCACTTCGACGTGATGGACAACCACTACGTGCCCAACCTCACCTTCGGACCCATGGTGTGCCAGGCCCTCAAGCCGCACGCGAAGACGCCCGACGGCACGCCGGTGCCCATCGACGTGCACCTGATGGTGCGGCCGGTGGACGCGCTGGCCCAGGCCTTCGCCGACGCCGGCGCCGACCTCATCAGCTTCCACCCCGATGCGAGCACCCACGCCCACCGCAGCGTGCAGGCCATCAAGGCGCGCGGCGTCAAGGCCGGGCTCACCTTCAACCCCGCGGCCTCGCTGGACGTGCTGGACTGGCTGATCGACGACATCGACCTGATCCTGATCATGAGCGTCAACCCCGGTTTCGGCGGCCAGGGCTTCATCGACTCGGCGCTGCGCAAGATCGAGGACGCGCGCCGGCGCATCGAGGCCAGCGGCAAGGACATCCGCCTGGAGGTGGACGGCGGCATCAAGCCCGACAACATCCGCCGCGTGGCCGACGCTGGTGCCGACACCTTTGTGGCCGGCAGCGCGATCTTCGGCAAGCCCGACTACCGGGCCGTGATCGAGCAGATGCGGGCCGCGCTGGCGTGATGCGCGGCATCCGCGCGGCCATCGTCGACCTCGACGGCACGATGGTCGATACCCTCGGCGATTTCGACGCCGCGCTCAACGCCACCCTGCGCGAGCTCGGCCGACCGGCCGTGGCCCGCGCCGACATTGAGCGCATGGTGGGCAAGGGCTCGATGCACCTGATCCGCGCCGCGCTGCGGCATGGCGGGCTGGACGAGGCCGGCGCGCAGGCGCGGCTGGACGAGGCCTGGGCCAGCTACCAGCGGCACTACGCGGTCGCCAACGGCGCGCACAGCGCCGTCTACCCCGGCGTGGTGGAAGGCCTGCACGCCCTGCAGGGGCGCGGCCTGGCACTGGCCTGCGTCACCAACAAGCCGCTGGCCTTCGCGCGCGATCTGCTGCACGCCAAGGGCCTGGCGCCGTTCTTCGCGCAGGTCTTCGGCGGCGACAGCTTTGCGCGCAGCAAGCCCGACCCGCTGCCCCTGATCGAAACCTGCCGGGCGCTGGCGGTGGCGCCCGCGCACACGCTGATGGTGGGCGACTCGCAGAACGACGCCCTGGCCGCGCGCGCGGCGGGCTGCCCGGTGGCGCTGGTGAGCTACGGCTACAACCACGGCGAGCCGGTGCGCGGCGTGGACGCCGACGCCTACCTCGACCGGCTCGACGAGCTGCCGGCGCGCCTGCTGCCCTAGATCAGTACAGCAGCCGGCCCTCGGCGGTGGCCACGCCGATGTCGACCCACTGGCTGCCCTCATTGCCCTTGCTGAAATCCACGCGAAAGCCGCCGAGGTCGAGTTCGCCCATGCGGCGCAGGGCCTCGGCCAGGCCGCTGGGGGTGAGCGGGCGGGCGCGGCGCGCGGCCTCTGAGAAAACCTGGGCCGTCACATACCCTTCGAGATGGAACGGGGTGTAGGTCTTCACCTCGGGGTGCGAGCGTTGCATCGCCGCGCGGAAGGCGCGCTGCAGCGGGGAGGTCACGCCGTTCGGGTTGGGGAAGGTCTGGGCGATGCCCACGCCGCGCGCGCCCGCGCCGGCCAGGGCCTTGAGCGCCGGCGCCGGCAGGTAGGACAGCGAGAACAGCTGCTGCGAGACGCCCGCCGCGCGCAGCGCGGCGATGCTCTGGCCCATGAACTTGGGCGAGCCGATGACCATGGCCGAATGCGGGTTGCGCGAGGCGATGGCCTGCGCGGCCTTGGTGATGTCGGCCAGCTCCGTGCCCGACTCGGCGCCGATGATCTCCAGCCCCGTGCCCTGCGCCGCCGCCTTGGCCGAGGCCAGGCCGGACGAGCCGATCGGGATGTTCTGGTACAGCACGCCCATGGACTGCACGTTCAGCGCGCGCGCGTGCGACACGATCTTGCGGATCTGCTGGTCGTCGCCGGCGCGGATGTGGAACAGCTTCGGGTGGCCGGGGTCGCGCAGCACGGCGGCACCGGGCACGGCGTTGATGACCACCAGGTCCGTGCTGTCCAGCAGCTTGCTGTCCAGCATGTGCTTGAGCGTGGCCGAGCCCAGGGGCGTCAGCAGCGCCAGGGGCTTGCGCGGCATGGCCTCGGCCAGGCGGGCCTTGAAGCCGTCGAAGGTGTAGGTGTCGTCCAGCCGCAGCAGCTCCACCTTGCGGCCGGCGATGCCGCCCCTGCCGTTGAGGTCGTTGAAGGCGGCCGAGGCCCCTTCGTGCAGCTCCTTGGCGTCCGGCGCGGGCAGCACGGTGAACGGGCCGATGTGGGCGACAACCAGGTCGCTGGATTCCTGGGCCCGCGCGATCAGCGGGACGGCGCCAATGGCGGCGGCTTGGAGGACGTGACGGCGGCGCATGGGTCTCGGTGACGGGTTGGAACGAGGGGAACCCCATACCGTACCCAGGATGCCGCCGCCCGTCGCGCGGCAAGGCCGTTTCGGTGGATGGCCGGCGCTCAGCCCGTCATGGGCGGTTGCCGGTGCGGGCTTTGCCCAACAGCGCGTCCTTGAGTTGCCAGTCGGCCGGCTTGGGGCCGAGCCAGATGCGCAGCAGCGCGTCGAAGAACTCCGGCTCCTTGAAGGGCTCGCCCTCGATCTGCCCGCGCACGGTCAGCACCGCGCCCGTGCCCGGCACCCAGTCCACGGTGAAGGTGTCGCCCTTGTTGAGCTTCTTGTGGGTGGCGAAGATCTGGCTCATGCGCATCACGCCGGGGATGAGCTTGGAGAAGGCCGCACGGTCCATGTTGTCCTCCATGCCGCGCGAGAACAGCTTGCCCAGTTCGGACGCGTCGATGTCGCGCAGCATGGTGATGCCGATGCGCTTGGGGCCCGTGCTGGCCAGCACGCCTTCGGGCGTGTCGGCCTTGGCCGTGAGGTACAGGCCTGCCGTGTAGACCTGGAACACCGCCTTGTAGCGCACGCCCGCGCCATTGAGCACCAGGGGCTTGCCGGCCACGGTGATCCGGTCTTCCAGCGGCACGCCGGCCACATCGACGGTGGTGGCCCCAGCCGGAAAGCCGCTGCAGAACAGGGCGCCGGCCAGGGCCAGCGCGCGCCAGGAAGGGGTCCGCATCGGGTGCATTTCAAAAAAGTGAACGATCGTTCGATTTTTGGGATTGTCCCCGCGCCACCGGTCCCGGTCCAGCGGGTAAGGCTCTAGAACGAAAGCTTGGCGGCGTGATCCGCCGCACGCCCGATGGGCCCGTCACGGGGCTTTGATATAGTGCGCCCACCATGTTTCGTCCCTGCACGCTCACCCACGGCTCGCTGCCGCGCCTCTTCGGCGGGGGAGCCTGGCCCTGGCGCAAGCCAGCCTGAACGTGCACCCTTCCCCCCGCGGGGACCGGCCGGGCGCCTGAGCGCCGCCGCTCCCCGCAGCGCCTCCCGGCAGCCCGCCTGCCGGACCGATGGAACCCCCCGGCCGCCAGCCCCCCCACCGCTTCGCGGCGGCCCCGGACGGATGGAACGAACATGATCACCGAACTGGAATTCAAGAGCCTGGCCCAGCAGGGCTACAACCGCATCCCGCTGATGCTCGAGGCCTTTGCCGACCTCGAAACGCCGCTCTCCCTCTACCTCAAGCTGGCCCACGGCCGTGGCGACGGCCGCCACAGCTTCCTGCTCGAGTCGGTGGTCGGCGGCGAGCGCTTCGGGCGCTACAGCTTCATTGGCCTGCCCGCGCGCACCCTGCTGCGCGCCAGCGGGTTCGGCGCCGAGGCCCGGACGGAGGTGGTGCGCGACGGCGAGGTGGTCGAGACCGCGCACGGCAACCCGCTGGACTTCATTGCCGCCTACCAGCAGCGCTTCAAGGTGGCGCTGCGCCCCGGTCTGCCGCGCTTTTGCGGCGGCCTGGCCGGCTACTTCGGCTACGACGCGGTGCGCTACGTCGAGAAGAAGCTGGAAGCCGGCTGCCCGCCCGACACCCTGGGCTGCCCCGACATCCTGCTGCTGCAGTGCGAGGAACTGGCGGTCATCGACAACCTCTCGGGCAAGCTCTACCTCATCGTCTATGCCGACCCCGGTCAGCCCGAGGCCTACAGCGGCGCCAAGAAGCGCCTGCGCGAACTGAAGGAGGCGCTCAAGTACTCGGTGAGCGCGCCGCAGGTCAAGCCCACCCAGCACCACCCGGCCGAGCGCGGCTTCGCCAAGGCCGACTACCTGGCGGCGGTGGAGCGCGCCAAGGGCCTCATCGCGGCGGGCGACTTCATGCAGGTGCAGGTGGGCCAGCGCATCCAGAAGCGCTACACCGAGTCGCCGCTGTCGCTCTACCGCGCGCTGCGCTCGCTCAATCCCTCGCCCTATATGTATTACTACCACTTCGGTGACTTCCAGGTGGTGGGGGCGAGCCCCGAGATCCTGGTGCGCCAGGAGCACACGGAAGAGGGGCAAAAGATCACCATCCGCCCGCTGGCCGGCACGCGCCCGCGCGGCGCCACGCCCGAGAAGGACAAGGCCACCGAGGCAGAACTGGTCAACGATCCCAAGGAGCGGGCCGAACATGTGATGCTGATCGACCTGGCGCGCAACGACATCGGCCGCATCGCCAAGACCGGCAGCGTCAAGGTCACCGAGGCCTTCGCGGTGGAGCGCTACAGCCACGTCATGCACATCGTGAGCAACGTCGAGGGCCTCCTGAACGAAGGCATGACCAACATGGACGTGCTCAAGGCCACCTTCCCGGCCGGCACCCTCACGGGCGCGCCCAAGGTGCACGCCATGGAACTCATCGACCAGCTGGAGCCGGTCAAGCGCGGCATCTACGGGGGCGCCTGCGGCTACCTCAGCTACGCCGGCGACATGGACGTGGCCATCGCCATCCGCACCGCCATCGTGAAGGACCAGGTGCTGTACGTGCAGGCCGCGGCCGGCGTGGTCGCCGACTCGGTGCCCGAGATGGAGTGGCGAGAAACCGAGCACAAGGCGCGCGCGCTGCTGCGCGCCGCCGAACTGGTGGAGGAGGGACTGGAATGAGCGCGATCAAAGTCCTGATGGTGGACAACTACGACTCCTTCACCTTCAACATCGTGCAGTACCTGGGCGAGCTGGGCGCCGAGGTCGAGGTGGTCCGCAACGACGAGGTCACGCTCGACGAACTGCAGGCGCGGCTCGACGGTGGCCGCATGGACCGGCTGGTGATCTCGCCCGGCCCCTGCTCGCCGGCCGAGGCCGGCATCTCGGTGCCCGCCATCCGCCACTTCGCGGGCCGCCTGCCCATCCTGGGCGTGTGCCTGGGGCACCAGAGCATCGGCGCGGCCTTCGGCGGCACCATCGTGCGCGCCAAGGAACTGATGCATGGCAAGACCAGCGAGATCAGCACCACCCAGCGCGGCGTGTTCGCCGGTCTGCCCGAACGCTTCACCGTCAACCGCTACCACTCGCTGGCGATCCGTCGCGAGGACTGCCCGGCCGATCTCGAGGTCACGGCCTGGACCGACGACGGCGAGATCATGGGCGTGAAGCACCGCACGCTGGCGATCGAGGGCGTGCAGTTCCACCCCGAGAGCATCCTCACCGAGCATGGGCACGCGATGCTCAAGAACTTCCTGGAGCAAAAACCATGAACACCGTGGACCTGCGCAGCGACACCGTCACCCAGCCCACGCCCGCCATGCGCGAGGCCATGATGGCCGCGCCCCTGGGCGACGACGTGTTCGGCGACGACCCTTCGGTCAACGCGCTGCAGGAGAAGATCGCCGCGCTCACCGGCAAGGAGGCCGCGCTGTTCATGAGCAGCGGCACCCAGAGCAACCTGTGCGGGATGATGGCCCACTGCGGCCGTGGCGACGAGTACATCGTGGGCCAGAACGCGCACACCTACCGCTACGAGGGCGGCGGCGCGGCGGTGCTGGGCAGCATCCAGCCGCAGCCGCTGGCGCAGGACCCGCAGGGCCTCATGAACCCGTCCGACGTGCGGGCCGCCATCAAGCCCGACGACCCGCACTTCGCGCGCACGCGGCTGCTCTGCCTGGAGAACACCTGGAACGGGCACCCCATGCCGGCGGCCTACCTGGACGAGATGGCCGAGCTGGCGCGTGGCCACGGGCTGGCCCTCCACCTCGACGGCGCGCGCGTGTTCAACGCGGCGGTGGCCGACGCCGGACCGGGCGGCGACGTGGTCGCGGCGCTGCGCGCCATCACCGGCCGCTTCGACAGCGTCTCGGTGTGCTTCAGCAAAGGCCTGGGCGCGCCCGTGGGCTCGGCGCTGTGCGGGCCGCGCGAGTTGATCGAGCGCGCGCGCCGCTGGCGCAAGATGGTGGGTGGTGGCCTGCGCCAGGCGGGCCTGCTCGCGGCGGCGGCCTCGCACGCGCTGGACCACCATGTGAACCGCCTGGCCGACGACCACGCGCTCGCGCAGCGGCTGGCGCAGGGCCTGGCGGCCATCGAAGGCCTGGCGGTGCGCTCGGCGCAGACCAACATTGTCTTCGTCGACGTCGCGAACGGCCGCGGCCCGGACCTGCTCGCCCACCTGGAGCGCCAGGGCGTTCTGGCCACCGGCCTGATCGGCCTGCGCTTCGTGACCCACCTGGGCGTGGACGTGGCGGGCATCGATCGGGCGCTGGCCGCCGTGCGCGGCTTCTTCGACCAAGCCCCTTCGGGCCAGGTGCCGCGCCCGAGCGGCGCCGCGGTCTACTGAACCGGAGCGAAGCCGTGCCCGACCTGCCGCAACTGCTCCTGTTCGTCGCGGCCGGCTGGCTGCTCAACCTCACGCCCGGGCCGGACGTGCTTTACATCGTGAGCCACGGCCTGCGCGGCGGCGCGCGCGCCGGCATGGTGGCCGCGCTGGGCATCGTCGGCGGCTGCTTCGTTCACGTGTTCGCGGCCGCCGCCGGCCTGAGCGCGCTGCTCGCCACCTCGGCAACGGCCTTCACGGTGGTCAAGTGGATCGGCGCGGCCTACCTGCTGTGGATGGGCGTGAAACTGCTGTTCTCGCGCACCGGCCGCCTGAACCTGGGGGACGGCGCGCCACCCGAGACCGACCTGTGGGCGGTGTGGCGCCGCGGCTTCCTGACCAACGTGCTCAACCCCAAGGTCGCGCTGTTCTTCCTGGCCTTCGTGCCGCAGTTCATCCGGCCCGACGCGGCGCACCCGGCGCTGAGCTTCCTGCTGCTGGGCGTGCTGTTCAACCTCAACTCCCTGCCCATCAACCTGGGCTACGCCTGGCTGGCCGCCTGGGCCGCGCGGCGCCTGCACACGCTGCAGCGCGCCATGGGCTGGATGGACCGCGCCGCGGGCGCTCTGTTCATCGGCTTCGGCCTGCGCCTGGCCTTCACCGATCACCCTTCTTCCCGCGCCTGAGGAGACGCCACATGCAACGCATCCACCACATCACGCCGCAGGAGGCACTGCAGCGCACCATCGAGCACCGCGAGATCTTCCACGACGAGATGCTGCACCTCATGCGGCTCATCATGAGCGGCGAGATGTCGCCCGTGATGATGGCCGCGCTCATCACCGGCCTGCGCGTGAAGAAGGAAACCATCGGCGAGATCACCGCCGCCGCGCAGGTGATGCGCGAGTTCTCCACCAAGGTGCACGTGGCCGACAAGACCCACCTGGTCGACATCGTCGGCACGGGCGGCGACGGTTCGCACACCTTCAACATTTCCACCTGCAGCATGTTCGTGGCCGCCGCCGCCGGCGCGCGCGTCAGCAAGCACGGCGGGCGCAGTGTCTCCAGCAAGAGCGGCAGCGCCGACGTGCTGGAAAGCCTGGGCGTCAACATCAACCTCACGCCCGAGCAGATCGCGCGCTGCATTGAACAGGTGGGCGTGGGCTTCATGTTCGCGCCCAACCACCACCCAGCGATGAAGAACGTCGGGCCGGTGCGGCGCGAACTCGGCATCAAAACCATCTTCAACATCCTGGGCCCGCTCACCAACCCGGCGTCGGCGCCCAACATCCTCATGGGCGTGTTCCACCCCGACCTCGTGGGCATTCAGGTGCGCGCGCTGCAGCGGCTGGGCGCCGAGCACGCGGTGGTGGTCTATGGCCGCGACGGCATGGATGAGGTGTCCCTGGGCGCGGCCACCATGGTCGGCGAGCTCAAAAACGGCGAGATCGTGGAATACGAGATCCATCCCGAGGACTTCGGCCTGACCATGGCCAGCAACCGCGCGCTGCGGGTGGAGACGCCCGAGGCCTCGCGGGCCATGCTGCTGGGCGTGCTCGAGCGCCGCGACGACCCGGCCTTCAGGGCCGCGAGCGAGATCGTGGTGCTCAATGCGGGCGTGGCGCTGTACGCCGCCAACGTGGTGGCGGATGTGGAGGCGGGCATCGCGCTGGCGCGGCGTACGCTGGACTCGGGCGCGGCGCTGGCCAAGCTCGAGCAGCTCAAGGCCTTCGCGGCGGCATGAAGGGGCGGGCATGAGCGACATCCTCGACAAGATCGTGGCGGTCAAGCACCAGGAGGTGGTGGCCGCGAAGAAGAAAAAGCCGCTGGAGGCCATGCGCGCCGACGCCGAAAGCCGCGTGCTCACGCGCGACTTCGTCGGCGCCTTGCGCGCCAAGGTTGCCGCCGGCCAGGCCGCGGTGATCGCCGAGGTCAAGAAGGCCAGCCCCAGCAAGGGCGTGCTGCGCGAAGACTTCATCCCGGCCGACATCGCGCAGAGCTATGCCGAAGGCGATGGCGCCATCGGCGCGGCCTGCCTGTCGGTGCTGACCGACCGCCAGTTTTTCCAGGGCTCGGCCGACTACCTCAAGCAGGCGCGAGCGAGCTGCGCGCTGCCCGTGCTGCGCAAGGACTTCATGGTCGATCCGTACCAGGTCTACGAAGCGCGCGCCATGGGCGCCGACGCCATCCTGCTCATCGCGGCCTGCCTGGACGACGCGCGCATGGCCGAACTCGAGGCCATCGCGATGGGGCTGGACATGGCCGTGCTCGTCGAAGTGCACGACCGCGAGGAGCTGCACCGCGCGCTCAAGCTCCGGACGCCGCTGCTGGGCATCAACAACCGCAACCTCAAGACCTTCGAGGTATCGCTGCAGACCACGCTGGGCCTGTTGCCCGAGGTGCCCGCCGACAAGCTGCTCATCACCGAGTCGGGCATCCTCTCGCGCGCCGACGTGCAGACCATGCGCGCGGCGGGCGTGAACGCCTTCCTGGTTGGCGAGGCCTTCATGCGGGCGCCGGAGCCGGGCCTGGCCCTGGCCGAGCTCTTCGCATGAGCCTGCACAGCGCCGACTTCGCCCACTGGCCGGTGGCGCCCGGCTGGTCGCCCGTGGTGGACGCCTTCGCCGCCTCGCCGGCCGCAGCGGCACTCATGGCCTTCCTGCGCGCCCGGCTGGCCGCCGGCGCCACCCTCTACCCGCCGGAGCCGCTGCGCGCGCTCGCGCTCACCCCGCCGGCGTCGGTGCGTGTGGTGATCCTGGGGCAGGACCCGTACCACGGCCCGGGCCAGGCGGAGGGCCTGGCCTTTTCTGTTGCCCCGGGCGTGAAGTGGCCGCCGAGCCTGCGCAACATCTTCCTGGAGCGCCAGCGCGACCTGGGCCTGCCGCCGCCCTTGAGCGGCTCCCTGGTCGGCTGGGCCGAGCAGGGCGTGCTGCTGCTCAACACCTGCTTAACGGTCGAGGACGGCGCTCCAGCCAGCCATGCTGGTCGTGGTTGGGAAGTGCTCACTGATGCTGTGATCCGCTATGTGGGGGCATCGACGGACCCCAAGGCCTTCTTGTTGTGGGGGGCTCACGCCCAGAAGAAAGCGGCCTTGATCGACGCCCGGCACCACGTGCTGCAAGCCAACCACCCGTCGCCCTTGTCGGCCCGCCGGGGGCCGCTGCCTTTCCTGGGATGCGGGCATTTCGGCGCCGTCAACGCCTGGCTGGCCGGCCAGGGCGCCGCGCCGATCCAGTGGTGAAGCCCTATCCGGGGTCACTGGGCGGTGGCCATATTTCCATGGCATAATCGTCGGCTGCGCTACGGAGGGGTGCCCGAGTGGCTAAAGGGGGCAGACTGTAAATCTGTTGGCTTACGCCTACGCTGGTTCGAATCCAGCCTCCTCCACCAAAGCGCGACCGATGTGGCATGCCAGCCCGGGCGGGAGTAGTTCAATGGTAGAACCCCAGCCTTCCAAGCTGATGACGCGGGTTCGATTCCCGTCTCCCGCTCCATGTCCTGTCGGTGGTGAGTGAAAGTATTCCAGGCGACGGTCTTGCCGCCGGCGCCTTGGCCCATGTGGCTCAGTGGTAGAGCACTCCCTTGGTAAGGGAGAGGTCGCGGGTCCGATTCCCGCCATGGGCACCAGTTGCTTGATTGGGTGTTTCGGCAATTTCGTTTTTGGAGCTGAAGAAATGGCTAAGGAAAAATTCGAGCGGACCAAGCCGCACGTGAACGTTGGCACGATCGGGCACGTGGACCACGGCAAGACGACGCTGACGGCGGCGATCACGACGGTGCTGGCGAGCAAGTTCGGCGGCGCGGCGAAGGCCTACGACCAGATCGACGCGGCTCCGGAAGAAAAGGCGCGTGGCATCACGATCAACACCGCGCACGTCGAGTACGAGACGGCCAACCGGCACTACGCGCACGTTGACTGCCCGGGCCACGCCGACTACGTCAAGAACATGATCACGGGTGCCGCCCAGATGGACGGCGCCATTCTGGTGTGCTCGGCCGCGGACGGCCCGATGCCCCAGACGCGCGAGCACATCCTGCTGGCGCGCCAGGTGGGCGTGCCCTACATCATCGTCTTCCTGAACAAGTGCGACATGGTCGACGACGCCGAGCTGCTCGAGCTGGTGGAGATGGAAGTGCGCGAGCTGCTGAGCAAGTACGACTTCCCTGGCGACGACACGCCCATCATCAAGGGCTCGGCCAAGCTGGCGCTCGAAGGCGACAAGGGCGACCTGGGCGAGCAGGCCATCATGCGCCTGGCCGAGGCGCTGGACAGCTACATCCCCACGCCCGAGCGCGCGGTGGACGGCGCCTTCCTGATGCCGGTCGAAGACGTGTTCTCCATCTCGGGTCGCGGCACGGTGGTGACCGGCCGTATCGAGCGCGGTGTGGTCAAGGTTGGCGAGGAAATCGAGATCGTGGGCATCTCGGCCACGCAAAAGACCACCTGCACGGGCGTGGAGATGTTCCGCAAGCTGCTGGACCAGGGCCAGGCGGGCGACAACGTGGGTATCCTGCTGCGCGGCACCAAGCGCGAGGAAGTGCAGCGCGGCCAGGTGCTGTGCAAGCCCGGCTCGATCAAGCCGCACACGCACTTCACCGGTGAGGTCTACGTGCTGAGCAAGGACGAGGGCGGCCGTCACACGCCGTTCTTCAACAACTACCGTCCGCAGTTCTACTTCCGCACGACCGACGTCACGGGCTCCATCGAGCTGCCCAAGGACAAGGAAATGGTCATGCCCGGCGACAACGTGTCGATCACCGTCAAGCTGATCGCGCCCATCGCCATGGAAGAAGGCCTGCGTTTTGCCATCCGCGAAGGCGGCCGCACCGTCGGCGCCGGCGTCGTGGCCAAGATCATCGAGTAATCGGTTCGGGTCCGCCCGGGCAGAGAAAGCAACGTAGGGGTATAGCTCAATTGGCAGAGCGTCGGTCTCCAAAACCGAAGGTTGGGGGTTCGATTCCCTCTGCCCCTGCCACCTGACAGGAACCGAAAGAGCCCAACAACGCTCTCTGTCTCGTGCGCCACAAGCCCACCGAAGTCGTCAAGACCTCTGGTGGGCTTGCGTGTCTCATGCCTCGGTGGCTTGAGGCGCGCTGTTCGAAAACCTTAGTCTTAGTCCACATGGCTTCCTCCGACGTTCAAACCGTTCACTCCGGTGCCGACAAGGCCAAGCTTGCCTTGGCCGTCGCGCTCGTGGTCGTCGGTTTCGTGGCCTTCTACCTGCTCACGGGCCGTGGCGCGTTGGCGCAGTGGGGCGCCCTGCTGGTGGCGCTCGCGGCGGCCGTCGGGGTGTTCGTGGCGTCCGAGTCGGGCCGCCAGCTCATCGCCTTTGGCCGCGATTCGTGGAAGGAAGTCAAGAAGGTCGTCTGGCCCGCCCGCAAGGAGGCCATGCAGATGACGGCCTATGTCTTCGCCTTCGTGGTGGTGATGGCCTTGTTCCTGTGGCTGACGGACAAGACCCTGGAGTGGGTCTTCTACGACCTGATCCTGGGCTGGAGGAAATAAGCGATGACCGAAGAACACAGCCCCCTGGCCACGCTGGCGCCCGCCGAAGGCATGCGCTGGTACGTCGTGCACGCCTACTCGGGCATGGAAAAGGCGGCCGAGCGCAACATCATCGAGCGCATCACGCGCGCCGGCATGCAGAGCAAGTTCGGCCGCATCCTGGTGCCGACTGAAGAGGTGGTCGAGGTCAAGAACGGCCAGAAGCGCACCACCGAGCGCAAGTTCTTCCCCGGCTACGTGCTGGTGGAAATGGTGATGGACGACGACACCTGGCACCTGATCAAGCACACCAACAAGGTGACGGGCTTCGTGGGCGGTGCCAAGAACCGCCCGGTGGCCATCTCCGAAGAGGACGTGCAGAAGATCGTCAGCCAGATGCAGGAAGGCACCGACAAGCCCCGCCACAAGGTGGAGTTCGTCGTCGGCGAGTACGTGCGCGTCAAGGAAGGCCCGTTCACCGACTTCAACGGCACGGTCGAGGAAGTCAACTACGAGAAGAACAAGATGCGCGTGTCGGTGACCATCTTCGGTCGCGCCACGCCCGTCGAGCTCGAATTCAGCCAGGTCGAGAAGACCTGATGCCCTTTCAGGCGCAGGTGGGCCGGCCCGACACCTGCGCTGTTGTCCTTACCGGGTCCCAACCGCGAGGAGGTGGTGTCAAGCCCACCGTTTGCACTCGCAGGAGCTGAAAAATGGCGAAGAAAATCGTCGGCTTCATCAAGCTGCAGGTGCCAGCTGGTAAGGCCAACCCCTCCCCCCCGATCGGTCCGGCGCTGGGTCAGCGCGGCCTCAACATCATGGAGTTCTGCAAGGCGTTCAACGCGCAGACCCAGGGTGTGGAGCCGGGCCTGCCGCTGCCGGTGGTGATCACCGCGTTCGCGGACAAGAGCTTCACCTTCATCATCAAGACGCCGCCGGCGACCACCTTGATCAAGAAGGCCATCAAGCTCGACAAGGGCTCGTCGGTGCCCAACAAGAACAAGGTCGGCAAGATCACCCGGGCCCAGCTCGAGGAAATCGCCAAGACCAAGATGAAAGACATGACCGCCGCCGATCTGGACGCGGCCGTCAAGACCATCGCCGGTTCTGCCCGTTCGATGGGCGTGATCGTGGAGGGCGTGTAAATGGCCAAGCTCACCAAAAAACAGAAAGCGCTCGAAGGCAAAGTCGACAGCACCAAGCTGTACCCGCTGGCCGACGCGCTGAAGATCGTCAAGGAAGCCGCCACCGCCAAGTTCGATGAGTCCATCGACGTGGCGATCCAGCTCGGCGTGGACGCGAAGAAGTCCGACCAGGTGGTGCGTGGCGCCGTCGTGATGCCCAACGGCACCGGCAAGACCAAGCGCGTGGCGGTGTTCGCCCAGGGCGCCAAGGCCGAAGAGGCCAAGGCCGCCGGTGCCGACATCGTCGGCATGGACGACCTGGCGGCCGACATCAAGGCCGGCAACATGAACTTCGACGTCGTGATCGCCTCCCCGGATGCCATGCGCATCGTGGGTACCCTGGGCCAGGTGCTCGGCCCGCGCGGCCTGATGCCCAACCCCAAGGTCGGCACCGTGACGCCCGACGTGGCCACCGCGGTGAAGAACGCCAAGGCCGGCCAGGTGCAGTTCCGCGTCGACAAGGCCGGCATCGTGCACGGCACGATCGGCCGCCGCTCGTTCGACGCCGCGCAGCTCCAGGGCAACCTGGTGGCGCTGCTCGACGCGCTGAACAAGGCCAAGCCGGCCACCAGCAAGGGCATCTACCTGCGCAAGGTGGCCGTGTCGTCGACGATGGGTGTCGGTGTCCGCGTGGACACCCAGACCATCTCGGCGTGATGAATTCGGGCGCCCTGGGGCGCCCGGGTGTGGTGGGTTCGCGGCGCGCCTTCGGGTGCACCGTGAAGCCATCCAAGACCGTTGGCGCCGGCCCTCGCGGGTCGGCTTAATCGTCAAGGCCAACGCAGATGGCGATCCCGCCGCTGAAGGATTCGAGAGTGTCCTGCAACGGTTGATCGCTGCAATGAGGCGTGTGGCGGGTGGTGACACCCCCGCACATTGAAGGAGTGAACCTTGAGTCTGAATCGCAGTGAGAAAGAAGCGGTCATCACCGAAGTGACCGGCCTCGCCGCCAAAGCTCAAACCCTCGTGATGGCGGAGTACCGCGGCATCACGGTTGCCTCCATGGACAAGCTGCGCGTGAGCGCCCGCAACAGCGGCGTGAGCCTGAGTGTGTTGAAAAACACCCTGGCCCGCCGTGCGGTCGCCGGCAGCCCGTTCGAGGTGGTGGCCGACAAGATGACCGGTCCGCTCGTCTACGGCTTCTCCGAAGACGCCGTGGCCGCCGCGAAAGTGGTGGCCGAGTTCGCGAAGACCAACGACAAGCTGGTCATCCGCGGCGGTGTCTACGCGGGCAAGGCCCTGGACGTCGACGGTGTGAAGCAGCTCGCCAGCATCCCCTCGAAAGAGGTTCTGCTCGCGCAGCTTTGTGGCCTGCTCAAGTCGCCGATCTCGCGCACCGCGGTGGTGCTCGGCGCGCTGGCCAAGAAAAAAGGCGAAGGCGAAACGGCTGCCGCCTGACGGCCGCAGCTTCCCGCAAACATCAACCGATTGATTGGAAATTCAAATGGCATTCGATAAAGACGCATTTCTGACGGCCCTGGACAGCATGTCCGTCATGGAACTCAACGACCTGGTGAAAGCCATCGAAGAGAAGTTCGGCGTGAGCGCCGCCGCCATGGCCGCCCCGGCCGCCGGTGGCGCGGGTGGTGGCGCCGCCGCCGCCGCGGAAGAGAAGACCGAATTCAACGTGGTGCTGGCCGAAGCCGGTGCCAACAAGGTCGCCGTGATCAAGGCCGTGCGCGAAATCACCGGCCTGGGTCTGAAGGAAGCCAAGGACCTGGTCGACGGCGCGCCGAAGAACGTGAAGGAAGGCATCGCCAAGGCCGACGCCGAAGCCGCCGTGAAGAAGCTGGTGGAAGCCGGCGCCAAGGCCGAGCTGAAGTAAATCGGCCCGGGCCTACTGCGCGACCCGATCTCGGCGCGGCGGTGCTCACCGTACATCAGTACGGTTGCGCTCCTCGCACCGACCTCGGGCCGCTCGCGACGGCCCGCATCCGATTTACACCGGGCAGGTTGCGTGACCTGCCCTTTGCGCTTTCAGAGCGCACCTGGAATCGCTGCCGCGCAGCGCTTCCAAGTGTCTTCTGAACCCGACTGCAGAAGACCACTTGGTTCGGGCCCGCGTGCAACGCGCGGGCCGTCCGCCATCGGTTGGTAGAGGCCAGCCACCAAGCTCGTCAGCGCAGCGCGCCGCTGACCGACAGTCGCCAAGACCTCAAGCCCGGAGATCTCATGGCATCGAAGTACTCATACACCGAACGCAAGCGCATCCGAAAGAGTTTCGGCACGCGCGAGAACGTGCTCGCCATCCCTTATCTGCTGCAGATGCAGAAGGATGCCTACACCGCCTTCCTGCAGGCGGACGTGATCCCCAAGCAGCGCACCACCGAAGGCCTTCAGGCCGCATTCACCGCCGCCTTCCCGATCGTCTCGCACAACGGTTTTGTCGAGATGAAGTTCGTGGAATACAACCTGGCCAAGCCCGCGTTCGACGTGCGTGAGTGCCAGACGCGCGGCCTGACCTTCGCGTCCGCCGTGCGCGCCCGCGTGCAGCTCATCATCTACGACCGCGAGTCCTCCACGCCGCAGTCCAAGGTGGTCAAGGAAGTGAAGGAGCAAGAGGTCTACATGGGCGAAGTGCCGCTCATGACCGACAAGGGCTCCTTCATCATCAACGGCACGGAGCGCGTGATCGTCTCGCAGCTGCACCGCTCGCCGGGTGTCTTCTTCGAACACGACAAGGGCAAGACGCACAGCTCGGGCAAGCTGCTGTTCTCGGCCCGCATCATTCCCTACCGCGGCTCCTGGCTGGACTTCGAATTCGATCCGAAGGACGTGCTGTTCTTCCGCGTCGACCGTCGCCGCAAGATGCCGGTCACGATCCTGCTCAAGGCCATCGGCCTGACGCCGGAAACCATCCTGGCGAACTTCTTCGTCAACGACCACTTCCGCATCATGGACAGCGGCGCGCAGATGGCCTTCGTGCCCGAGCGCCTGCGCGGCGAAGTGGCGCGCTTCGACATCACCGACAAGTCGGGCAAGGTGGTGGTGGCCAAGGACAAGCGCATCACCGCGCGCCACACGCGCGAGCTGGAGCAGTCGGGCACCACGCACGTGAGCGTGCCGGAGGACTTCCTCATCGGCCGCGTGGTGGCCAAGAACATCGTTGACCCGGACAGCGGCGAGATCATCGCCAAGGCCAACGAGGAAATCACCGAAGCCCTGCTCAAGAAGCTGCGCGCCGCCGCCATCCAGGAACTGGCCTGCATCTACACCAACGAGCTGGACCAGGGCGCCTACATCAGCCAGACCCTGCGCATCGACGAGACCGCCGACGAGTTCGCCGCGCGCGTGGCCATCTACCGCATGATGCGCCCCGGCGAGCCGCCGACCGAGGACGCGGTGCAGGCCCTGTTCCACCGCCTGTTCTACAACCCGGACACCTACGACCTCTCGCGCGTGGGCCGCATGAAGTTCAACGCCCGCGTGGGCCGCGACGAGGCCACCGGCCCCATGGTGCTGTCCAACGACGACATCCTGGCCGTGGTCAAGATCCTCGTGGACCTGCGCAACGGCCGTGGCGAAGTCGACGACATCGACCACCTGGGCAACCGCCGCGTGCGCTGCGTCGGCGAACTGGCTGAGAACCAGTACCGCACCGGCCTCGCCCGCATCGAGAAGGCCGTGAAAGAGCGTCTGGGTCAGGCCGAGCAAGAGCCGCTGATGCCGCACGACCTGATCAACTCCAAGCCGATCTCCGCGGCGCTCAAGGAGTTCTTCGGTGCCTCGCAGCTGTCGCAGTTCATGGACCAGACCAACCCGCTGGCCGAGATCACGCACAAGCGCCGCGTTTCGGCCCTGGGCCCGGGCGGTCTGACGCGCGAGCGCGCCGGCTTCGAGGTGCGCGACGTGCACGTCACGCACTACGGCCGCGTCTGCCCGATCGAAACGCCTGAAGGTCCGAACATCGGCCTGATCAACTCGCTGGCCCTGTACGCCCGCCTCAACGAATACGGCTTCATCGAGACGCCGTACCGCCGCGTGGTGGACGGCCAGGTCACGAACCAGATCGACTACCTGTCGGCCATCGAGGAAGGCAAGTACGTCATCGCGCAGGCCAACGCGGCGCTCGACAAGGACGGCCGCCTGGTGGGCGAGCTGGTCTCCGCGCGCGAGAAGGGCGAATCCATCCTGACCGGCCCCGACACCATCCAGTACATGGACGTGTCGCCGGCGCAGATCGTGTCGGTGGCCGCCTCGCTGGTGCCCTTCCTGGAGCACGACGACGCCAACCGCGCGCTGATGGGCGCCAACATGTCGCGCCAGGCCGTGCCCGTGCTGCGCCCCGAGAAGCCCTTTGTGGGCACCGGCATCGAGCGCGTGGCCGCGGTCGACTCCGGCACGGTGGTGACGGCCACCCGCGGTGGCGTGGTCGACTACGTCGACGCCACCCGCATCGTGATCCGCGTCAACGACGAGGAAGCGGTGGCCGGCGAAGTGGGCGTGGACATCTACAACCTCATCAAGTACCAGCGCTCCAACCAGAACACCAACATCCACCAGCGCCCCATCGTCAAGAAGGGCGACAAGCTGGCCAAGGGTGACGTGATCGCGGACGGCGCGTCCACCGACCTCGGCGAGATCTCGATCGGCCAGAACATGCTGATCGCCTTCATGCCCTGGAACGGCTACAACTTCGAGGACTCGATCCTCATCAGCGAACGCGTGGTGGCCGACGACCGCTACACCAGCATCCACATCGAGGAGCTGGTGGTGATGGCGCGCGACACCAAGCTGGGCGCCGAGGAAATCACCCGCGACATCCCGAACCTGGCCGAGCAGCAGCTCAACCGCCTGGACGAGTCCGGCATCATCTACGTGGGCGCCGAGGTGCTGCCCGGCGACGTGCTGGTCGGCAAGGTCACGCCCAAGGGCGAGACCACGCTCACGCCCGAAGAGAAACTGCTGCGCGCGATCTTCGGCGAGAAGGCCTCCGACGTGAAGGACACCTCGCTGCGCGTCGAACAGGGCTCGCAGGGCACGGTGATCGACGTGCAGGTCTTCACCCGTGAAGGCATCCAGCGCGACAAGCGCGCCCAGCAGATCATCGACGACGAGCTCAAGCGCTTCCGCCTCGACCTCAACGACCAGCTGCGCATCGTCGAGGCCGACGCCTTCGACCGCATCGAGAAGCTGCTGGTGGGCAAGGTCGCCAACGGCGGTCCGAAGAAGCTGGCCAAAGGCACCACCATCGACAAGGCCTACCTGGCCGATGTCGAGAAGTACCACTGGTTCGACATCCGCCCGGCGGACGACAACGTGGCCGCGCAGCTCGAGTCGATCAAGAACTCGATGGAGCAGACGCGCCACAGCTTCGACCTCGCGTTCGAAGAGAAGCGCAAGAAGCTCACGCAGGGCGACGAGCTGCCCGCTGGCGTGCTCAAGATGGTCAAGGTCTACCTGGCCGTCAAGCGCCGCCTGCAGCCCGGCGACAAGATGGCCGGCCGCCACGGCAACAAGGGCGTGGTCTCCAAGATTGTTCCGGTGGAGGACATGCCGCACATGGCCGACGGCACCCCCGCCGACGTGGTGCTCAACCCGCTGGGCGTGCCTTCGCGCATGAACGTGGGCCAGGTGCTGGAAGTGCACCTGGGCTGGGCCGCCAAGGGCCTGGGCCAGCGCATCGGCGACATGCTGCAGCGCGAAGCCAAGGTGGCGGAGGTGCGCCAGACCCTCGAGTCCATCTTCAACACCATGGGCAAGAAGGAAGACTTCGCCGGCCTGTCCGACGCCGAGGTCATCGAGATGGCGCAGAACCTGCAGCACGGCGTGCCCTTCGCGTCGCCCGTGTTCGACGGTGCCTCGGAAGACGAGATCCGCGCCATGCTCAAGCTGGCCTACCCGGACGACATCGCCGCGATCAAGGGCCTGACCGAGACGCGCACCCAGGCGCAGCTCTACGACGGCCGCACCGGCGACGCCTTCGAGCGCAAGACCACCGTGGGCTACATGCACTTCCTCAAGCTGCACCACCTGGTCGACGACAAGATGCATGCCCGCTCCACCGGCCCGTACTCGCTCGTCACCCAGCAGCCGCTGGGCGGCAAGGCGCAGTTCGGTGGCCAGCGTTTCGGCGAGATGGAGGTCTGGGCGCTGGAAGCCTACGGCGCGTCCTACATCCTGCAGGAGATGCTCACCGTCAAGTCCGACGACGTGCAGGGCCGCACCAAGGTGTACGAGTCCATCGTCAAGGGCGAGCACACCATCGACGCGGGCATGCCCGAGTCGTTCAACGTGCTGGTCAAAGAGATCCGCTCGCTCGGCATCGACATCGAACTCGAGCGTTCGTGATCCACTGAAGTAAAGGAAAGCTCACATGAAATCCTTGCTCGACCTGTTCAAGCAGTTCACGCCCGACGAGCATTTCGATGCCATCCGCATCGGCCTGGCCTCGCCGGAAAAAATCCGCTCCTGGTCCTTCGGTGAAGTCAAGAAGCCCGAGACCATCAACTACCGCACCTTCAAGCCCGAACGCGACGGCCTGTTCTGCGCCAAGATCTTCGGTCCCATCAAGGACTACGAGTGCCTGTGCGGCAAGTACAAGCGCCTGAAGCACCGTGGCGTGATCTGCGAGAAGTGCGGCGTCGAAGTGACCCAGACCAAGGTGCGCCGCGAGCGCATGGGCCACATCGACCTGGCCGCGCCCTGCGCGCACATCTGGTTCCTGAAGTCGCTGCCGTCGCGCCTGGGCCTGGTGCTCGACATGACGCTGCGCGACATCGAGCGCGTGCTGTACTTCGAGGCCTACGTGGTGACCGACCCCGGCATGACCCCGCTGAAGAAGTTCGGCATCATGTCCGAGGACGATTTCGACGCCAAGCGCAAGGAGTACGGTGACGAGTTCGTCGCCAAGATGGGCGCCGAGGGCATCAAGGAGCTGCTGGAGAACATCGACCTCGACATCGAGATCGAGAAGCTGCGCAACGACCTGACCGGCTCGGAACTGAAGATCAAGAAGAACGCCAAGCGCCTGAAGGTGCTCGAGGCCTTCAAGCGCTCGGGCATCAAACCCGAGTGGATGGTGCTCGACGTGCTGCCCGTGCTGCCGCCGGACCTGCGTCCGCTGGTGCCGCTGGACGGCGGCCGCTTCGCGACCTCCGACCTCAACGACCTGTACCGCCGCGTCATCAACCGCAACAGCCGCTTGAAGCGCCTGCTCGAACTCAAGGCGCCCGAGATCATCGCGCGCAACGAGAAGCGCATGCTGCAGGAAGCCGTGGACAGCCTGCTGGACAACGGCCGCCGCGGCAAGGCCATGACGGGCGCCAACAAGCGCGCGCTCAAGTCCCTGGCCGACATGATCAAGGGCAAGAGCGGCCGCTTCCGCCAGAACCTGCTGGGCAAGCGCGTCGACTACTCGGGCCGTTCGGTCATCGTGGTGGGCCCGACGCTCAAGCTGCACCAGTGCGGCCTGCCCAAGCTGATGGCGCTGGAGCTGTTCAAGCCCTTCATCTTCTCGCGCCTGGAAGCCATGGGCATCGCGACCACCATCAAGGCCGCGAAGAAGGAAGTGGAAGCCGGCACCCCCGTGGTGTGGGACATCCTCGAAGAGGTCATCAAGGAGCACCCGGTTCTGCTGAACCGCGCGCCCACGCTGCACCGCCTGGGCATCCAGGCCTTCGAGCCCATCCTGATCGAGGGCAAGGCGATCCAGCTGCACCCGCTGGTCTGCGCCGCCTTCAACGCCGACTTCGACGGTGACCAGATGGCCGTTCACGTGCCGCTGTCCGTGGAAGCGCAGCTCGAAGCCCGCACCCTGATGCTGGCCTCCAACAACGTGCTGTTCCCGGCCAACGGCGAGCCCTCCATCGTGCCCTCGCAGGACGTGGTGCTGGGCCTGTACTACGCCACGCGCGAGAAGATCAACGGCAAGGGCGAAGGCATGATCTTCGCGGACCTGCCCGAGCTGCAGCGCGCGCTGGACAACGGCGTGGTGGAACTCACCGCGCGCGTGAGCGTGCGCCTGGTCGAGTGGACCAAGGACAAGACCAGCGGCGAATTCGTCGCGGGCCTCAAGCTGGTCGACACCACCGTGGGCCGCGCGCTGCTGTCCGAGATCCTGCCGAAGGGCCTGCCCTTCTCGGTGCTGGACAAGCCGCTCAAGAAGAAGGAAATCTCGCGCCTCATCAACGCGAGCTTCCGCAAATGCGGCCTGAAGGAGACCGTGGTCTTCGCCGACAAGCTGCTGCAGAACGGCTTCCGCCTGGCCACGCGCGCGGGCATCTCGATCGCCGTCGACGACATGCTGGTGCCCAAGGAGAAGAGCGGCATCATCGAGCGCGCCGAGTCCGAGGTGAAGGAAATCGCCCAGCAGTACGCCTCCGGTCTGGTGACCGCCGGCGAGCGCTACAACAAGGTGGTCGACATCTGGGGCAAGGCCGGTGACGAGATCTCCAAGGTCATGATGGCCCAGCTGGCCAAGCAGAAGACCACGGACCGCAGCGGCAAGGAAGTGGACCAGGAGTCGTTCAACTCCATCTACATGATGGCCGACTCGGGCGCCCGCGGTTCCGCGGCGCAGATCCGCCAGCTGGCCGGCATGCGCGGCCTGATGGCCAAGCCCGACGGCTCCATCATCGAGACCCCCATCACGGCGAACTTCCGTGAAGGCCTCAACGTGCTGCAGTACTTCATCTCCACGCACGGCGCCCGCAAGGGCCTGGCCGACACGGCGCTGAAGACCGCGAACTCGGGCTACCTGACGCGCCGCCTGGTGGACGTGACGCAAGACCTGGTGGTCACCCACCAGGACTGCGGCACCTCCAACGGCACGCTGATGCGCGCCATCGTCGAGGGCGGTGAGGTCATCGAGTCGCTGCGCGACCGTATCCTGGGCCGCACCACGGCCGAGGAAGTGATCCACCCCGAGACGCGCCAGCAGCTCGTGCCCGCGGGCGAAATGCTCGACGAGGACACCCTCGACCTGCTCGAGGCCGCCGGCGTCGACGAGGTCAAGGTGCGCACCGCGCTCACCTGCGAGACCCGCTACGGCCTGTGCGCCAAGTGCTACGGCCGCGACCTCGGCCGCGGTGGCCTGGCCAACATCGGCGAGGCGGTGGGCGTGATCGCCGCGCAGTCGATCGGCGAGCCCGGCACGCAGCTGACCATGCGCACCTTCCACATCGGCGGCGCGGCCTCGCGCGCGGCGGTGGCCTCCAGCGTGGAAGCCAAGTCCAGCGGCGTGATCGGCTTCAACGCCACCATGCGCTACGTGACCAACTCCAAGGGCGAGCTGGTGGTGATCGCGCGTTCGGGCGAGATCATCATCCAGGACGAACACGGCCGCGAGCGCGAGCGCCACAAGGTGCCCTACGGCGCCATCCTGGCGATCAAGCCCGACCAGCAGATCAAGGCCGGCACCATCCTGGCCAACTGGGACCCGCTGACCCGACCCATCATCACGGAATTCGCCGGCACGGTGAAGTTCGAGAACGTGGAAGAGGGCCTCACGGTCGCCAAGCAGGTCGATGATGTGACCGGTCTGTCCACGCTGGTGGTGATCGATCCCAAGCGCCGCGGCGCCACGAAGGTGGTGCGCCCGCAGGTCAAGTTGATCGACGCGTCCGGCAGCGAGGTGAAGATCCCCGGCACCGACCACGCCGTGACCATCGGCTTCCAGGTCGGCGCCCTGATCCAGGTGCGCGACGGCCAGGACGTGGGCCCCGGCGAGGTGCTGGCCCGCATCCCGGTCGAAGGCCAGAAGACCCGCGACATCACGGGTGGTCTGCCGCGCGTGGCCGAGCTGTTCGAGGCGCGTTCGCCCAAGGACGCTGGCATCCTGGCCGAGATGACCGGGACCGTGTCCTTCGGCAAGGAGACCAAGGGCAAGATCCGCCTGCAGATCACCGACCCCGAGGGCAAGGTCTGGGAAGAGCTCATCCCGAAAGAGAAGAACATCCTGGTGCACGAAGGCCAGGTGGTCAACAAGGGCGAGAGCATCGTCGACGGTCCGGCCGATCCGCAGGACATCCTGCGCCTGCTGGGCATGGAAGAGCTCGCGCGCTACATCGTCGATGAGGTGCAGGACGTCTACCGACTGCAGGGCGTGAAGATCAACGACAAGCACATCGAGGTGATCGTTCGCCAGATGCTGCGCCGCGTCGTGGTCGAGAACCCCGGCGATTCGTCCTACATCGGCGGTGAGCAGGTGGAGCGCTCGGAGATCCTCAACACCAACGACGCCCTGCGCGCCGACGGCAAGATCCCCGCGACCTACAGCAACGTGCTGCTCGGTATCACCAAGGCCTCGCTGTCGACCGACTCGTTCATCTCCGCGGCCTCCTTCCAGGAGACCACGCGCGTGCTGACCGAAGCGGCCATCATGGGCAAGCGCGACGAGCTGCGTGGCCTGAAGGAGAACGTCATCGTCGGCCGCCTGATCCCCGCGGGCACCGGCATGGCCTACCACGAGGCGCGCAAGGTCAAGGAGAAGATGGACGACGAAGAGCGCCGCGCCATCGCCGAGGCCGATGCCCTGTCGCTGGCGGCCGACCAGGCCGACGCGGCGGCTGGCGAGTCCGCCGAGTAAGCGGCCCGACGCCGGTCACCGCCGACAAGCCCCCGGTCGACAGGCCGGGGGCTTTTTCTTTGGGCGCGCATACCCCGCGCGCTATAGTCCCCCGCCCGCCAATCGCGGGCGAGCGAGGAGGAAACACACGATGGGTGTTCTGCAATGGGTGCTGCTGCTGGCGGCGCTGCTGGTCTTCTTCTGGGCGGTCGGGGCCTACAACCGGCTCGTGCGCCTGCGCAACGGCATCGCCAATGCGTTCGCGCAGATCGACGTGCAGCTCAAGCGCCGGCACGACCTGATCCCCAACCTGGTCGAAGTGGCCCGCAAGTACCTCGAGCACGAGGCGCAGACGCTCGAGGCCGTGATCGCCGCGCGCAACCAGGCGCGCAGCGCCGAGCAGGCCGCCGCCAGCGCGCCGCTGGCGCCCGGCGTCATGGGTACCCTGTCGGGCGCGGAGCAGCTGCTGGGTGGCGCGCTCGGTCGCCTCATGGCGGTGGTGGAGAACTACCCCGAGCTCAAGGCCGACCAGAGCATGCGCGAGCTCAGCGAAGAGCTGGCCAGCACCGAGAACCGCATCGGCTTCGCGCGCCAGGCCTACAACGACCAGGCCAACGACTTCAACGACGCCGCGCAGCAGTTCCCCACGCTCCTCGTCGCGCGCCTGTTCAACTTCCTGCCCCAGGCCATGCTGGAAGCGACCACCAGCGAGGCCGAGCGCGAGCCGGTCAAGGTGCGGTTCTGAGCCACCGACACTGACGCGGGCGGCGCATGCGGTTCATCGACTCTCAGCGCGAGGCGCGCGCGCGCAGTCGCCGGCTGGTGGCGGCCTTCGGCCTCACCGTGCTGCTGCTGGTGCTGGCCGTCAACGCGGCCCTCGCCGTGGGCTGGCTGCTGTCGGGGCCACTCTGGCTGGCGGGCGGGTGGTACTTCCCGCGGCACTTCTGGGCCGTGAACACCGGCGTGACCCTGCTCTTCGTGCTGGGCGGCTGGTGGCTCGAAACCTCGCAGCTGGAACACCAGGGCGGCGTGCGGCTGGCCGAGCGCATGGGCGCGCGCGCGGCCCGGCCCTCGGGCCGGCTCGACGAGCAGCGCTTCGTCAACATCGTCGACGAGCTGTCCATCGCCTCGGGCCTGCCGCGCCCCACCGCCATGGTGGTGGCGCGCGACCAGGCCATCAACGCCTTCGCCACCGGCTGGACGCCGCAGGACGCGGTGGTGGCCGTCACCCAGGGCGCGCTCGACCACCTCACGCGCGAGGAGCTGCAGGGCCTGGTCGCGCATGAACTGGGTCACATCGGCGAAGGCGACACGCGCCTGAACCTGCGCCTGGCGGGCATGGTGTTCGGGCTGGAGATGGTCCATCGCCTCGGCCAGCGCCTGGCCGAGCCGGGCGAGGACGGCCGCCGCTTCATGGGCGCGCTGATGGGCCTGTGCCTCATGGGCGTGGGCTGGCTCGGCTGGGTTGCGGGCCATGCGCTGCAGGCCGCGGTGTCGCGCCAGCGCGAGTACCTGGCCGACGCGCGCGCCGTGCAGTGGACGCGCAGCCGCGACGGTCTGGGCGGCGTGCTGCGCAAGGTCATGACGCAGCAGCGCGAAGGCCTGCCATCGCGCGCGGTGGGCCCCTCGCTGCAGCACCTGCTGCTGGTGGGCAACGGGCATGGCGCGCTCGCGCGCCGCTTCGACTCGCACCCGCCGCTGGCCGAGCGGGTGCGCCGCATCTACGGCCGGCACATGGGCCCCTTGCCACTGCCGGCGCAGCGCACGGTGGGCGACCCCACCGTGGTGCACGCATGAACACGGGTGCCCACGCGCGGCCACCGCACGGGTCGCTGCAGGCGCCCGCGCTCAGCGAGCAGCTCGCGCTGGCGGCCCAGGCGGTGCTCGCGGTGCGCCAGGGCCGCTCCCTGGGCGACGCACTCGCGGCCGTGCCCGCGCCGCTGCGCCCGGGCGTGCAGGCGCTGGCCTTTCACAGCCTGCGCCTGCTGGGCCACTGCGAGGCGCTGGTGGCCCGCCTGGCCGACCGCGCGCCGCCGCCGCCCCTGCGCTCGCTCATGTGCGTGGCGCTGGCGCTGCTGCTGGCGCCCGACGCCCCCGGCGCCAGCTACGCCGCGCACACCGTGGTCGACCAGGCCGTGCGCGCGGCCCGGAAGGACAAACGCTGGCAGCGCCAGGCCGGTTTCCTCAACGCCTGCCTGCGCCGCTACCTGCGCGAGGCCGCTTCGCTGCAGGCCCCGCTGGCCCAGGACCCGGTGGCGCGCTGGAACCACCCGAGCTGGTGGATCGAACGCCTGCGGCGAGACCACCCGGCGGACTGGGAGCGCCTGCTGCTGGCCAACAACCGGCCGGGGCCCATGACCTTGCGGGTCAACCGCCGCCGCGCCGATCGCGAGGCCCTGGCCCGCGCGCTGGCCGACCAGGGCGTGGCCAGCCGGCCCGTGGGCGAGGACGGACTGGAGCTGGCGCGCCCGCTGCCGGTCGACCAGATCCCCGGTTTCGCCGAGGGCCACTGTTCGGTGCAGGACGAGGCCGCCCAGCTGGCCGCGCAGCTGCTGCTTGACGGGCTCGCCGCGCGCCCGCGCGTGCTGGACGCCTGCGCCGCGCCCGGCGGCAAGACCGCCCACCTGCTGGAGCGCGCCGATGCCGAGCTGCTGGCGCTGGACGTCGACGCCGCGCGCTGCACCCGCATCAGCGACAACCTGCGCCGCCTGGGTCTGGTGGCCGAGGTGCGTCACGCCGACGCCGCCCGCCCCGCCGACTGGTGGGACGGCCGGCCCTTCGACGCCATCCTGCTCGACGCCCCCTGCACGGCCTCGGGCATCGTGCGCCGCCACCCGGACGTGCGCTGGCTGCGCCGCGACAGCGACGTGGCGGCCCTGGCGGGCACCCAGCGGGCCCTGCTCGACGCCCTGTGGCCGCTGCTGCGGCCCGGCGGGCGCCTGCTCTACGCCACCTGCTCGGTGTTCCGCGCCGAGGGCAGCGAGCAGGCCGAGGCGTTTCTTCAGCGCCACACCGACGCCCGGGCAGGCGCCGCTCCCGGCCATCTGTTCCCCGGTACACCCGGGGGTGCCGGACAGTTCAACGACAATGCCTCGGGTGGACCGGACGGCTTTTTCTACGCACGTTTTGACAAGGCCCGCGGCGGCTGATCGGGTCCGAAGCCTTCTTCGCCCCCGGCATTGGCTGCTGCTGGTGCTGGTCGGCCTGGCCCTCGCGCTGGCCCGCGCCCAGCCGCCCCAGGTGCAGCAGCTCGCCCTGCAGCGCACCTCCGACGGCTTGTTCCTGAGCGCTCGCTTCGAGCTCAGCCCGCATGGCGCCGTGCAGGACGCCCTGATCAAGGGCGTGCCGCTGTACTTCGTCTGGCAGGCCGACGTGCTGCGCGAGCGCTGGTACTGGACGAACAAGCGCGTGGCCGGTGCCACCCGCACCCTGCGCCTGGCCTACCAGCCGCTGACCCGCCGCTGGCGCGTCAGCATCTCCACCGAGGCCGGCGGCGGCACCGGCGGCGGCGCCGGCCTGCCCTACGCCTTGCACCAGAACCACGACACTCTGGAGGAGGCCCTGGCGGCGGTGGGCCGCGTCTCGCGCTGGCGGCTCGCCGACGCGGGGCAGCTGGAGCCGGGCGCCTCCCACCTGGTGGAGTTCGGCTTCCGCCTCGACCTCAGCCTGCTGCCGCGCCCCTTCCAGATTGGCCTGGGCAACCAGGAAGAATGGTCCATGGCGCTGGAGCGCGAGCTGGGCGTGCCCGAGGCCGCCACGCCCGAGCTGCCCGCGCCGGCCGAGCCGCGCGCCACGTCCCCCGCCGCCGAGGCCAAGGCCGGTGGTGAGGCGCCCGCCGCCGAATCCCCGTCCCGCTGAGCCCCGCGCCGCCACCCCGCACGCCCTCCGTGCCGTGAACACCCTCACCCCGCCCCACTCGCGCAAGCCCGCCGCCACCCGCTGGGCGGTGGTCGCCGGCCTGATCTTCATGACCGGCCTGGGCATGGTGTTGCTGTTCCTGCTCACTCTGGGCACGCGCAACAGCGTCTTCTACGAGCGCAACTTCGAGTTGCTGGTCGGCATCAACGTGGCCGCCGCCGTGGGCCTGGGGCTGGTCATCCTGTGGCTGGGCGCGCGGCTGTTCATGCGCCTCAAGCGCGGCAAGTTCGGCAGCCAGCTGCTGGTCAAGCTCGCCGCCATCATCGGCCTGGTGGGCATCCTGCCCGGGCTGCTCATCTACACCGTGTCCTACCAGTTCGTCTCGCGCTCCATCGAAAGCTGGTTCGACGTGCGCGTGGAGTCCGCGCTGGGCGCGGGCCTGAACCTGGGCCGCACCACGCTCGACACCCTGGTGGCCGACCTGTCGAACAAGACCCGCCTGGCCGCCGACGGCCTGGCTCGCCAGAGCAACAGTGGCGCCGTGCTCGCGCTCGACCGCGTGCGCGAGCAGCTCGACGCCAGCGACGTGGTGCTGTTCGGCGCCACCGGCCAGCTCCTGGGCAGCTCGGGCAGTTCGCGCTTCGATCTCGCGCCCGAGCGGCCCAGCCCCGCCACCCTGCGCAACGCGCGCGCCAACCGCGTGCTCGCGCAGATCGAGGGCCTGGAGGAGGGCGAGGGCGGCGACCTACACGCCGCGCTGGCCGCGGGCCAGGCGCGCATCAAGGTGCTGGCGTTGGTGAACCCGCCCAGCTTCGCCGTCAACGCCGAGCCGCGCTACCTGCAGGTCTCGGCGGCCCTGCCCTCGGCGCTGATCGTGGACGCGCTGGCCGTGCAGGTGGCCAACCGCGAGTACCAGGAGCGCGCGCTGGCGCGCGACGGCCTGCGCCGCATGTACATCGGTACGCTCACGCTGGCGCTGTTCCTGGCCGTGTTCGGCGCGGTGCTGCTGGCGGTGCTGCTGGGCAACCAGCTGATCCGCCCGCTCATCGTGCTGGCCGAGGGCATGCGCGAGGTGGCGGCCGGCAACCTCGCGCCCAAGGCCGCGCTGCCCTCGCGCGACGAACTCGCGGGCCTCACGCGCACCTTCGCCCTCATGACGCAGGACCTGTCCGACGCGCGCGAGGCCGTGCAGCACAGCATGGAGCAGGTGGACGCCGCGCGCGAGAACCTGCAGACCATCCTGGACAACCTCACCGCCGGCGTGCTGGTGTTCGACGAGCGGGGCCACCTGCTCAGCGCCAACCCCGGCGCGGCGCGCATCCTGCACGCCGCGCTGAACGCGCACATCGGCCAGCCGCTGGACCAGGTGCCCGGTCTGGAGCAGATCGCTGGCGGCGTGCTGCAGCAGTTCGAGCGCTTCCTGGCCGAGGACTCGCCGCACGAGGGCGGCTACTGGCAGGAATCCTTCGAACTCAGCGCGGGCGAGGGCTCGCCCTTCGAGCAGGGCATCACCCTCATCGCGCGCGGTGCCCTGCTGCCCGACAACCAGCGCCTGCTGGTGTTCGACGACGTGTCCGAGGTCGTCTCGGCCCAGCGCGCCAAGGCCTGGGGCGAGGTGGCGCGCCGCCTGGCGCACGAGATCAAAAACCCGCTCACGCCCATCCAGCTCTCGGCCGAGCGCCTGGCCATGAAGCTGGACGGCAAGCTGCAGCCACCCGAACAGGCCCTGCTCGACAAGTCGGTGCGCACTATTGGCGATCAGGTCGAGGCCATGAAGCGTCTGGTCAACGAATTCCGCGACTACGCGCGCCTGCCCGCGGCCCAGCTCGCGCCGCTGGACCTCAACGCCGCCGTGCGCGACATCCTCAGCCTCTACGACAACGCCGCCGTGCCCGTGCGCTGCGAGCTCGCCGAAGACCTGCCCAAGGTGCGCGCCGACGCCCAGCAGGTGCGCCAGATCGTCCACAACCTGGTGCAGAACGCCCAGGACGCCATGGGCGGCATGGCCGGCGCCGAGGTGGTACTGCGCACCCGCCGCTCCGACAGCGGCCAGTGGGTGCGCCTGGTGGTGTCCGACAGCGGGCCCGGTTTTGGCGAGAACATCCTCAAACGGGCCTTCGAGCCCTACGTCACCACCAAGGCCAAGGGCACCGGCCTGGGCCTGGCCGTGGTCAAGAAGATCATGGACGAACACGGCGGCCGCGTGGACTTGTCGAACCGCGTGACGGAAGGGCGCGTCATCGGCGCGCAAGTGTCGTTATCATTCGCAGTTGCAAATTGACAACAGGTACCGAGGGACTCCGCACGCAATGGCAACGATTCTGGTCGTAGACGACGAACTGGGCATACGGGACCTGCTGTCCGAAATCCTCAACGACGAAGGCCACGCCGTCGAACTGGCGGCCAATGCGGCCGAGGCGCGTTCGCTGCGCCAGCAGATGCGGCCCGACCTGGTGCTGCTCGACATCTGGATGCCCGACACCGATGGCGTGACCCTGCTCAAGGAGTGGAGCAGCACCGGCCTGCTGACCATGCCGGTGATCATGATGAGCGGCCACGCCACCATCGACACCGCCGTCGAGGCCACGCGCATCGGCGCCTCGGCCTTCCTTGAAAAGCCGATCACGCTGCAGAAGCTGCTCAAGGCCGTGGACCAGGGCCTGAACAAGGTGCCCAAGGCCGCGCCTGGCGGCGCCGCGCTGGTGCCGCCGCGCCTTGTGGGCATGGAGGTCACGGTCGAAGAGGCCATGACCCACCACCACGTCAACGGGGTGGCCCCGGTGAACGGCAACGGCCTCATGCCCACGCTGCCCATGGGCCCGCAGGCGCAGCAGACCTTCAACCTCGACAGCCCCCTGCGCGAGGCGCGCGACGAGTTCGAGAAGGCCTACTTCGAATACCACCTGGCCAAGGAGTCCGGCTCCATGACCCGCGTGGCCGAGAAGACCGGTCTGGAGCGCACCCACCTCTACCGCAAGCTCAAGCAGCTGGGCGTGGACCTGGCCCGCGCCAAGCGCAACGGCCTGGGCTGAGGCGGGGTCCGCCAAGCTGCTATACTCCTGGGCTTCCCAAGGCCCGGTAGCTCAGTTGGTAGAGCAGCGGATTGAAAATCCGCGTGTCGGTGGTTCGATTCCGCCCCAGGCCACCAAGATTCAACGCCCAACCCTTCCGGTTGGGCGTTTTGCTTTCCAGGTCTCTCCCGCAGCTCGCAGCCAGATGAAGCGCTCCGCGTTGATCGACAGCCTCAAGGCCCTGGCCTCGCAGCTCATCGTGCTGCACCACCTCTCGCTCTACGCGCCCATGACCGACTGGATCGCGGACGCCTGGCCGCGGCTGGTGCAGTTTCTGTACGAGGACGGCCGTTACGCGGTGCAGCCCTTTCTGGTCATCGGCGGCTTTCTCACCGCGCAATCGCTCAGCAAGCGGCGCGACCTCGCCCCGGTGCCGCTGATCTGGCAACGCTACCTGCGCCTGGTGCCCCAGTTCCTGGTCGCGCTGGCGCTGGTGGTGCTGGCCACCGGCTGGCTGGGCCCGGAGCTGGCGCAGCACGACTGGGTCTCGCCGCTGCCCTCGGTGGGCCAGTTCCTCGCGCACCTGTTCTTCCTGCAAGACGTGCTGGGCGTGCCTTCGCTGTCGGCCGGCGCCTGGTACGTGGCCATCGACCTGCAGCTGTTCGGCCTGTTCGCCCTGCTGGCCTGCTTCGCGGCGCGCTCGTCCACGCCCTTGGCCGATTCTTTCGTGCCCTTGGTGGTGGCCGTCGCCACGGTGGCGTCCATCGAGGTGTTCAGCCGCCGGCCGACGCTGGACGTCTGGGCCATCTACTTTCTCTCGGCCTACGGCCTGGGCGCGTTGGCGGCCTGGGCGCGCGGCGGCGCGCGGGCGGCCCTGTGCTGGTGGCTGGTGGCCGCGCTGCTGGCCCTGGACTGGCTGCAGGACCCGCGGGCCCGGCCCATCCTGGCCCTGGCGACCGCGCTGGCCCTGTACGCGGGCTCGCACCTTTCCTGGCGCGCCGTCCTGGGTCCGGTGCGCCGCGCGGTGGAGCACCTCAGCGACGTGTCCTACAGCGTCTTCGTCTGCCACTTCGCGGTGATCATCGTGGTCAGCGGCCTGTGGGAGCGGCTCGACCGCGGCGGCCTGGGCCAGGCCTGGCTGTGGACGGCCCTGGCCTGGGCCGCGGTGCTGCTGCTCGGCACCGGCGTGCAGCGGCTGTGCGACCGCTGGGTGCCGGCGTTCACCCGAACGCTGTCCCTGGCCGGTGGTTCGCGATGAATACCGGCTCGATCACCCGCGCCGGTGCCCTGTGCCTTGCGCTGCTGCTCGCCGCCTGCGGCGCGGATGCGGTGGGCTCGGCCGCCACCGGCGCCGCCGTGAAGCAGCAGGAGCTGGAGAACGCCCAGCGCACCCAGCAGCAGGTGCAGCAGGACCTGCAGAAGGCGCTCGAGATGCCGGCCGAGCGCGCGAAGCGGCTCGATCAGTGAACGCCCGCCGCGCTCAGCGCGGCAGGACCATGGTGGCCTCCACCTCCACCAGCACCTCGTCGCCCGGCAGGAAGCGCGAGACCTCCACCACCGTGCTCACCGGCGGCTCGTCCGGGTAGAACAGGCCGCGCACGCGGTTGTAGGGCGCGTAGTCGCGCAGTTCGCGGAAGTACTGCACCAGCTTGACCACGTCGGCCATGCGCCCGCCATGTTCCTCGGCCAGCTGGCGGATGCGGTCGAGCACCAGCCAGCTCTGCGCCACGATGGGCGCCTCGAAGATGTCGACCGACATCTGCCCGGTGTCGTAGCCCAGCGCGCGCAGCGCCGTGCGGGCGGCCTCGGGCAGGTCCTCGTAGCGCCGCACGGCCTCGCGCGTCGCGGGGTTGACGGCGACCACGCCGCTCATGAAGACGATGTCGCCCACGCGCCGCGCGGCGGCGTAGCGGGCCATGGGTTGGCCGGTGCTCATGGAGAACCTCCTCGCTCAGTGGGGCAGCTTCCAGGCGCGCATCTTGCCCGGGTTCAGCAGACCCGCGGGGTCGAAGCGCTGCTTCATGTCGATCACGCTTTGCGGCAGGTCGCCACCCACCTTGCCTTCTTCAATGATGTAGGTGTGCGGGTTGTTCACGCGGATGCCGTTGTCGCGGAAGGTCTGGATGATCTGGTTCAGCCGCTCCTCGGTGCTGAAGCGCACCAGCGGCAGCGAGGTGCAGGTGGTGAAGCCGTCCATGCTGCGCAGGAACTCCACGTGCATCAGCACCTCGTCGCCGAACAGCGATTGGATGGTGCGCACCTGGTCCAGGTGCTTGCCGGGCGTGAAGGTGGTCTGCAGGTAGGTCAGGCCCTTGTCGGCCTTCAGCGCGTTCAGCGTGGTGTGGTTCCAGCAGTACTCCAGCAGCGTGTGGTGCTGGGCCTGCACCTCGTCGGCGGTGCGGCGGTAGGTGATGCGTCCGCCGTGCGCGGCCACCAGTTGCAGCGCGGCGGCTTCCGAGAACTCGGCCACCAGCAGCAGCGCGGCGTGGCAGCCCTGCGGCAGGTGCTCGGCCAGCGGCGCCATGTAGCCCGGGATCGGGTCGGCCAGCAGGGCGATGTTCTTCTTGACGATGCCCGGCGCGTGCGCGAGCGCGTTGCCGAAGGTCAGCGCGCGGTCCATGTCGTCGAAGGCGACGATCATCTCCAGCCAGGGATGCGCCGGCGCCAGGGCCATTTCCACTTCCAGCACCAGGCCGTTGGTGCCCCACAGGTGGTGCAGCAGCAGGGCTTCGGGGCCGCGCAGCTCCACCACCTGGGGCTCGGCCTCGACGCTCATGGCGCGCACGCCGAGGATGTTGCCAGGCGCGCCGATGGGGCCGTAGTTGATGGAGCCCGCGCCGCCAAAGCCGCCGCTGAACAGGCCGCCGAGCGAGGCCGTGCGGAAGGTGGAGGGGATGCAGCGCAGCTCCCAGCCGCTCGGGCGCGCGGCGGCATCGAAGTCGCCGATGCGGATGCCGGCCTGCGCGCGGCCCACGCCGGGACGCGCCCACAGAAACTGGTTGTAGCCGCTCATGTCGAGCAGCACGCCGCCGTGCAGCGGCACGCACTGGCCGTAGTTGCCGGTGCCGCTGCCGCGCGGCGTGAGCGGCACGCCCAGGCGCGCGCAGGCCGAGGCCAGGCGGCGCAGCTCGTCTTCGGTGCGCGGGCGCGCGGCGATGTCGCCGCGTTTGCCCAGCAGCTGGCGCTTGAGCACGGGGCTGAACCAGGAGAAGTCCTGCGACAGCCGGCCGACCTTGATGGGGTCGGTGACCCAGTCAAGATCGGGCAGCTCCTGCTGGAGCGATTGGATGGAAGCGTTCATTCAGATTCCTTGCGTCAGCCGTGCCTCGTCGAGGGCACCGCGGAACCGGCTCTGCCGGGCCGCAGGTGCCGCCCCCTTGAGGGGGACGCGCGAAGCGCGGCGGGGGTGTTCAATCCTGCGCGATCTCGCTGGCGTGCCAGGAGCCGAGCGCGAGCTTGGTGAGCCAGGCCATGAGCACGAACAGGAACACGCCGGCCAGCGAGATGAGCAGCAGGGCGGCGAACATGCGTGGGATGTCGAGCTGGTAGCCGGCCATCAGGATCTGGTAGGCCAGGCCGGTGTTGGTGCCGCCGGTGCCGGCGACAAACTCGGCCACCACGGCACCGATCAACGCCAGGCCCGAGGAGATGCGCAGGCCGCCGAAGAAGTAGGGCAGGGCGCTGGGGATGCGCAGGCGCCAGAGCATCTGCGCGCGCGAGGCGCGGTTCATCTTGAAGTAGGCCTGCAGGTCGGGGTCGACGCTGCGCAGGCCCAGGGTGGTGTTCGAGATGATGGGGAACAGCGCGACCAGCGTGGCACAGACCACCAGCGAGGCCGTGGGCTGCTTGACCCAGATGATGATCAGCGGGGCGATGGCCACGATGGGCGTGACCTGCAGCAGCACCGCGTAGGGGAACAGCGCGGTCTCGATCAGGCGGCTCTGCACGAACAGGAAGGAGATCAGCACGCCGACCACCACCGCGACGATGAAGGACAGCACCGTGATCTTCATGGTGATCATCAGCGAGTCGAACAGCGTGCCCCAGTCGCCGATCAGGGTCTGCATCATCAGCAGCGGCGAGGGGATGAGGTAGGGCGGCAGCGCCAGGCCGACGACCAGCGCCTGCCACAGCGCGATCAGCACCACCGCGACCAGCGAGGGGTAGAGGACGCGCTGCACGCGCGGCTGGGCGAGCAGGGAGGTGTGGGGCACGGTGTTCATTGCGACACCTCCTCGTTGGTTTCCTGGGTGTCGCGGCTGGCGCGGTGCAGGCTGTCCTGCAGGTTCTTCGCGTGGTGGCTGAAGTCGGTGCTGACCATGAACTCGGGGCGGCGGGGATAGGGTTCGTCGATGCGGAATTCCTCCACGATGCGGCCCGGGCGCGCGGCCATCATCACCACGCGGCTGGAGAGGAACACCGACTCGTGGATGGAGTGCGTGACGAAGACGACGGTGAGGTTCTTCTTCTGCCAGAGCTCCAGCAGGTCGGCGTCGAGCTTGTGGCGCGTGATCTCGTCGAGCGCGCCGAACGGCTCGTCCATGAGCAGCAGCGTGGGCTCCACCACCAGGCCGCGCGCGATGGACACGCGCATCTGCATGCCGCCCGAGAGCGAGCGCGGCAGCACCTTGGCGAACTTGGACAGGCCCACCAGCGCGAGCGCGTCGGCCACGCGGGCGTCGGCCTCGGCGCGCGGCACGCCGGCCAGGTCCAGCGGCAGGCGCACGTTGGTCTGCACGTTGGCCCAGGGCATGAGCGTGGGCGCCTGGAAGACGAAGGACAGGCGGTGGCCCGAGCGTTCGAGCTGGTTCACGCCCTCGCCCCAGAGCTTGAGGCTGCCGCTGCTGGGCTCCAGCAGGCCCGCGATCATCTTGAGCAGCGTGCTCTTGCCGCAGCCCGAGGGGCCGAGCAGGGTGACGAACTCACCCTCGCGAACGCTCAGGTCCACCGGCTGCAGGGCCACGGTGCCGTTGGGGTAGGTTTTCTGGACTTGTCGGATGTCGATGGCCACAGGGGGCGCAGCGGCAGGCGAGGGCGGGCTGGTCATTGTTGGGTGTGGGTTCTTGGAAAGAGAAGGGCCCGCGCCACGAAGCGGCGCGGGCCGGGGAAAGGCTCAGGGCAGGACCTTGATGTCGCGGATCAGGTCGAAGTCGTAGGCCTGGTCGAGGTTGACCTTGGCCGGGTCGATGAGCTGGTTGTCCACCAGGAAGGCGTGCGTCTTGAGCAGGCGTTCGCGCGTGATGACGCCGATGCCCAGCTTCTGCGCGTCGCCGCTGGTGATGATCCCCATCTCCTTGAGCTTGCCGACGCCGTAGGCGAGCTGCTCGTCGGTCATGTTGGGGTTGTCCTTCTTGATGAGCGCGTTGCCGGCGCTGGGGTCGGCGAGGTAGGCCTTCCAGCCCTCGGCGCTGGCGCGCACGAAGGCAGCCACGGCCTGGCGGCGCTCCTTCACCGTCTTGTCCATGCAGGAGATGGTGTTGGCGTACGGGGGGTAGCCGTGGTCGGCGAGCAGGAAGGTGTTGGCCTTGATGCCCTGCTTCTGGATGGCGAAGGGCTCGGACGAGAGATAGCCCATCTGCACGATGTTCTTGTCGGCCACGAAGGGCTGGATGTTGTAGGTGTAGGGCCGCACCTGCGAGTCCTTGAAACCGTACTTGCCCTTGAGCCAGGACCAGTAGCCGCGCATGGCGGTGGGCGCGATCAGGATGGTCTTGTCCTTCATGTCCTCGAAGGACTTCACCTGCTCGTGCGCGATGAGCACCTGCGGGTCCTTCTGGAAGACCGCGGCCACGGTGACGATGGGCAGGCCGTTGTTGCGCGCGACCATCATCTGCGTGTCGGTGGCGCCCATGATGCAGTCGGTCTGGCCCGCGCCCATGATCTGCAGGATGTTCACCTGTGGGCCGCCCATGCGCAGGCTCACGTCCAGGCCGTGCTTCTTGTAGAGCCCGGTGGCCAGGGCGGTGTAGAAGCCGCCGTGCTCGGCCTGCGCGTACCAGTTGGTCATGAAGGTGAACTTCTCCTGGGCCTGCGCGCTGGCGGCGAGGCCCAGCAGGCCGAGGGCGGTGGCACCGAGCGCGCGGCGCAGGCGGAACAGGGGGCGAGAGGTCATGGCGGGCCTTTCTGGCTTGGGGGTGGTGGGGACGGGATCGGTGGGTGGCCTCAGTCGGCCAGGGTCTGCTGGATGTGGCCCGTGTGGTGGCCGCGCTCCCAGGTGGCTTGTTCGCGCACGACCCATTGCATGGCGTGCAGCTCGGTGATGGCCTGGACCCAGCTGTTGGCCAGGCTGTCGAGGATGGCCTCGCCCTGCTCGCGCGTGGCCGTGGTGGGATCGCCGATCACGCCGCTGGGGCCGAAATCGCGCGCCACCCAGGCGCAGGCGGGGCGGCCGTCGGGCGAGAGGATCTTGGAGGGGAAGACCGGCGGGAAGGCGGCCTCGGCGCGCTCCATGTGCACGGTGTCGGGCGCCAGCGCGAGCATGAGCGCGGTCTCGGAATGGCCCGCGTGCATGGACTGCTTGCGTTCCTGGTCGCTGATGAATTGCCCGGACACGTTGGGCACGCGCGAAACGCCGAAGGGCACGATGACGAAGTCGCCGTGGCGCAGGCGCAGCTCGCGCGCGGCCATCTCCAGCACCTGGGGCTGGCCGCCGTGGCCGTTGGCGAAGACCAGCTTGCGAAAGCCCGAGCGGTAGACCGATTCGCCGAGCTCGATCATGGTAGAGAGCAGCGTGGTGCCGCTCAGCGTCATGGTGCCGGCGAAGTGCAGGTGCTCCTCGGACTTGCCGTAGCTGATGGGCGGCAGGCCGAAGGCGCGCACCTCGGCGGGCAGGCGCTCGAAGGCCTTGCCGATCACGCCGGCCGCGATCACGGTGTCGACCGAGCAGGGCAGGTGCGGGCCGTGCTGCTCGGTGGCGCCCACGGGCAGCACGATGACGGTGTTCTCGCGCTCGGGCAGGGCGGTGATTTCGGTCCAGCTCAGGTAGGGCAGGAAGCGGTGCGGGGGGAAGTAGCCGTGCAGCATGGGTGGGGTTCTCTGGGGGGGGCGGGTTCAGCGCGCGGGGGTGCCGCTGTCGCTGATGTCGGTGTCGGTGTCGATGGCGCGGCCGCCGCGCAGCACGCGGCGCGGCGCGGCGCGTGAGGGCCAGGCCGTGGCCTCGGCGCGGTCGAAGATCACCAGGTCGGCGGGCCGGCCTTCGAGGCCGGGCGCGGCGGCCGGTGCCTCGCGGCCCAGCCAGTCGGGGCGGCACACGGCCATCGACCAGTGGTCGAAGGCCTCGTCGAGCTGGCCCGCGAGCACCGCGGCCTGCATGGCCTCGACCGGGTCGAGGCTGCCGACGCGGCAGAACGGGTCCTGCACGTTGTCGCTGCCGATCAGCAGCGGGATGCCGCGCGCGCGCGCTTCCTTGATGAGGGTGAGGCCGCGCTGGCGCGGCGTGCGGCCGGTGGCGGCGTCCTGCAGCAGCAGGTTGGTGATGGGCAGCGACACCAGGGTGATGGGCGCGCGCGCCACCGCGTCCAGCGTGGCCAGCGCGCGCGATTCCGGCTGGGCCGCCAGCGCGCAGGTGTGGCCGCAGACCACGCGGCCGTCGAAGCGCGTGGCGCGCAGGTTGCGGGCGAGCCAGGCCAGGCCCTCGGCGTCGGGGTTGAGCTCTTCGTCCACGTGCAGGTCGAGGTCCAGGCCCGCGTCCTGCGCGGCGCGCAGCAGTTCGCGCAGCGCGCCGGGGTTCCACTGGCTGCTGTGCACGAAGCCGCCCAGCAGGGCACCCGGTCCGTCGGCGGCGATGCGCCTGGCCAGGGCCTGCGCCACGGCGCGGTCCTCGCAGGGGCCGAGCTTGACCAGCGCGACGCGCTCGATCGCCAGGCGATCGCGCCATTCGTGCGCGAGCTCGCCCATCACCTCCCAGGCCAGTGGCGTGGCCTGCGGGTCCCACCAGTCGATGTGCGTGCGCAGCCGCGTGGTGCCGGCCTGCCAGGCCCAGTGCAGGCCGCGCCGCATGCGCGCGCGCAGGTCCTCGCGCGTCCAGCGCTCGCGGTCGGCGATCACCGCCTCGATGGCGCCGAGCAGGCCCGGGCGCACCGCGCCCAGGCGGGGGCCGATGAAGGCCTTGTCGAGGTGGGCGTGGGCTTCCACGAAGCCGGGCAGCACCGGCGCGCCGTGCAGGTCCCAGCGCGCCTGGCCGGCGGGCCCCTCGGCGGCGGGCAGCGGGCGCACGCGGGCGATGCGGCCGTCGGCCAGTTCGAGGCGCGCGAGCGCGGGTCGGCCTTCGTGCGTCGGCCAGTCGGCGGGCAGCAACCAGCGCGGCAGGCGCGCGCCATGCAGCGCGGCGGGCGTGTCGGTGTCGGGCGCGGGGGGCTGGGGGTTCATGCGGGGCTCGTGTGCACCGTGTCAGATGTCCAGCGTGAGGGTGGGCGTGAGCGCGCGCGCGCAGCACACCGCCACGTGCGTGGCGCGCTCCTCGTCGGTGAGGCAGCTGTCCTGGTGGTCGGGCGTGCCATCGAGGTAGGGCGTGATGCAGGACGCGCAGATGCCCTGCTCGCAGACCGTGTCCACCGGAATGCCCGCGCCGTGCAACACCATCGCGATGCTCTTGCCCGCGGGCACGTGCAGGCGCTGCTGGCGCCGCGCCAGGATCAGCTCGAAGCCGGCGCCGGTGCTGGGCGTGGCCGCTGCCGGGGGGGCGCCGAAGTGCTCGAAGTGCACGCGCTCGGCCGGCCAGTCGCGGCTGGCTTCGCGCAGGGCGGCCATGAAGCCCTCGGGACCGCAGTAGTAGAGGTGCGCGCCGGCCGGCGCCTGGGCCACCAGGGCGGCGGGGTCGGTGCGCGTGGCGGGCGCGTCGTCGCGGTGCACCGTCACGCACCCGCGCCAGGGCGCGGCCTCCAGCGCCGCGCGCAGCGGCAGGTGCTCGGCGCTGCGCACGAACACGTGCAGGTCGAAGGCCGCGCCGCGCGCATGCAGGGCGTGGGCCATGGCCACCAGCGGCGTCACGCCGATGCCGCCGCCCAGCAGCCGGTGGTGCGGCGCCTGGGGCGCCAGCGGGAACAGGCAGCGCGGGCGGCCGATGCGCAGCAGCCGGCCTTCGCGCAGGTGCTCGTGCACCGCGCGCGAGCCGCCGCGGCCGGCGTCCTCGCGCTTGACCGCGATCTCATAGCCTTCGGCGCTCAGCGCCGGCTCGCCGCAGAGCGAGTAGCTGCGCGCCAGGCCGCCGGGCAGGTAGAGATCGATGTGGGCGCCGGCTTCGGCGGCGGGCAGCGCCTGGCCGTCGCAGCGCTCCAGCCGATAGCCGCTCACCTCGGCGGTGTGGCGCAGCACGCGGGCCACGCGGACGGTGAATTCTCCCCGGGTGGGGTCGGCGGAAAGGGCGGCCGGCAGGGCCGTGGTGTCGGGGGCGTTCAATTTTGACCGAATACTTTGACCAATTGGTCAGTATAGAGACGGAGCCGCGCCTGCACAGGCGGGAATACCCGAAGCAAGAAGGGAGGGCGCCGGGGCCGCGGGGCGGCGGGGCGGCGTTCAGGGGGGCAGGAGGCCGCAGCCGCGCAGCACGAAGGGGATCAGCTCGCTGGCCACGGCCTCGCGGTCCAGCGGCGCATGGGGCCCCTGGCCGCAGATCTCGCGCACCTGCAGCGCGAAGTCGGCGTGGTGCTGCGTCATGGCCCAGATGTGCATGAGCAGCAGGTGGGCGTTCATGGGCCGCATCAGGCCGCGCGCCATCCAGCCGTTGATGATGGCCACCTCTTCCTCGACCCAGATCCGTGCCTTGGGCCAGTAGCGGTCAAGGTTGTGGCCGCCGTCCAGGATTTCACGCGTGAAGATGCGCGAGACGGTGGGCTGGTCGAAGGCGTGGTCCAGCTTCAGGCGGATGTAGTGGGCCAGGATCTCGGCCGGCTCGGTCATGCCGGGCGGGGCGAACTGGATCTTCCAGGCCATCATCACGGAGTCGAGCAGCTCGGCGTAGAGCTCCTCCTTGCCGGCGATGTAGTAGTGCAGCTGGGGCTTGGTGAGGCCCGCGCGTTCGGCGATGGCCTGCGTGGACGTGCCCTTGAGGCCGTGCAGGCTGAACTCCTGGATGGCGGCTTCGCGGATGGCGGCGAGGATGCGCTGGCGGCTTTCGCGCGCGGGGCGTCGCGCCGGGGGTGGGGCTGCTGCGGTCATGGCGGGCGGGCATGATAGCTCGCCCGCCCCGGGGACCGCCGGCGCGGACTCAGGCCCGCGGCTTGAGCGCCACCGCCTCGATCTCCACGCGCACCGGCGCGATCAGGCCGGCGATCACGGTCGAGCGCGCCGGCGCCGTGGCGGCCGCGAAGCGCTCGGCGTAGGCCGCGTTGAAGCCGGGGTAGTCCTGGCCGTCGACCAGCCACACGGTGGTCTTCACCACGTCGGCCAGCGTGCAGCCGGCGCGGCGCAGGATGTCTTCGATCAGGTCGATCGTGTAGTGCGTCTGGCTCACGATGTCCTCGCCCGCGGGCTGGCCGTTGCGCATGGGCACCTGGCCGGCGACGAAGACCAGGCGCTGATCGGCCACCACGGCGGGCGAGATCGGTTGCACCACGCCGGCCCGCTGAACGGGCGGGCCGATGTGGCGGATGTCGGGGTTGCTCGGCATCGCTGGGCGGGACTCAGTCGGGCTTGACGCCAGCGGTCTTCACGATGGTGGCCCACTTCTTGTTCTCGGCCTCGATGAAGGCCTTGTACTCGGCCGCGCCGCTGCCGCCGAGCTTGAAGCCGCGCGAGACGAAGTACTCCTGGATGTCGGCGCTGGCCAGCGCGGCGTTCACGTCCTTGTTGAGCTTGTCGACGATGGCCGCGGGCGTGCCGGGCGGCGCGAACAGGCCCTGCCACGACAGCGCCTCGAAGCCCGGATAGCCGCTCTCGGCCACGGTGGGCACGTTGGGGAACATGGGGTGGCGTTCCTTGGAGGTGACGGCGATCGGCGTGAGCTTCTTGGCCTCGATCTGCGGCATCACCACCAGGATGTCGCCGAACATCAGGTCGATCTGGCCGCCCATGAGGTCGCTCAGCGCGCCGGCGCTGCCGCGGTAGGGGATGTGCAGCAGCGCGGTCTTGGTCGCCAGCTCGAACATCTCGCCCGTGAGGTGCATGGACGTGCCCGTGCCCGGCGAGCCGTAGGTGATGGAGCCTGGCTTGGCCTTGGCGGCGGCCACCAGCTCGGCCACCGTCTTGGCGGCCACGCGCTCGCCCTTCACCAGCAGCAGCGGTGCGGTCACCACGGCCGTCACGGGCGTGAAGCCCTTCACCGGGTCGTAGGGCAGGTTGGGGTACAGCGAGCCGGCGATGCCGTTGCTGCCGGTCACGCCCAGCAGCAGCGTGTAGCCGTCGGGGGCCGACTTGGACACGTGGTCCGCGCCCACCGTGCCGCCCGCGCCGGGGCGGTTGTCCACGATGACGGTCTGCTTCCATTGCGCGGCGAGTTTCTCGCCGAGCTTGCGCGCCAGCAGGTCGGTGCTGCCGCCGGGCGGGAAGGGCACGACGATGCGAACGATCTTGCTCGGGTAGGCGTCCTGCGCGGACGCGGCCAGCGGGGTGAGCGCGGCCAGGCCCAGGGTGGTGCCCGCGGCCAGCGCGCTGACCAGGGTTCTGCGGTTGAGGGCGAAACGTTTCATCGGGGATCTCTCTTTCAAATGGGTGGGTTCATTGGCGTGGCATGGCCTCGCCCCATGCGCCTCCTCCGGCCGTTTCTATGACGAGCCTGTCTCCCGCGGACCAGTCGACGCGCGCCCTCGCGGACAGCACGTCGACGCGTCCATCGGTTCTTTCGATGCGCGCGGCCGAGGGCGCGCCGTCGCCGCCCCCTTCGCTGCCGCGCGCACGGCTGACATGGCGCTCGCCCCGGTAGGAGACGCTGCCATGGCCTTCCAGTAATTCATACACCCGGCGCACGCCATGGCCGCCGCAGAAGCGGCCCGCGCCGCCCGATCCCTCGCGGATCGCGTAGCAGTGCACGCGCACCGGCGCCTCCGACTCGATCACCTCGAGCGGCGTGTTGCGCGCGTTGCCCACGTCGGTGGACACGCCGCTGGTGCCGTGGCCGCGCGCGCTGGCGCCGGCGCCGCTGGCGATGATCTCGGTGAACAGCCAGCGCTGACCGTCGGCGCGCGCGCCACCGAGCGAGAGCACCGTGGCCACGCCGGCGTTGGCGGCCATGGGCTCGCGCGCCGCGCCCGAGGACCAGGCGCCGAGCAAGGCGTTGCAGGCCAGCTTGAGCGTGGCGGTGCGGGCATTCACGGCGGCCGGCAGGCGCGGGTTGACCACGCTGCCCTCGGGCAGCACCCAGCTGGCCGGCGCCAGGCAACCCGCGTTGTTGGGCGCCTGCGGCGCCAGCGAGCGCATGAAGAACAGGATGGCCGACACCATGCTGGAGGGCGAGGCGTTCACCGGCCCGCGCGTCTGCGGCGAGGAGCCGGTGAAGTCGATGTGCAGCGTGTCGCCCCGCTTGCGCAGGGCCACCGCGATGCGCACCGGCGTGTCGCTGATGCCGTCGCCATCGAGCTGGTCCTGCCAGTGCCACTCGCCATCGGGCGCGGCGCGCAGGGCCTCGCGCGTCAGGCGCTCGGACTGCGCGAGCAGCGCCTCGCACACGGCCTCGAAAGCCGCGCCGGTGCGCGCGCGCAGCGCGGCGGTTTCCTCGGCGCCCAGGCTCACGGCCGACCATTGCGCGTTCAGGTCGCCCAGCAGGTTGCCGGGCGTGCGGCTGTTGGCAGTGAGCAGGGCCTCGATGTGCGGATCGGGCGCGCCGGCCACGCGCCAGCGCACCGGCGGTATGCGCAGGCCTTCCTGGTAGATCTCGGTCGCGTCGGGCGGGATGGAGCCGGCCGCGACGCCGCCCACGTCCTGGTGGTGCAGGATGGCCGCGGCCAGCGCGATCACCGCGCCGCCGCCGAACACCGGCCGCACCACGATCAGGTCGGGCAGGTGCGTGCCGCCCGACCAGGGGTCGTTCATCAGCCAGGCATCGCCATCGGCCATGGCCTCGACGGGGCAGCGCTGGAGCAGGCCCGCGACCGCCGGAATGAGCGAGCCGAGCAGCAGCGGCAGCGAGCGCGCCTGCGCGAGCAGGCGGCCGTCGGGCAGGAAGACCGCGGCCGCGCAGTCGCCGCCCTCGCGCGCGATGGAGGAATAGGCCGCGCGCATCATGCGGCTCTGCATGCGGTCGGCGATGCCCTGCAGCGCCAGCCGCACGGGCTCCATGAGGATCAGGTGCTCGTGGTTCATGCACTGGGCTCCCGGGCCCCGTCGCGCGACAGCAGCAGCGCGCCGTCGGCCACCAGCGCCCAGCGCCAGCCCGCGGGCACCCACACCGTGGTGGTGGCGGCGAACAGCGCGCGTGGGCCCAGGCCCTCGGCCGGACAGCCGGCCCACAGCGCGGGGTCGGGGCGCAGGTGCCGGGCGCCCACGCCGGGCTGGGGCAGGGCCTGTTCGAACACGCCGCGCAGCAGCAGGGCCTGCACCTCGAAGCGCGCGGGCAGCTGTCCGCGCAGGGCCTCGTAGCGCTCGGCGAAGCGCGCGCGCAGCGCGGCCAGGTCGTCGCCGGCCTCCCAGGGCACCTCCACCGGGTTGCCCTGGCCCACGATCAGCAGTTCCAGGCTCCAGCGCGGCGTGCCCTCGCGCACCGAGCGGCGCAGCGCCTCGCGCCGTTCGCTCAGTGCGCCGAGGCCCTCGTGGTCGAGCGCCAGCGCGCAGGACCATTCCAGCGTGCGCGTGGGCGGCGAGGCCAGCAGGCCCAGCGCGGCGATCACGCCGGCGTGGGGGATCACGCGCACGCGCGGCACGCCCGCGAGTTCGGCCACCTCGGCCACGTGCTGGGCCCCGCCGCCGCCGGCGGCCACCAGCTCGCAGTCGGCGGGGTGGATGTCGCGCTGGAAGGCGCGCATCTTCACGCTTTCGGCCATGGCGGTGGCGGCGGTGGCGACGATGGCGCGCGCGGCGTCCTGCGCGTCCAGGCCCAGCGGCGCGGCCACGTCCTTCTGAATCGCGGCGCGCGCACGCGCCGCGTCCAGCGCCACGCCGCCCGACAGCCGCTCGGGCAGGCGGCCCAGCAGCACCAGGGCGTCGGTCAGCGTGGCCTCGGTGCCGCCCAGGCCGTAGGCCGCGGGGCCGGGCCAGGCGCCCTGGGAGCGCGGGCCCAGGCGCAGGCCGCCGCCCGCGTTCACCGTGGCCAGGCTGCCGCCGCCGATGGACAGCGATTCCACGTCGGCGCAGCGCAGGCGCAGCGTGAGCTCGCCGCACTGCAGCGCATCGGTGAACAGCGGCCGGCCGCCGTCGAGCAGGCCGATGTCGGTGCTGGTGCCGCCCACGTCCACGGACATCACCACGCGCGGTTCGTCGGCGGGCAGGCTCGCGGCCACGCCTTGCAGGGCCGCGCAGGGGCCCGACATGGCCAGGCCGATGGGGCGCGAGGCGGCCTCGGGCCAGGGCGCGATGCCGCCCTCGGAGCGCATCAGCGCGGGCTCGGGCAGGCCGCGCTCGCGCAGCGCCTCGCCCAGCGTGCGCAGGTAGCGCTGCACCAGGGGCTTGCTGTAGGCGTCGAAGGCCGTGACCAGAAAACGTTCGAACTCGCGCGGCTTGGGGTCGACCTCGCTGGAGAGCGAGACCAGCAGCCCGGGCTCGGCCTGCAGCAGCCAGTCGCGCACCTGTTGCTCGTGCGCGGGCCGCAGGTGGGCGAACAAGAGACACACCGCCACCGAGGCGATGCCGCGCGCGCGCAGCTGGCGCGCGATCGCCGCCACCTGCTCGCGGTCCGGTGCCTCGACCTCTTCGCCGCGCGCGCCGATGCGGCCCCGGATCTCGAAGCGCAGTTCGGCGGGGAACAGCCGGCGCTCGGGCGTGGGCGGCGCCACCACCGGGGTGTAGAGGTCGCGGCGGTCCTGGCGCGCGAGCGCAAGCACGTCGCGCAGGCCGGCGTTGGTGAGCACGGCCACGGGGCCGGCGTCCTGTTCGAGCAGCAGGTTGGTGACCACCGTGGAGCCGTGCACCAGGCGCGCCACCTGCGCGGGCGCGATCTTCTGTTCGTCCAGCAGGCGCTGCACCGCGCCCAGGATGGGCTGCACCAGCTCACCCGCTTCGCGCGGGTGTTTGAGGGCGCGCAGCTCGCCGTCGCTGGAGCAGGCGACCACGTCGATGAAGGTGCCCCCCATGTCCACGCCGATGGCCCACTGCGTGTTCATGGCCGTCCTCAACGGAAGCGGGACGCGCGAAAGGGCGCCAGGTCCACCTGCGTGGCGCGGCCGGCCACCAGGTGCGCGACTTCGCGGCCGGTGGTGGCGCCCATGCACATGCCCATGTGGCCATGGCCGAAGGCCATCCAGGCGTTGTCCGCGCCGCGGCTGCGGTCGATCACCGGCAGGCTGTCGGGCATGCAGGGGCGGTGGCCCATCCACTGCGTCACCTCGGAGGTGTCCAGGTGCGGAAACAGGCGCAGGCCCTGGCGCAGCAAGGCCTGCGCGCGTTCGTAGTTGGGCGCGGGTCGCAGGCCGGCGAACTCCACCGTGCCGGCCAGGCGCAGGCCCATGGCCATGGGGTTGATCATGAGGTTGGCCTCGGAGGCCATCACCGTGTGGCGCAGCTTCAGGTTGGAGCTGCGCACCGTGACGTGGTAGCCGCGCTGCGTCTCCAGCGGCACGCGGTCGCCGAGCTGGGCCGCGAGCGCGCCGGACCAGGCGCCGGCCGCGATCACCACGCCGTCCACCGCCAGCGGCTCACCGCTGTCCAGACGCAGCCCGGTCACGCGCCGGCCCTCGCGCTCGAAGCCGGTGACCGAGCGGTGGTCGTGGCGCGCGCCGTCGCGCAGGGCCTGGCGGACCAGCGCCTTCACCAGTTGCGAGGGGTCCAGCGTGGAGCCGTTGTCGGGCGCCAGGATGCCGAAGCGGAACTGGCCTTTCAGGTCGGGTTCGAGCTCTTCGAGTGCTTCGCGCTCCACGTCGACCAGGTTCACGCCCAGCGAGCGGCGCAGGTCCATGCCCCACTTCCACTGCGCCGCGGCCTCGCGAGAGGAGTAGACGTACAGGCAGCCGGTGCGGCGCACCAGTTCGTTGGCCTGCGCGTGGTCCAGCAGCGGGCCGTAGCAATCGAAGATGGGGCGCAGCAGGGTCTGCAGCGCGGTGGCGATGCGCGTGACCTCCTGCGGCGTGGAGTGGCGCAGCATCTGCACCAGCCAGGGCAGCACGCGCGGCAGGTAGCCGGTGCGCACGGTCAGCGGGCCCAGCGGGTCGAGCAGCCACTTGGGCACCTTGCGCCACATGCCCGGCATACCCACGGGCAGGCAGGCGCTGGGCGAGAGCGAGCCCGCGTTGCCGAAGGAGCAGGCCTCGCCCGGCTCGAGCGGGTCGACGAAGGTGATCTGGTGGCCGTCGCGCTGCAGCCAGGCGGCGCTGCAGGCGCCCACGATGCCGGTGCCTATGACGGCGATGTGCATGGAATCAGGGGAGAAAAATCGACAGGGGATGGGACGGTGCCGGGCATTCTAGGAACGGGCTTACCATCAACCAAGCGAATTGTTTTGATAGATCAATCATGAAACCTGATGGTGGTGCACGCGCGCGGCGGATGCACCGGCATCGATCGCGGGACACGCCATGAACATCAGCCTGCGCCAGATGCGCGCCTTCGCCGCCGTCACGCACAGCGGCAGCTTCACGGGCGCGGCGCGCCAGCTCAACCTCACGCAGTCGGCGGTGAGCATGCTGGTGCAGCAGCTCGAACAGGAACTGCACCTGCAGCTCTTCGACCGGGGCCGCACGGCGATCACGCTCACCGAGGCGGGGCGCAACCTGCTGCCGCTGGCGCAGCGCATCCTGGAAGACGTGCGACAGGTGGTGGACGGCGCCTCCGAGATCCGCGCGCTGCGGCGCGGTTTCCTGCGCGTGGCCACCTCGCAGATGATGGCCTGCACCTGGGTCGCCTCCATCCTTGGCGAGTTTGGCGAGCAGCACCCGCAGATCAGCGTGCGCCTGAAGGACGCGGTGGCCGACGACGTGGTGGACACCGTGCGCCACGGCGCGGTGGAACTGGGCATCGGCCCCGACCGCCCGAGCGGCGACGACGTGACGCGCAGCTTCCTCATGAACGTGCCGCTGCGCTTCGTCTGTCCCCAGGGGCACCCGGCCTACGGGCGCGCGAGCGTGCCGTGGAAGGACCTGCGCGAGGAGCGCTGGATCGGCTACTCCAATGAATTCAATCGCTACCTGGAGCGCAGCCTGCACGCGCACGGCCACGACTTCGCGCTCAACACGGTGAGCGACGTCGGCTTTCTCACCACCGCGCTGGCGCTGGCCGGGCACGGCCGGGGCGTGCTGGTGGCGCCGGAGTACGCGCGCTCCTTCGCCGACAACTTCGGCGTGCGCTTCGTGCCGCTGCGCGGGCCGGCGGTGCAGCGCGAGTACTTCGTCTACCAGCGCAAGGGGCAGTCGCTGTCGCCGGCGGGGGCGGCCTTCCTGGCGCTGCTGCGCCAGCGTGGCGGGGTGCCCCGGCGGGCGGCGGCGAGGTAGCCGCCGGCTGCCTGTTCGGTGGGCAAGGGGGCCGCTCCAGTGGTCCGCCAAGGGGGGGTGAACGCCCCAGATTGGGCGGCCCTGGCGCCCTCCTGGGGGCTTGGCCCCTCGGGACGGGGTGCGCGGTCAATGCAAAATGGTGCGTTTTTCTATCCAACGCACCATTTTGGAATCACCGTGAAGTACACGTCCGCCGAGCAGTTCCTGCACACCGTCGCCGAGCGCAACCCTGGCCAGCCTGAGTTCCTTCAGGCCGTGACCGAGGTGATGGAGAGCCTATGGCCCTTCATCGCCCAGCACCCCAAATACGCCGAGCACAGCCTGCTGGAACGCCTGGTGGAGCCCGAGCGGGTGGTGATGTTTCGCGTGTCCTGGGTCGACGACCACGGCCAGGTGCAGGTCAACCGCGGCTACCGCATCCAGCACAGCATGGCCATCGGCCCGTACAAGGGCGGCCTGCGCTTCCACCCCTCGGTCAACCTGTCGGTGCTGAAGTTCCTGGCCTTCGAGCAGACCTTCAAGAACGCGCTCACCACCCTGCCTATGGGCGGTGGCAAGGGTGGTTCCGACTTCGATCCCAAGGGCCGCAGCCCGGGCGAGGTGATGCGCTTCTGCCAGGCCTTCGTGAGCGAGCTGTTCCGCCACGTCGGCTCGGACACCGACGTGCCGGCCGGCGACATCGGCGTGGGCGGGCGCGAGGTGGGCTTCATGGCCGGCATGGCCAAGAAACTCAGCAACCGCGCCGACTGCGTGTTCACCGGCAAGGGCCTGAGCTACGGCGGCTCGCTGATCCGCCCGGAGGCCACGGGCTACGGCACGGTGTACTTCGCCGAGGAGATGCTCAAGACGCGCGGCATGTCCTTCCAGGGCATGCGCGTGTCGGTGTCGGGTTCGGGCAACGTGGCCCAGTACGCGGTGGAGAAGGCCATGGCCCTGGGCGCCAAGGTGGTCACCGTGTCCGACTCCAGCGGCACCATCGTCGACGAGGACGGCTTCTCGCCCGACAAGCTGGCCGTGCTGATGGACGTGAAGAACCACCACTTCGGCCGCGTCAGCGACTACGCCGAGCGCACCGGCGCGCACTTCGAGGCCGGCAAGCGCCCCTGGCATGTGCCGGTGGACGTGGCCCTGCCCTGCGCCACGCAGAACGAGCTGGACGAGCACGACGCCGCCACGCTGATCGCCAATGGCGTGAAGTGCGTGGCCGAGGGCGCCAACATGCCCTCGACCATCGCCGCGGCCACCGCCTTCGAGGCCGCGGGCGTGCTGTTCGCGCCGGGCAAGGCCAGCAACGCGGGCGGCGTGGCCACCTCGGGCCTGGAGATGAGCCAGAACGCGCTGCGCCTGTCCTGGCCGCGCGACGAGGTCGACGGCCGCCTGCTGCAGATCATGCAGGGCATCCACACGGCCTGCGTGCGGCACGGCCGCCGCGCCGATGGCCGCGTGAGCTACATCGACGGCGCCAACATCGCCGGCTTCGTGAAGGTGGCCGACGCCATGCTGGCGCAGGGCGTGGTCTGATGGGTCGGACCGCCTGAGGCGGCCCGGGGCCTCAGCGCCAGCCCGGGGCCTTGTCCAGGCGGAACCGCAGCACCGGCTCGGGCGCGCGGGCGGTCTCGCTGGGGCGGCGCGTGCCGGTGATGCTCAGGCGTCCGCCGCAGTCCTCGGCCACGCCGCTCCACACCGCCGCCATGCCGACGCCGTCGTCGGACTCGTCGAAGTGGAACTCGCCGTCGGTGACGTCGCCCGACACGATGGAGCGGCGCACCCGCTCGCCGGTGCCGCGCCGCAGCTCCCCGCGCACGCTGCCCCCGTATTCGGGGTGGCGCTCCAGGTGCAGCACGCCGCTGTCGCTCGGGCGCTCGGGCGATCCGCCCTCGTCCCAGAAGCGGGCGCTCCACTCGCCGCTCAGGCGCGCCGGCGGCAGCTGGTCGGGCACGGTGCAGGTGGCCGGGGCCTGCGCGGCCGCCCAGGCCGGCAGCAGGCCCAGCGCGATGGCGGTCAGCGCGCGCCGCATCAGGCCGTCGCCTTCTGTTCGGCGCTGCCGTCCTGCGCGCGCTTGGCGAACTCCGCGCGCAGGGCCTTGAGCTTTTCGCGCGGGTCTTCCTTCACGGTGGCCTTGTCCAGCGCCATCTCGGCGATGAAGCGGCTGGCCGCCCCGGGCACGCTTTCGCGGCCCTTCTTGCGGCGCTTGAGCCAGCTCACGGCCAGCGTGCGCTGCGCGCGCGTGATGCCCACGTACATCAGCCGGCGCTCCTCCTGGATGCGCTGCTGCTGCACCTCGCCGCTCAGCTCGTCGTCGTCCACTTTGAACGGCAGCAGGCCTTCGTTCACGCCGGCCAGTGTCACGTGCGGCCATTCCAGGCCCTTGGACGCGTGCAGGGTGGACAGCGTCACCACGTTCTGGTCCTGCTCGCGCTCGGACAAGGTGGAGATCAGCGCGATGGTCTGCACGACCTCGAGCAGGGTCTTGCGTTCGGTCTCGGTGGTGGTGCCGCCCTCGTCCTCGATCTTTCCGCCGCAGCGCCCGGCCACCCAGTCGCAGAACTCCATCACGTTGGTCCAGCGCGCGGCGGCCACCTTGTCGTTGTCCTCGTTGTCGTACAGGTGCTGCTCGTAGCCGATGTCCTTGAGCCATTCGGTGAGGAAGCTGCGCGCCGCCTCGTGCCCGACGGTGTGCCGCGCGCGGTACTCGAGGTCGTTCACCTGGCGGCCGAACTCGTGCAGCGCGCCGATGGCGCGGTTGGACACCGCGCTGGGCAGCGAGTGCGAGAACAGGGCCTCGAACAGGCTCAGCTTGTACTGCGTGGCGAAGTTGCCCAGCTGCTGCAGCGTGGTGTGGCCGATGCCGCGCTTGGGCGTGGTGGCCGAGCGCAGGAAGGCCGGGTCGTCGTTGTTGTTGGTGAGCAGGCGCAGCCAGGCGCAGAGATCGCGGATCTCGGCCTTGTCGAAGAAGCTCTGGCCGCCCGACACCTTGTACGGGATCTGTGCGCGGCGCAATGACTGCTCGAAGGTGCGCGCCTGGTGGTTGGCGCGGTAGAGGATGGCGAAGTCGCGCCACTCCTTGTGGGGGGAGCTGGCGCGCAGGCTCTGGATGCGCGCCACCGCGCGCTCGGCCTCGTGCTCCTCGTTGTCGGCGTCCACCACGCGCACCGGCTCGCCCTCGCCCAGTTCGCTCCACAGCGTCTTGGGGAAGAGCTTGGGGTTGGGGCCGATGACGTTGTTGGCCGCGCGCAGGATGGCGCTGGTGGAGCGGTAGTTCTGCTCCAGCTTGATGACCTTGAGTTCGGGGAAGTCCTGCGGCAGGCGCTTGAGGTTGTCCAGCGTGGCGCCGCGCCAGCCGTAGATGGACTGGTCGTCGTCGCCCACGGCGGTGAAGCGCGCGCGCTCGCCCACCAGCAGCTTGAGCAGCTCGTACTGCGTGGCGTTGGTGTCCTGGTATTCGTCCACCAGCACGTGGCCCATCTTCTTCTGCCACTTCTCGCGCACCTCGGCGTGCTCGCCCAGCAGCTTGAGCGGCAGGGCGATGAGGTCGTCGAAGTCCACCGCCTGGTAGGCCACCAGGCGCTCCTCGTAGCGCTGCATGATCAGCGCCGTGGTGCGCTCGTGCTCGTCGCGCGCCTGGGCCAGTGCGGCGGCGCCGTTCAGGCCGGCGCTCTTCCAGGCGCTGATGGTCCACTGCCACTGGCGCGCGGTGGCGGCGTCGGTGGTGGTGCCGCAGTCCTTGAGCAGGCTGGTGATGTCGTCGGTGTCGAGGATGCTGAACTGCTTCTTCAGGCCCAGCACCTCGCCGTCCTCGCGCAGCAGGCGCACGCCCAGGGCGTGGAAGGTGCACACCAGCACCTTCTTGGCCTCGCGCCCGACCAGGTGGCCGGCGCGCTCGCGCATCTCGGCCGCGGCCTTGTTGGTGAAGGTGATGGCCGCGATGCGGTTGGCCTCGAGCCCGGCCTGGATCAGCCGCGCGATCTTGTGCGTGATCACGCGCGTCTTGCCCGACCCGGCCCCCGCCAGCACCAGACAGGGCCCGCCCAGGTGGTTCACGGCTTCAAGCTGGGCGAGGTTCAGACCGGCGGACATGGGAGGCAGCGAGGCAAAGCGGGGGATCATAGCGGCCAGGGGTGTCGCGCCCGGGTCAGCCCCAACCGCGGCCCGCCGGGGGGCTGACACAATCCCGCCCGTGCTGCACGTCCTGCTGGTCACCTTTCCCTTCTTCGCGCTCGTGCTCGCCGGCTACCTGGCCGCGCGGCGGCGCCTGCTGCCGCTGGAGGCCATTCCCGGGCTCAACGGCTTCGTGCTGTTCTTTGCGCTGCCCTGCATGCTGTACCGCTTCGGCTCCACCACGCCGATCGCGCAGCTGCTGGACGCCCGCGTCGCCGGCCTGTACCTGCTGTGCGGGCTGCTGGTGGTGGCGGCCACCATCGCCTTCACGCTGAACCCGCGCATCCGCTGGAACGACGCCGCCTTCGGCGCGCTGGTGGCCGCCTTTCCCAACTCGGGCTTCATGGGCGTGCCCCTCATCGTGGCCCTGCTGGGCGATTTGGCCGCCGGCACGGTGATCCTCACCATGGTGGTGGACATGGTGGTCACCAGCTCGCTGTGCATCGCGCTGTCGCGCCTGGACGGGGCCGGCGGCAGCGGCCGCGCCGCCGTGTTCGGCGCCGCGCGCAAGGCGCTGCGCGGCGTGCTCACCAACCCCATGCCCTGGGCCATCGGCCTGGGTGGCGTGGCCTCGGCCTGGGCCTTCCGCCTGCCGGTGCCGGTGGAGAAGACCGTCTGGCTGCTGGCCGACGCGGCCTCGCCGGTGGCGCTGTTCACCATCGGCGCCGTGCTGGCGCGCGCGCAGATGACGGCCAACCACCCCATGCCCACCAGCGACTACCTGCCGGTGGCGGTGATGAAGCTCGTCGTGCACCCGCTGCTGGTGCTGGGCACGGGCCTGGTGGCGATCCGCCTGGGCCTGGGCCTGTCCACGGCCGCGCTCACGGTGATGGTGCTCACCGCGGCCCTGCCCAGCGCCAGCAACGTCTCGTTGCTGGCCGAGCGCTTTGGCGCCGACAACGGGCGCATCGCCCGCATCATCCTGGTCACCACCGCGGCGGCCTTCCTCACGTTCTCGGGCGCCGTCACGCTGCTGACCTGAAGCGGCGCCCCGGGCGGCAGGCAGTCATCGATAGTCATGAACTATCGATAACATTCAATCTATTAGGTGGACTTGGTCCAGCGGCCTGACCAGAATGCCTCGGTCGCTTCCAGGAGTTGCACCATGAGCACCACCCCTTCGCCAGGCAGCGCCTTCGCGCAGTGGATCGAGCGCCTCGCCTGCCTGCCGCTGGCGCACTGAGCTCATTGCCGCTGCGCGCGACCCACACCAACCCCCACCAGGAGACCACGATGTCAGAAGCCAAGTGCCCCTTCCACCCCGCCGCTGGCGGCGGCACGTCCAACAAGGACTGGTGGCCCAACCAGCTGCGCCTGGACCTGCTGAACCAGCACTCCAACCGGTCCAACCCCCTGGGCGCCGCCTTCAACTACGCCGAGGAATTCAAGAAGCTCGACTACAAGGCCCTCAAGGCCGATCTCAACCGACTGATGACGGACTCGCAGGACTGGTGGCCGGCCGACTTCGGCAACTACGCGGGCCTGATGGTGCGCATGGCCTGGCATGCGGCCGGCACCTACCGCGTGGGCGACGGCCGCGGCGGCGCCGGGCGCGGCCAGCAGCGCTTCGCGCCGCTGAACTCCTGGCCCGACAACGTGAGCCTGGACAAGGCCCGCCGCCTGTTGTGGCCCATCAAGCAGAAATACGGCCAGAAGATCTCCTGGGGCGACCTGATGGTCCTGGCCGGCAACGTGGCCCTGGAGAACTCGGGTTTCCGCACCTTCGGTTTCGCCGCCGGCCGCGAGGACGTGTGGGAACCCGATCAGGACGTGTACTGGGGCAAGGAGACCACCTGGCTGGCCGGCAGTGGCACGCCCAACAGCCGCTATTCGCACAACAAGCCCGGCGAGCGCGACCTGGAGAACCCGCTGGGCGCCGTGCAGATGGGCCTGATCTACGTCAACCCCGAAGGCCCGGACGGCAACGGCGATCCGCTCGCGGCGGCCAAGGACATCCGCGAAACCTTCAAGCGCATGGCCATGGACGACGAGGAAACCGTGGCGCTGATCGCCGGCGGCCACACGCTGGGCAAGACCCACGGCGCGGGACCGGCCAGCAACGTCGGCCTCGAGCCTGAGGCCGCCGCGCTGGAGGCCCAGGGCTTCGGCTGGGAGAACAAGTTCGGCAGCGGCAAGGGCAAGGACACCATCACCTCGGGGCTGGAGGTCACCTGGACCAGCACCCCGGTGCGCTGGAGCAACGACTTCTTCCAGTTCCTCTTCAAGTACGAGTGGGTGAAGACCAAGAGCCCGGCCGGCGCCATCCAGTGGGAGGCCAAGGACGCCGAGGCCATCATCCCCGGCCCCACGCCCGACTCGCCCAAGCGCAAGCCCACCATGCTGACGACCGACCTGTCGCTGCGCTTCGATCCGGCCTACGAGAAGATCTCGCGCAAGTTCCTCAACGACCCGCAGGCTTTCGCCGACGCCTACGCGCGCGCCTGGTTCAAGCTGACGCACCGCGACCTGGGGCCGAAGTCGCGCTACCTGGGCCCCGAGGTGCCGAAGGAAGACCTGATCTGGCAGGACCCGCTGCCGGCGCCCACGCACAAGCCCACGGCGGCCGACATCGCCGACGCCAAGGCCAGGATCGCCGCCGCGGGCATTGCCGTGTCCGACCTGGTGGCCACGGCCTGGGCCTCGGCCTCCACCTTCCGCGGTGGGGACAAGCGCGGCGGCGCCAACGGCGCGCGCATCCGCCTGGCGCCGCAGAAGGACTGGGCCGTCAATGCCGTCGCGGCCAAGACCCTGCCCAAGCTGGAGGCCATCCAGAAAGCCAGCGGCAAGCTCTCGCTGGCCGACGTGATCGTGCTGGCCGGCGGCGTGGGCATCGAGCTGGCCGCCAAGGCCGCCGGCACCCCGCTGGAGGTGCCCTTCGCGCCGGGCCGCGTGGACGCCACGGCCGAGCAGACCGACGTCGAGTCCTTCTCGTACCTGGAGCCGTTTGCCGACGGCTTCCGCAACTACCTCAAGGCCCGCTCCGAGGTGCCGGCCGAGCACCTGCTGGTCGACAAGGCCCAGCTGCTCACGCTCACCGCGCCGGAAATGACGGCGCTGGTCGGCGGCCTGCGCGTGCTGGGCGCCAACTTCGACGGCGGCAAGCTCGGCGTGCTCACCGCCAGGCCGGGCACGCTGACGAACGACTTCTTCGTCAACCTGCTCGACATGGCCACGGCCTGGGGGCCGGCGGGTGAGCACTTCGAGGGCCGCGACCGCAAGACGGGCGCGGTGAAGTGGACCGGCAGCCGCGTCGACCTGGTGTTCGGCTCCCACTCGGTGCTGCGCGCCCTGGCCGAGGTCTACGCCAGCGCCGACGGCAAGGACAAGTTCGTCAAGGACTTCGTGGCCGCCTGGGTCAAGGTGATGAACCTGGACCGTTTCGACCTGGCCTGAGGCCGGTGCGCCGGGCTCAAGCCCCGGCGCGGGCGGCCGATATCCCGGGCATGGGCACTTCGTCCGTGCCCGGGATTGCGCCATGATCACCGCCCCTATCCCCAGCGACGAGGACATCCGCCTGCAGGCGCTGCGCGAATTGCTGCTGCTCGACACGCCGGCCGAGGAGCGCTTCGATCGGCTGACGCGTTTTGCCATGAACGAGTTCGACGTGCCCATGGCCACCGTCTCCTTCGTGGACCGCGACCGCGAGTGGTTCAAGTCCAACTTCGGCCTGGACCAGCGCGAGACCCCGCGCGACGTGTCCTTCTGCGGCCACGCCATCCTGGAGCGCCAGACCCTGGTGGTGCCCGACGCGCTCAAGGACGAGCGTTTCCGCGACAACCCCCAGGTGGTGGGCCCGCCCTGGATCCGCTTCTACGCGGGCGCGGTGCTGCGCATGCCCTGGGGGCCGGCGGTGGGCACGCTGTGCATCATGGACCGCCGGCCGCGACGGATCGACCGGCTGGGCCTGAGCATCCTGTGCTCGCTGCGCGATCTGGTGGTCGATGAGCTGGTGCGCCGCGAGGAGGTCGCCTCATGACCGTCACCACCGTGCAGGGCAACCTGCCGCAGCTGCTGTTGATCGAGCCGGACCGCATGGTGCGCAGCACCGTCACGAGCGTCTGCCGCGGCCTGGACCTGGCCCAGGTGCACCAGGCCGCCAGCCTGGCCATCGGCCAGCAGATGCTGCAGGCGCAGCGCATGGCGGCGCTGCTGATCTCGCTGGCCGAGGGCGAGGCCGCGCTGGCCCTGGTCGCGCGGCTGCGCGAGGCGCGGCCGGAGATGCCGGTGGCGGTGATGGCCGCGAGCGCCAACGCCGAGGTGGTGCAGCGCCTCAAGGCCCTGGGCATCCGCCGGCTGCTGCTGCAGCCGTTCAAGATCCGCGACGTGGTGATGACGGTGGAGGCCCTGTGCACCATTGCGCCGCTGGAGGCGCTCGCCGGCTCATAGGGACAGCGGGTCCACGTCCACCGCGAAGCGGATCAGGCCGCGTGCCTCGGGCAGGCCGCGGCATTGCAGCAGCACCGGCTGCCAGGCGGCCAGGAAGCGCTGCAGCGCCGCGCGCGAGGGGCTTTCCACCAGCAGCTGCGCGCGTTCCACATTGGCCACGCGCTGGATGGTGAGCGGCACCGCCGGGAACAGCGTCACCGCCTCGCGGTGCGGCAGGTCCTGCGTGGCGGTGGCGGCCGCGTTCAGGAAGGCCTGCGCGGCCTCCTGCGTGCGCGCATCGGCGCGCAGCAGCGCCTGGTGGGCGAAGGGCGGCATGCCGGCCGCTTCGCGCTCGGCCAGCTCGCCGCTGGCGAAAGCGGCGAAGTCGTGCGTGCGCAGGTGCGCGAACAGCGGGTGTTCGGGGTTCCAGGTCTGCACCCAGAGCTCGGCCGCGCCGCTGTGCGCGGCGTCGCGCCCGGCGCGCCCGCCGGCCTGCATGAGCAGCGCGAACAGGCGCTCGGGCGCGCGGTGGTCGGCCGCGAACAGCGCGGCGTCGGGCTGCACGGCCGCCACCAGGGTGATGCGGCGGAAGTCGTGCCCCTTGGCGATCATCTGCGTGCCCACCAGCACGTCCACCTCGCCGGCGTGCAGGGCGGCCAGCTGCGCTTCCAGGCTGCCCTTGGCCTTGGTGGTGTCGGCGTCCATGCGCGCCACGCGCACCGGGCCGCCGTCGGGGCGCTTCACGTCCGCCAGCAGGCCGGCGAGTTGCTCCTCCACCTGCTCGGTGCCGCGCCCCACGGGCTCGATGTCGAGGTTGCCGCAGTCCGGGCAGGCGCGAGGCACGCGCTGGGTGAAGCCGCAGTGGTGGCAGCGCAGGGTGCGGTCCAGCTTGTGGAAGACGCGGTAGGCGCTGCAGTGCGGGCAGCCGCTTTTCCAGCCGCAGGCGTGGCAGGCGAGCACGGGCGCGTAGCCGCGCCGGTTGATCAGCACCAGGCACTGCTCGCCGCGCGCGATGCGCTCGCCCATGGCCGCCAGCAGCGGCGGCGCGATCAGCGCGCCCTTGGGCTGGTGGTTCATGTCGACCAGGCGCAGGCGCGGCAGCGAGCCGCCGCCGATGCGCGCGGCCATGGCCAGGCGCCGGTAGCGTCCCTGCTCGCTGGCGTGCCAGCTCTCCAGCGAGGGCGTGGCCGAGCCCAGCAGCACGCGCGCGTTCTGCAATTTGCCGCGGTAGATGGCGAGGTCGCGCGCCGAGTAGCGCGCGCCGTCCTGGCTCTTGTAGCTGGGGTCGTGCTCCTCGTCGACCACGACCAGCCGCAGGCCGGGCAGGCTGGCGAACACCGCCAGCCGCGTGCCCAGCACGATGCGCGCGCGCCCGGTGTGCGCGGCGATCCAGGCCGCCAGGCGCTGCGCGGGCGTCATGCCGCTGTGCAGGCAGACCACGGCCTCGTCGCCAAAGCGGGCGCGAAAACGCGCCTCGAGCTGCGGCGTGAGGTTGATCTCCGGTACCAGGATCAGGGCCTGGGCGCTGGGGTCGGCCGCCAGCGTGCGCGCGGTGGCCTGCAGATAGACCTCGGTCTTGCCGCTGCCGGTGGCGCCGAACAGCAGGGCGGGGGCGGTGTCGGCGGCGGACAGGGCCTCCAGCGCGGCGGCCTGCTCCGGCGTGAGCGCGCGGGCGCTGTCGGGGTCCACGGCGGCCGGCGCGGCGCGCGCGGGGCGCTTGAGCCGGCGCGCCAGCTGGCTCGGGTCCAGTTCGCGCAGTGGCGGCGGCAGCGCGGCCAGGGCCACCTCGCCCAGGGCCCGCTGGTAGTAGCGCGCCGCGAAGCCCACCAGGTCTCGCCAGGCGGCGTCCAGCGGGGGCAGGGCGTCCAGCACCTGGGCCACGTCGCGCGCCTGCCCCTCGGCCAGGCCCTCGGGCGGCGCGTCGTCGTTGCGCCACACGATGCCCAGGACCTCGCGCGCGCCCAGGGGCACGCGCACCAGCGTGCCGGGCGCCAGGGCGCGTTCGCTGCGGTAGCTCAGGGCGTCGCCCACCCCGCTGTGCGCGGGGGTGGCCACGACCACGGCAGGCCAGTGACACATGTTTAGCGGTAGTTCCTCACGTTCGTCGGCGAAATCGGCGCTAAGTGCTTGATGTAAAAGCCTTGGCGGACATATCCAAAGCTTCTGTGGATAACTTTGTTGATAGTCTGCCCCTGTGGGCTCGCAGCCCTTGCAAATCAAGGCTTTGCTTAAACTGCCTCAAAAAAAGGCAGCGGACAAAGCGCTTATGAATCAATGGCTTACGGAATCCTCCCTGGGGCGTGCCCGCGCCGCAGGGGGCTGCTGAGGGATGGCGCACCGCAGCACAAATTTTGTGCATAACTGGCGCCTGTCAAGCACTTTTTGTGGCCCTTTTTGTGCTAAGTGGGCCGCGATGACCGGGTGATGACACGGGGCCGCCGGTCGTCGCACTCCTGAAATGGGAGCGTGTTCCGCCGCGCCATCAGGCCGTCTGGCGCAGCCGGCGCGAATGCGAATGCACGGCGTCGACCAGCGCGCTCACGTGCTCGGGCGGGGTGTGCTGGCTGATGCCGTGGCCCAGGTTGAAGATGTGCGTGGGGCCGGTGCCCGGGCCGGTGTGCGGGCGGCCGAAGCTCTCCAGCACCTTGACCACCTCGGCCTCGATGGCCGCGGGCGGGGCGAACAGCACGTTGGGGTCGATGTTGCCTTGCAGGGCCTTGGCCCCGGGACCTTCGCCCACCTGCGCGCGCGCGCGGGCCAGCGAGACGGTCCAGTCCAGGCCCAGCACCTCGCAGTCGAGCGGCTTCATGTCGTCCAGCCACAGCCCGCCGCCTTTGGTGAAGACGATGCGTGGGATGGTGGCGCCCTCGTGCTCGCGCTTCAGTTGCGAGAGCACGCGTTTCGTGTAGGCGAGGCTGAAGGCCTGGAAGGCGCCGTCGGCGAGCACGCCGCCCCAGCTGTCGAAGATCATCACCGCCTGCGCGCCGGCCTCGATCTGTGCGTTCAGGTAGACGGCCACGGCGTCGGCGTTGGTGGCGAGGATGCGGTGCATCAGGTCGGGCCGCGAGTACATGAGCGACTTGACCAGGCGGTAGTCATCGGAGCCGCCGCCTTCGACCATGTAGCAGGCCAGGGTCCAGGGGCTGCCGGAAAAGCCGATCAGGGGCACGCGGCCGTCCAGGGCCTTGCGGATGGAGGTGACGGCGTCGAAGACGTAGCGCAGCTTGTCCATGTCGGGCACGGCCAGCGCGGCGACGTCGGCCTCGGTGCGCACGGTCTTTTCGAACTTGGGTCCCTCGCCGATCGCGAAGGACAGGCCCAGGCCCATGGCGTCGGGCACGGTGAGGATGTCGGAGAAGAGGATGGCGGCGTCGAGCGGGTAGCGTTCCAGCGGCTGCAGGGTGACCTCGGTGGCGTGGTCGACGTTGGTGGCCAGGCCCATGAAGCTGCCGGCCTGGGCGCGCGTGGCGCGGTACTCGGGCAGGTAGCGGCCGGCCTGGCGCATGAGCCACACGGGGGTGTGGGCCGTGGACTGGCGCAGGCAGGCGCGCAGGAAGCTGTCGTTCTTCAGGGGGGCAAAGGGCATGGGGTCTCTGGATGCCGGGCGGGGGTATGTAAAGGCCGGGGGATTATCCCCTTGGGGGGCCGGGGGACGGATGGGGTGGGCTTCTTGCTTGGCTGGGGCCTTGCCCTTTGCCTTGCCTTCTGGCTTCTGCTTCGCATGGGGCGCCGGTGTGGGTGCCCGTTCTCCGGCCCACGCTCGCGGGCGACCGCCCGGGCACCCACACCGCCGTCCCCGAGACGGACAGGCCAGCCAACGAAAACCAAACACCCTTCGAGTGCTGGGCCGTTGGAATCCGACCTCGCCCGTCGTCAGCGCGAGGTCTGGGAGCGAAACAGCCGCCGCTCAGAGCGCCGCCAGCGCCGCGCGGACCTCGTCCACGCGCAGCACCTCGGTCAGCACCTGCACCGGCTGACCGGTTTTGTAGAGCGCGTACACCGGCACGCCATTGCGGCCCAGCCCGGCCAGGGCCTGCGTCACCGTGGGGTCGCGGCGCGTCCAGTCGGCACGCAGCAGCGCCACGTTCTTGCCGGCGGCGTCGGCCAACACGCGCTCATCGGCCAGCGTGGTGCGCTTGTTGTACTGGCAGGTGACGCACCAGGCCGCCGTGAAGTCGACGAACACCGGGCGGCCCTGCGCCAGCAACTCGGCCTGGCGCTGCGGGCTCCAGGTCTCCCAGGCCAGGCCGGCCACGCCGGTGTCGGTGCGCGCGGCGGCGGCTTCCTCCGGCGCGCGCAGCACGCTGGGGCCGATGCCCAGGGCCAGCGCCAGCAGCGCCGCCAGCGACAGGCCGCCCATCACCACCCGCCCCCGGCCGCGCAGGCCCAGGGACCAGATGGCCAGCGCCAGCGCCACCAGCAGCATGAGCAGCGCGGCCGCGCCGTCGATGCCGCTCTGCTGGCCCAGCACCCACAGCAGCCAGACCACGGTGGCGAACATGGGGAAGGCCATGAACTGCTTGAAGCGCTGCATCCAGGGCCCCGGGCGCGGCAGGGCGCGCGCCACGGCGGGCACGGCGCTGGCCAGCAGGTAGGGCAGGGCCATGCCCAGGCCCAGCACACCGAAGATCAGCAGGGCCTGCGGCGTCGGCAGGGCGATGGCCAGGCCCAGCGAGGCGCCCATGAACGGCGCGGTGCAGGGCGAGGCCACGGCCGTGGCCAGCACACCGGTGAGGAAGGCGTCGGCCGTGGGGTGGCGGGCCTGCAGCGTGGCCACGCGGCTGGGCAGCACGTTGCCGAACTCGAACAGGCCGGCGAGGTTCAGGCCGATGAGGGTGAACAGCGTGGCCAGCGCGGCCACCACGGCCGGGCTCTGCAGCTGGAAGCCCCAGCCGAGCTGTTCGCCGGCCGCGCGCAGGGCCAGCAGCAGGCCGCCCAGCGCCAGGAAGGACAGCACCACGCCCGCCGTGTAGGCCAGGCCATGGGCGCGGTGCGCGCGCGCGTCGCCACCGTGCTGGGCGAAGCCCGTCACCTTGATGGCCAGCACCGGGAACACGCAAGGCATGAGGTTGAGGATCAGGCCGCCGATGAGCGCACCCAGCAGGGCCGCGCCCAGGGTCAGCGCGCTGGCCGGTGTGGCGCCGCCGGGCGAGGCCGCCGAGGCGCGCGCGGCATTGGCGTCCAGCGCGGCCTGCAGGGCGTCGGGCACGGTGGCCGTGGGCAGCGGTGCGGCGGCCGGCCAGCCGCCGTTCACCGGCACGGCGGCCAGGCGCGCGCCGGGCTCGCCCGGGCCCTCGCCGGCGGGCCGGGCCGGTGCCACCACCAGGTCCATGCTGGCCGGGCTGTCGAAGCGCTGCGGCGAAAGCGGCACGCGTGCCGTCCAGCGCGCGCCGTCCCAGGCCTGGGTCCAGGCCGCGCCAGGTTCGATCACGCCGCCGAGTTCGGGGAAGAACTCCAGGTCGCGGCCGCGCCAGGCGGCGGGCAGGCCGTCGAGCGCCACGCGCAGGAAGCCGTCCTCGGGCACGAGCTGGCTGGCGCCGGCGGGCTGCTCGCGTGGCCGGGCCTCGCGCATGGCGGCGAACAGATCGCCGTGCCCGGCGCTGCCGCCCTGGACCGGCAGGCTCAGGGAGAAGCTGGCCTCTTCGGGGATGCATTCCTGGCGGCAGACGAGCCAGCTCGCCTGCAGCTTGACGTCCAGGGCATTGCCACGGAAGTTGTCGCTCACCTTCAGCGGGACGGGCAGCACCACCGTGCCGTCGTAGCCGTAGTTGGCCAGGGTGCCGATGGGGAACTTGCGCGGCGTGGGCCAGTGAATCTCGCCCGCGCTCACCCCCTCGGGCAGGGTCCAGCGCAGCTCGGTGGGCAGGCCCGAGTCGCCGGGGTTTTTCCAGTAGGTGTGCCAGTGCGGGGCGTGGTCCAGGCGCAGGCCCAGCCAGACCGTGCGCCCGGGGCCGGCGCCGTCGGGCGCGTGGGCCAGCAGCTCGGCCCTTGTTTGATCCGATTGGAATACGCCGGCCGGGGCCGCGTTCATGATGGCGCCCAGGTTCTGGGCCGGCGCGGCGACGGGCAGGCTCAGCGCCAGGCCACCCAGGGCGGCGAACAGGAGGCGCCGCGCGCGTGCGGCCAGGGATAGGGGCAGGGTCATGACGGGAGGGATTGTCGGGCGCTTGCGCGCGTCGGGTAGGAGCGGGCGGTGGCACCCGAGTTCCGCCGAGGCCTTTGCCGGGCACGGCCTTTGCCCATCCGCGACCGGTGTCGATTTGTCATCGGCGGTTCACGGCGCCGGTTTTTTCGGTAAAACCGGGACTGGCTTGACGTCAATACCACCATTGGAGGGGTCCTGCATGGGAGCAATCGTGGAAATGGCGCTGATGCCCTGGGCACGGCGCATGCAAGACAAGGTCAACCTGCCGGTGCGGCTGTACTGGCGCGACGGCGGCGAGCCGATCGACCTGGGCCGCTTCGAGCGCCCCCAGGTCACCATCCGCGTGAAGGACGCGAGCGGGCTGCCGCTGCTGATCGACCCCAACCTCGACACCCTGGGCCGCGCCTATGTGGAAGGCCTGATCGACGTCGATGGCTCGCTGGGCGACGTGCTGGCGGCGGCGCACGGCCTGGCCAACCACGCCCAGCCCGAGAGCGGCCTGATGGGACGCATCAAGCGCAGCTTCCGGCACACGCGCGAGACCGATTCCGAGGCCATCCAGTACCACTACGACGTCTCCAACGCCTTCTATGGCGAGTGGCTGGACCGCAACATGGTCTATTCCTGCGCCTACTTCGAGAACGGCGACGAAAGCCTGGACGAGGCGCAGGAGAAGAAGATCGACCACATCCTGCGCAAGGTCCAGTTGCGGCCGGGCCAGCGCCTGCTCGACATCGGCTGCGGCTGGGGCGCGCTGGTGCTGCGCGCGGCCGAACGCTTCGGCGCGCACTGCGTGGGCGTGACGCTGTCGAAGAACCAGTTCGAGTTGGCCACCGAGCGCGTGCGCCGCGCCGGCCTGCAGGACCGCATCGACATCCGCCTGCAGGACTACCGCGACATCGCCGACGGCCCCTTCGACCGCATCACCAGCGTGGGCATGTTCGAGCACGTGGGCCTGGAGCACCTGGTGCCGTACTTCCAGCAGATCCGAAAGCTGCTCAAGCCCGATGGCTGGGCCATGAACCACGGCATCACCAGCACCGACGCCAACGACGGCGAGACAGCCAACGGCGGCGGCAGCTTCATCGAGCGCTACGTATTTCCTCACGGCGAGCTGCCGCACATCGCCACCGTGCTGCGCACCCTGCAGGAGGGCGGCCTGGAGGCCTTCGACATCGAAAACCTGCGCCGCCACTACGCGCGCACCTGCGGGCTGTGGAGCGAGCGCTTCGAGGCCAAGGCCGCGGCGCTGCGCGCCATGGTGGACGAAAAGACCTGGCGCATCTGGCGCGTCTACCTCGCTGGCTGTGCCTGGGCCTTCGAGCACGACGAGATCGCGCTGTTCCAGGTGCTGTGCCGTCCCTCGGGCCGGCTGGCGGCGGAGCTGCCGTGGTCGCGCCGCTGGCTCTACCGCTGAACCGCGGGCGGCGGCGCCCGTAAGATCGGGCGATGTCCGCCGCCACCCCCTCCTCGCGTTACTGGCAAGACCTCGGCAGCGCCGAGTTCGCTGCGCTCGACCGCGGGCGCGCCATCGCCGTGCTGCCCGTGGCCGCCACCGAACAGCACGGGCCGCACCTGCCGCTGTCGGTGGATGCCGACATCGCGCGCGGCGTGATCGAGGCCGCACAGGGGCACCTGCCGGCCGATCTGCCCGCGCTGTTCCTGCCGCTGCAGGCGGTGGGGTTCTCGCCCGAGCACACGGCCTTCGCGGGCACGCTCACGCTCAAGGCCGACACGCTGATGCGCCTGTGGACCGAGCTGGCCGAGTGCGTGGCCGACGCGGGCGTGAAGAAGCTGCTGATCTTCAATACGCACGGCGGCCAGGTGGGCCTGCTGGACCCCGTGGCGCGCGACCTGCGCGCGCGCCGGGGCCTGCTGGTGGTGAGCACGAGCTGGTTCCAGCTGCCGCTGCTCGACGCCCATGGCCAGGACGTGAACGCGCGCTTTTCCGCGCACGAGCAGCGCTTCGGCGCGCACGCGGGCGAGGTCGAGACCGCGCTCATGCGGGTGCTCAACCCGGGGCGGGTGCGCATGGAGCTGGCGCGCAACTTCGCCTCCAGCAGCGAGCAGCGCGCCCAGCGCTTCGAGATTCTGGGCAACGGCCGCAGCGCGAAGTTCGCCTGGCAGGCGCAGGACCTCAACCCGGTGGGCGCGGCGGGCAATGCGGCCGCGGCCACGGCGGAGAATGGCCGTGCGTTGCTCGACGCGGCGGGGCGGGCGTTGGCCCGCTTGCTGGTGGAGATGGACCAGTTGCCAGGGGACACGCTTCGGGGGGCCTGATCTGGCGGGCCGGCTGGTTGGTGGGGGTGGCGGGCCTCTGCTTCGCATGGGCCGACGGTGCGGGGGCCCGTTCTCCGGCCCACGCCAGCCGTCGGTGCGGGGTCTTCGCGGGAGGCCACCGCGAGAGGCCATCCGTCGGCGCGAGCTCGGAAGCAGCGGTCGGCAAACACCTCAGGCGTACGTGACCCAGTCCCTGTACTCCGCGCCGTCCAGGTGCGGCAGCGTGTTGTAGGTCAGCAGGCTGTGCCGCTTGGGCGTGAACTGCAGCTCGGTCACGGCGCTGTTGCGAATGCGCAGGTTCAGCTCGATGCTGGCCTCCGGGCTCAGTCCCAGCACCTGGCCCACGGCGGTGGCGATGGGTCCCCCGCTGGACACGATCAGCACGTTCTTCCCATGGTGCGCGCCGCGCACGTGCGTCAGCGCCTCGGCCACGCCGCGCGCGAAGCCGTCGTAGCTGGGCATGCCCTGCGGGCTCACGGTGCCCGCCATCCACTGCGTCAGGCCGTCGCGCAGCAGGCGGAAATGCTGGCGGTACTGCTCGGGCGTGTCGGGCCTGGGCAGCGGCTGCGGGTGCACGCAGCGGATCACCGCATCCGCGTCGTACTCGTTCAGGCCTGGCATCACCAGCGGCTGCAGCGCCAGCCCGGCGCCTTCGGCGATGCCGGCCCAGGTCTGCTGGTGGCGCCGCAGCGAACCGGTGATCACGGCGTCGAGGCCCAGCCCGCGCTCGGCCCAGTAGCGGCCCAGGCGCAGCGACTGGCGCCGCCCCAGCTCGCTGAGCTGGTCGTAGTCGGCGGCGCCGAACGAGGCCTGGCCGTGTCGCACGAGGTAAAGCGTTCCCATGGCGCGATTCTGGGTGGCGGGCCGCGGCGGCTTTTGTCCCGGCAGCGACTGGACCCGGCCCTGGCTGTCACCTGTGCGAAAGCGCACCATCTGCCGCGCGGCGCGCGCGGGGGGAGCGGTTTGCACCGTTTTCGTGCCGCTTATCCGGGCGCCGCGCGCGGGGGCGCGTGCTGCAATCGGCCCTTCTTCCCAAAGGCGTCGCCGGCGCCCGGTCTGCGTTCCCCTTCCTTCGATGGCCACCGGTATCCCCGAACTCATGTGGTTTCACCTGCCCACGCTGTTGGCGGTGTGGACGGGCATCGACGTGGTCATCGGCCTGGCCTTCTGGGCCCAGCACCGGCGCCTGCGCCACGTGGGCGGCCTGGGCTGGTGGGCGCTGGCCTGCCTCACGCACACCAGCGCCGCGGCGGCCATGATGGCGCGCCCGCTGCTGCCCGGCTGGGTGGGCATGCCGCTGAGCAACCTGCTGTTCTCGCTCACCTTCGCGCTGCTGTGGGTGGGCTTCCGCGCCTACCTGGGCCTGTCGGTGCGCCGCGTGGTGACCGGCGTGTTGCTGCTGTTGCTCGTGCAGTGGCCGGTGAACGTGTTTTTCATCGAGGTCGTCGACAGCCTGCCCGCGCGCCAGCTGCTGTGGCTGGGCACCAACGTCGCCCTGCTGCTGCTCATGATCGGCGACGCGCGCGCCCACCGCCCCTGGCCGGCGCCGACGGAGTTCCGCGCACTGGAAAGCGTGCTGTGGCTGCAGGTGGCCCTCCTGCTGGGCTATGCGCTGATCGCGGTGGTGCTGCGCTGGCCCTTTTTGCCCTCGGTGGCGCTGCTCACCTTCTGCTTCCTGATCGCCTACCTGCTGTGCGTGCTGGCCTTCCAGTGCCTGTTGATGCTGCGCCTGCGCGACGAGGCCCAGGCCGCGCGCGCCGTGCAGCGACAGCGCGAAGCCGACCTGCAGCGCCTGGTGGACAACCTGGACGCGGGCGTGATGGTCTTTCACCCCGACCACACGCTGTGGCGCATGAACACCGCGGCGCGGCGCTTCCTCACCTGGAGCGCGGTGGGCGCGGACGGCGTGGTGCCTGAGCCGAGCTACGAGAGCTGGCTCATGCTGGACGAGAACGGCCAGCCGCTGCGGCGCCACGACCGGCCCTTCGAGCGCGTGCTCATCACCGGCCAGCCAGTGCGCGACGTGGTGGTGGGCCTGCCGATCGATGGCGGCGCGCGCCTGCGCTGGGCGCTGTGCAGCGGCTATCCCGAGAACGATTCGCAGGGTGGCCTGCGCCGCGTGGTCCTGACCTTCATCGACATCACCGCCATGAAGGACGCGCAGTCGGAGCAGAAGGCGCTGGAGGCGCGGTTGTCGCAGTCGCAGAAGATGCAGGCCCTGGGCACGCTGGCCGGGGGCGTGGCGCACGACTTCAACAACATCCTGACCGCCATCCTGGGCAACGCCGACCTCGCGCGCGAGGACCTGCCGGCCAAGGCGCGGGCGCACGAAAGCCTGGGCGAGATCAGCACCGCCGCGCGGCGCGGACGCGAACTGGTGCGCCAGATCCTGACGTTCAGCCGCCAGCAGCCGCTGGCGCGCGCGCGCGTGCCGCTGGCCGCGGTGGTGGTGGAGTCCTGCGCGCTGCTGCGCGCGGCGCTGCCCTCGCAGGTGCAACTGGTGCAGACCATCGTGCCGCCTCTGCCCGAGGTTTCGGGCGACGCCACCCAGCTGCAGCAGGTGCTGGTGAACCTGGGCACCAACGCGCTGCACGCGCTGCCCGCGGCCGGCGGGCGCATCGAAGTCGCGCTGGACAGCCTGCCCGTGTCGCAGGCGCGGCTGCCGCCGGCGCTGGCCCAGGCCTGCCGGGCGGCGGGCCTGCCCGCGCTGCGGCTGCGCGTGATCGACGATGGCTGTGGCATGGACGAGCGGGTCCAGCGCCGCATGTTCGAGCCCTTCTTCACCACCAAGCCCGTGGGCCAGGGCACCGGCCTGGGCCTGTCCGTGGTGCTGGGCCTCGTGGAGGCGCACGGCGGCCACATCGAGGTGTGCAGCACGCCCCAGAAGGGCACCACCATCACGCTGTGGCTGCCGCCCCTGCCCGCCGACGAAGCGACAGCCGAAGACAAACCCGTCACAATGCCCGCCGTGGAAAATCCTCAGCCCCGACCCGACGCCCCGGCCTCGCCGGAGGCCGCCCCCCACATCCTCTACCTCGACGACGACGACACGCTCGTCTTCCTGGTGCGGCGCCTGCTGGAGCGGCGCGGCTACCGCGTGACGGCCCTGTCGGTGCAGGCCGACGCCCTGGCCGCGCTGCGCGACAAGCCCGGCGAGTTCGCCCTTCTGCTGACCGACTACAACATGCCCGGCATGTCGGGCCTGGAGGTCGCGCGCGAGGCGCTGACCATCGAGCCACGGCTGACGGTGGCCGTGGCCTCGGGCTACATCACCGACGAGCTGCAGGCCGAGGCGCGCGCCGCCGGCGTGCGCGAGGTGGTCTTCAAGACCGACGCCGTCGAGCAGTTCTGCGAGATCGTGGCGCGGCTGGTCAAGTCGAGCGACTGAGCTCGCGCGCGAAGGCCGCGCCGTCCAGCACCCGCGCGAAGGCCTCGCTGTCCACGTTGCCGCCGCTGAGCACGGCGCCCACCGCCTGGCCGCGCAAGCGCTCGCGCTCCTGCCAGGCCGCCGCGAAGGCCGCGGCGCCAGCGCCCTCGGCCACGTTGTGCGTGTCGGCGAACAGCGCGCGCATGGCCTCGGCCACGGCCTCGTCGCTCACCGGCACCACGTGGTCCAGGCCGTCGGCCAGCAGGGGCAGCGCGTCGGCCTCGGCCACGCGGCAGGCCATGCCGTCGGCCAGCACCGTGCTCACCGGTGCCGGTACCACGCGGCCCGCGGCCAGCGAGTCGGCGTAGGTGGTGGCGCCGCTGCTCACCACGCCCACGATGCGCACGCGGTGGCCCAGCGCGCGCTTGGCGGCGATGGCCGAGCACGCGCCCGAGCCCAGACCGATGGGCACGTAGGCCACGTCGAGTTCGGGCACGGCGCGCAGGAACTCCCACCAGGCGGTTGCCACGCCGCTCAGCAGGTCGGCGTGAAAGCTCGGCACCATGTGCGCGCCGCGCTCGGCCGCCAGCGCGCCGGCGTGCTCGCGCGCGGCCTGGAACTCGTCGCCGTGCTCGATCAGCGTGGCGCCCAGGCTGCGCATGGCGGCGTTCTTCTCCACTGAGTTGCCGTGCGGCACGACGATGGTGCAGGCCACGCCGTGCGCGCGCGCGGCCCAGGCCACGCTCTGGCCGTGGTTGCCGCGCGTGGCGGAGATGACCTCGCGCGGCAGCGCGCCGCGCCGCGCGAGGTGCTCGAAGTAGGTAAGGCCGCCGCGGATCTTGAAGGCGCCCACGGGGGTGTGGTTCTCGTGCTTGATCCAGCAGGCGGTGCCCAGGCGCGCGCTCAGCGTGGCCCAGCGGTACTGCGGCGTGGCGGCGAAGGAGCGGTAGACCGTGGCGGCGGCTTTTTCGATGCAGGCAAGGGTAGGTAGGACGATGCTCATGGACGGGGGTTTAGGGCTTGGCCAGCAGGTCCAGGTCCTGCCGGCCGTCGTGCAGGTGGGCGCTGATCAGGGCCTCGCCCTCGCGCACGCGAAGGCGCATGCCGATGGCGTCCAGGGCCGTGTTCAGCGCCGCCGCACGCGGATGGGCCAGTTGCAGCCCGCGCAATTGCAGGCCGCTGGCGGGCAGGGTGGCAACCGGGTGGATGCCACCCCACTGGATCAGGGTGGGCAACAGGCCGTCGAAGCCGCGCGCGCCGTCGTCGCGCACGGTGATGCGCCACTGCAGCAGGCCGCGCGGCGTTTCGCGCGAGGCGGTGAGCACCGGCCCGGGGTCGATGCCCTGTGCCAGCCAGGCGGCGCGCGCGGCCTCGATGTCGTCGACGCGCGCGACCCAGTGGATGGGCTGCGGGCCGCGGGCGCGCAGGCGCTCGCGCAGCGCGGGATCGTCCAGGTCGAACCAGCGCCGCAGTGGCGCTGCGCGCGTGGGTGTGGCCGCCGGGTTGATGGCCAGCAGCTCGAGGTAGGCGCGCTCGGCTCCGTCGAGCCGCAGCAGGCGGTTGTGCGTGCCGAACAGCGCGTGAGCGCCGCCCGGCGCGGGCGTGCGGCCCAGGGCGCTTTCGCACCAGTCCACGCCCTCGGCCAGCGTGGCGGCCGCGACCACGAGGTGGTCGAACGCGGCGTTCACAGCAGCACCGTGCCCCGCACGCAGCTGACCGATTCGCCGCCGACCCAGATGGTGCCGTCGGCGGCGCGCTGAATGTGCACGCGCCCGGCGCGGCGCAGCGCGGTGCCCTGGCTGGCCACGTAGCGCTCGGGCGCCAGGCCCGCGCCGATCAACCACTGCGCCAGCGCGGCGTTCAGGCTGCCGGTCACCGGGTCTTCGGCGATGCCGTTGTTGCCGGGGAAGAAGGCCCGCACCTCGAACGCCAGCTCGGGGTCATCGGGGCGTTGCCCGACCACGCCCACCTTGCCGCGCGGCCCGACCACACCGATGTCGAGGCCGCCGAGCACGGCGGCGTCGGGCTTCACCGCCAGCACCTGCGCGGCGCTGCGCAGCATGACGGCGCGCCAGCCCGGGCCGTTGTCGCACCAGCTGTGCGCCAGCACGTCCTCGCGCGCGATGCCCAGGCCGCGCGCGATGAGCGCCACGTCGGCCTCGTCCAGCGGGCCCTCGCGGCGCCGGGGCGGGGCCGCGAAGGCCAGGCGCGTGCCGTCGCGGCGGATGCGCACCAGGCCCACGCCGCACTCCTGCACGATCTCATCGCCCTGGGGCCGCCCGCCCGCGCTGAGCCAGGCGTGCGCCGTGCCCAGGGTCGGGTGCCCGGCGAAGGGCAGCTCGCGCCCCGGGCAGAAGATGCGCACGCGGTAGTCGGCGCCGGCCTGCGTGGGCGGCAGCACGAAGGTGCATTCCGACAGGTTGGTCCAGTCGGTGAAGGTCTGCATCTGTTCGGTGCTCAGGCCCTCGCCGTCGAGCACCACGGCGAGCGGGTTGCCCAGGCAGGGGGTGGCGGTGAAGACGTCGACTTGCTGGAAGGGGCGGGTGTTCATGGGCTCAGGCCAGAGGAAGGTCCAGCACGCCGCGGCTGCAGGGCATGGCCAGCCAGCCGGCGTACCAGCGCTCGAGGTGCGGCCAGGCCGGCCGCGGCTGCGGCAGGCCGAACCAGCGGTGGATTTCGCAGGCGATGGGGAAGTCGGCCGCGGTGGGTTCGTCGCCGGCCATCCAGGGGCGCTGCGCGAGGTGGGCGTCGAGCCGCTCGAACAGCGGCTCGGCGGCGCGCACCGAGGCCTCGATGGCGGCCAGGTCGCGCCGCTCGGCCGGGGTGCGGATCCATTGCGTGAACGCCGGGCTGCCCGCGCGGTTGAGCGTGGTCTGCTGCCAGTCGAGCCAGCGGTTGGTGTCGGCGCGGGTGCGCAGATCGGTGGGCATGCCACGGCCCTGGCGCTCGCACAGGTAGCGCAGGATGGCGTTGCTTTCCCAGAGGGTGAAGTCGCCGTCGCGCAGCAGCGGCACCAGGCCGTTGGGGTTCAGGGCGCGGTAGGCCGGCGTGTCCACCACGCCGTGGCTCAGGCCGGCGTCGGTGCGTGGCAGCTCCAGGCCGAGCCACTGGGCGCACAGCACCACCTTGCGCACGTTGATGGAGCTCAGGCGGCCCCAGAGGTGCAGTCCCTGCTCGGCGCTCATGCTGTGGCGGCGGCCCGGCTGGGCAGGTGTTCGCGCACCGCCTGCGCCAGCGCGGCGATGCCGCGATCGATCTGCTCGACCGTGGCGGTGACAAAGGACAGGCGCAGCGAGCGGACGTCGGGCGCGTCGGTGAAGAAGGGCGCGCCGGGCACGAAGGCCACGCCGCGCGCCACCGCCTGCGGCAGCAGCGCGGTGGCGTCCATGCCCTCGGGCAGGCGAACCCACAGGAACATGCCGCCGTCGGGGGTGTTCCATTGCACGTCCAGGCCGGCCATCTCGCGCGCCAGCGCGGCCAGCATGGCGCGGCACTGCGAGGCGTAGAGCGCGCGGATGGTGGGCACATGGCGCTCGAGGAAGCCCTCCTTGAGCACCGCGCTCACCAGGCGCTGGTTGAAGCTGGGGCTGTGCAGGTCGGCCGCCTGCTTGGCCTGCAGCAGCTTGGGGTAGACGGCCTTGGGCGCCACGATGTAGCCCAGGCGCAGGCCCGGCGCCAGGATCTTGGAGAAAGAGCCGAGGTAGAGGCCGCCATCGGGGTTTCGCGCGGTCAGCGGCGCGGGCGGCGGGGCGTCGAACCACAGGTCGCCATAGGGGTTGTCTTCCACGATGGGCAGGCCGGTTTCGGCGGCGGCGCGCACCAGCGCGGCGCGGCGCGCCTCGCTCATGCTGCGGCCCGTGGGGTTCTGGAAGTTGGGCAGCGCGTAGAGGAAGCGCGCGCCGCTCGCCCGGCGGCGCAGGTCGTCGACATCGAGGCCTTCGGCGTCGCTGGCCACGCCCACGAACTGCGGCTCCATGGGCGTGAAGGCCTGCAGCGCGCCCAGGTAGGTGGGCGTTTCCACCAGCACGCGGCTGCCGGTGTCGATCAGCACCTTGGCCACCAGGTCCAGGCCCTGCTGGCTGCCGGTGGTGATGAGCACCTGCGCCGGGTCCACGGCCCAGGGCAGCTGGCGCGCCACCCATTCGCGCAGCTGGGCGTGTCCCTCGCTGGACGCGTACTGCAGCGCCGCGCGACCGTCGTTGCGCAGCACCTCGGCGCAGGCCTCGGCGAAGGCGCTCACGGGGAAGGTCTGCGGCGAGGGCAGGCCGCCGGCGAAGCTGATGATCCCGGGCTTTTCGGTGACCTTGAGGATCTCGCGGATCACCGAGGGGTTCATGCGTTCGGCGCGGCGGGCCAGGGTCCAGGGGGTGGCGGAGCTCATGTGGAGGCCTTGTGGAGGGACGGGGAGGGGGCGGGCGGCGCGGCGCCGAAGCGCCGGCCGGCGAACACGCTGGCCACCACGGCCAGCGCAAACACCAGGGTGAGCGCGTCCAGGCGCTCGCCCAGCAGGGGCACCGCAGCGGCGATGCTGATGAAGGGCTGCAGCAATTGCAACTGGCTCACGCGCAGCGGCCCGCCCAGCGAGAGCCCGCGGAACCAGGCAAAGAAGCCGGCCCACATGGAGAACACCGCCACGTAGGCCAGGCCGAGCCAGGCGCTGGGGTTCACCCCGCGCTCGGGCCAGGTGAGCAGCGCGGCCGGCAGGGTGATCGGCAGCGCGAGCGCGCAGACCCAGCTGATGACGCGCTCGGCGCCCAGGGCGGGCGTGACCTGCGTGCCGCCCACATAGCCCAGCGCCGCGGCCAGCACGGCGCCGACCAGCAGCGTGTCGGCCCAACTGAGGCCGAAGCCGTGCCCCGCCTGGTGCGCGCGCAGCAGGCTGTAGGCCACCACCAGTGCGCTGCCCAGGCCGGCGAACAGCCAGAAACCCAGGCGCGCGCGCTGGTGCATCAACCAGGCCGCCATGGCCGCGGTGGCCAGTGGCAGCAGGGCGGTGAACACGGCGGCGTGGCTGGCCGTCACGTGGCGCAGCGCCCAGCCCAGCAACAAGGGAAAACCGATCACGTTGCCCAGCACCGCCAGGGCCAGCGGGCGGCGGTGCTCGGGGCGGGGCCTGGGCGCGCGCGTGGCCCACAGCCAGGCCAGCGACAGCCCGCCGGCGATGGCCGCGCGCGCCCAGGTGACGAACCAGGGCGAGAGCTGCGGCGCGTCCAGGCTGCCCGTGGCCAGGCGCGTCATCGGCAGCGTCAGGCCGAAGACCGCCACGCCGAGCAGGCCCAGCAGCCAGCCGCGTCGTTCGTCGCTGTTCATACGGTGAGCATCCACAGGGCAGTGGCCACGAGCACGCCGGCCAGCACGCGGTTGAACCACAACAGGCGCCCGCCCTGCGCGAGCCAGTCGCGCAGCAGCGAGCCGATCAGGGCGTAGAGGAAGTTGCTGGTGAAGGCGAAGAACAGCATCACCCCGCAGACGATGAGCAGCCGCTCGCCCGGGTTGGGCGCGGGTGCGCCCGCGCTGCTGATCACCCAGCCCGCGCTGAGCGTGAGCGCGAGCATCCAGGCTTTGATGTTGATGAACTGCAGCCCCACGCCCTGCCAGAAGCCCACCTGCAGGCGGGCCGGGTCGGCCTGCGACAGGCGCGCCGTGCGCGCCAGCATCCAGGCCAGCCAGAGCATGTAGGCCACGCCCACCAGCTTCACGGCCCAGCGCAGCGCCGGCACGCCAGTGATCAGCGCGCCCATGCCCAGGCCGCTGGCCAGCATGAGCAGGATCCAGCCCGTGGGCACGGCCAGGCAGAAGCGCAGGGCGCGCCGCAGGCCGAAGTTGGCCGCCAGGGCGGTGGACAGCGTGGTGTTGGGCCCCGGCGAAAAGCTCATCGCGGTGCAGAAGATCAGCAGGGCGGTCAGTTCGGTCGCGGACATGGGGCGGGTCGGTCGGGCGGTAGGGTGGGGGCTGGCGCTCGGCGAACGGTCAATGTACCCTTTGACATCAATACAGAGCCAATACAGTTTGCCCGTTCAGTTCGCGCACTGTATGGGCCTGACTGGCAATACACACAAGGGCCGCCCCATGTTGATGAAGACCGCGAACCAGTCGCTCACGGAGCAGTTGGCCGAGCGCTACGCCGATCGCATCCGCCAGCGGCTGCTTGCGCCGGGCGCGCGCCTGCCCTCGGTGCGGGCCTGCGCCCGCCTGCACGGCGTCAGCCCCTCCACCGTGGTGGCGGCCTACGACCTGCTGCTCGCGCAGGGCCTGGTGCAGGCGCAGCGCCAGCGAGGCTTCTTCGTGCGCGAGCCGCTCACGCCGCGCGCCGAGTCGCGCAGCGCCGCGCCGCTGCCGCCGGCGCAGAGCCCCATCAACGCGACGGCCCTCATCCGCGGCATGTTCCACCAGGTGAGCGACAAGCCGCAGCCCGGCATGGGGGTGTTCCCGCCCGACTGGCTGGAGTCGACCTTCATGCCGGCGGCCGTGCGCCGTGTGGCCTCGGTGCGCGCGCTCAACGAAACCTCGCTCAGCTACGGCGAGCCGCGCGGCGACGAGGGCCTGCGCCGCGTGCTGGCGCAAAAGCTGGCCGGCATCAACGTGCACGTCGACCCGGCGCAGATCGTCACCACGGTCGGCGCGACGCACGCGCTCGACATCGTCAGCCGCACGCTGCTGCGACCCGGCGACCCGGTGATGGTGGAAGAGCCGGGCTGGGCGGTGGAGTTCGCGCGCCTGGCGGCGCTGGGCATGCGGGTGCTCACCGTGCCGCGGGGCCCCGACGGGCCCGACCTGGCGGTGATGGAGCGCCTGGCCGAGGCGCACCGGCCCAAGCTGTTCGTCAGCGTGAGCGTGCTGCACAACCCCACCGGCTACAGCCTGTCGCCCGGCGCGGCGCACCGCCTGCTGCAGCTCGCGCAGCGCCTGAACTTCCACATCGCCGAGGACGACACCTACAGCCACCTGGCGCCCGAGCACGCCACGCGCCTCAGCGCGCTCGACGGCCTGCAGCGCACCATCTACGTCAGCGGCTTCGCGAAAATCCTGGCGCCGAACTGGCGCATCGGCTTCCTGGCCGCGCCGCCCGGCCTGGTTGAGCCCCTGCTCGACACCAAGCTGCTGAGCACGCTGACCACGCCGGCCCTGTTGGAAAAGGCCCTGGCCTACTGCATTGAGCAAGGGCAGCTGCGCCGCCACGCCGAGCGCGTGCGCACCCGCCTGGACGCCGCCCGCACGCGCAGCGTGAAACTGGCGCTGGGCGCGGGCTGCCGCTTCGCGGCCGAGCCGTCGGGCCTGTTCGGCTGGGTCGACACCGGTGTGGACACCGACGCGCTGGCCCAGCGCCTGCTGGACGATGGCTACCTGATCGCGCCGGGCGCCCTGTTCCACGCCGCGCGCACGCCCAGCACGCTCATGCGCATCAACTTCGCCACCACGCAGGAGGCGGCGTTCTGGCGCACGTTCTCGCGCCGCGTGGCCGCGGCCAGGGCGGGCGCGTAAGGCGCGGGCGCGGCGCCCGTGCCCCTGGCGTCAGCGCGCGCCCAGCGCCTCCTGGCGCTCCAGTGCGGCCATCCATTCTTCTTCCACTGCCACCAGGCGCTGCGCCACTTCGGCCGCGCGCGCGGGGTGGGTGCCGTACAGGCTGCCGTCACCCAGCTCAGCCGACAGCGCGGCCTGCTCGGCCTCGAGCGCGGCGATCTGCGAAGGCAGCGACTCCAGTTCGCGCTGTTCCTTGTAGCTGAGCTTGCGGCGGGGGGCGTCGGCCGCCGGGGGCGCCGCGGGCGCGGGCTTGGCCGTGGCGACGGCGGGTGGGGGCGCGGGCGGGGCGGCGCGCGCCGACTGGGTCAGCCAGTCCTGCACGTCGCCCACGTACTCGCGCCAGCGTCCCTCGCCTTCGGCCACCAAGGTGCTGGTCACCACGTTGTCGAGGAAGCGGCGGTCGTGGCTCACCAGGAACACCGTGCCCTCGTATTGCTGCAGCAGGTCTTCCAGCAGCTCCAGGGTGTCGATGTCCAGGTCGTTGGTGGGCTCGTCCAGCACCAGTACGTTGGCCGGGCGCGCGAACAGGCGCGCCAGCAGCAGGCGGTTGCGCTCGCCGCCCGACAGCGTGCGCACCGGCGAATGCGCGCGCGCGGGAGAGAACAGAAAGTCGCCCAGGTAGCTCTTCACGTGCGTGCGCTTGCCGTTGATCTCGATCCACTCGCTGCCGGGGCTGATGAAGTCTTCCAGCGTCGCGTCCAGGTTGAGCTGCTCGCGCATCTGGTCGAAATAGGCCACGGTGAGGCGACTGCCTTGGCGCACGCTGCCCGTATCGGGCGCCAGCTCGCCCAGGATGAGCTTGAGCAGAGTGGTCTTGCCCGCGCCATTGGGGCCGATCACGCCCACCTTGTCGCCGCGCAGGATCGTGGTGGAGAAGTCGCGCACCACGGTCTTGCGCAGGCCGTCGGGCTGGTCGAATCCCTTGCTCACCTCCAGCAGTTCGGCCACCAGCTTGCCGCTGGCCGCGCCAGCATCGAGCTCCAGCTTCACCCGGCCCAGCGCCTCGCGCCGTCCGGCGCGCTGCGTACGCAAGCGCTCCAGGCGCGTGATGCGCCCTTGCGCGCGCGTGCGGCGGGCCTCCACGCCCTTGCGGATCCAGACCTCTTCCTGCGCCAGCAGGCGGTCGGCCTTGGCATTGACCACCGCCTCCTGGGTCAACTGCTCCTCCTTCAATACCTGGTACTGCGCGAAGTTGCCGGGGTAGCTCTGCAGACGCCCGCGGTCGAGCTCCACGATGCGCGTGGTCACGGCGTCGAGGAA